>JAWLCZ010000046.1:0-23256 GCA_041686835.1 Paenibacillaceae bacterium | reverse complement strand
CAGACGATTTTTGTTTACGCGACGGCAAGAGCGATAAAGCTTGACCGTTTGACGAGCCTGAACTTCGGCTTGACGATGAACGCTCGCGGCGGCCCCGGCATCGTGCTTTCCACGGTCGCCTACGGCGCGGGAATCATCAACCAACAGTTTTTCTCCGTACTGGTCGTGCTGTCGCTTGTCACCAGCTGGTTGGCCGGATTTTGGCTGAAAATCGTATTGACGAAAGGCTGGACACTCATGCCCGGCGATGAGCACCTGCAGGCGGAGCGGCAAAATCCGGAGGACAACGGGTAATCTCCCATATTCCATATTTTGTATATCTCCATTTTGACATAAAATATCGTCAGCGGGATAAAATAACGACTGTACCAATCATCGTTAAAGGGGTGTAAATCATCCATGAAGAAACGAATAGTGGGCTCTGTGCTGTTCGCCGCGGCTCTGATTCTCTTTACAAATCCGGCATACACCAGCGCTTCGGGACAAACCCGCCACGATGTAAAGGATATGCGGAAAGCCGATGATACCGCCGGGAACATCCAGCTGTCGGCCCAACAAAAAAAGAGGCTGAACGATATCATCGATCGGATGCAGCAAAACAACAAGGAATTGGTCGAGGCATATACCGAATACGGGTTGATGAAAAAAGAAGCCAAGGAGAAAAAACTGCAGGCTGCCAATCAGTTTTTCCAATCGGTGAAACAGCACCAGTACAGTATGCGTCTTCAGTTTCAACCGGGCGAATTGGAGTATGAGCTTCCGGGAAAAACGCGCAAACATGGTCACGATGACGATTGGCACGAGCATGACGACGACCGTCACGAACACGACGACGATGATCGGCATGAACGCGATGACCGGAACGACAGAGACTGAACCCAATCCGTTGGATAGAAAAGCCGTCCCGTCAAGGGATGGCTTTTTTTCCCAACGTGCGCCTCTCCCGGCGCGCGTTGCGGCGCTGCACGGCGGTTGGTCAGCCCCCGGTTAGAACGGTTCCGTCTCTTCCGGCAAATAGCGGATTAAATATTCCTTGCCGTCACCTCTGTTCACCGATTCATGAGCGACCGAGGAAGTCTCCTCAATCCATCCGAACGACCAATGGTTGGGATCAACATCCGGAAAATGCCGGGTCACCCATATTTCCCCGTCCGCAAGAGGTCCCCGGGCCAGGGCGGCGGCGAGCATCTTCGCGGCGGCCTGCCGTTCCACAACACCGTCCGGTTGAAATTTTCCGCCGCCTGCGCCGTCGATCCATTTTAACGCCCGGGCCGTTCCGATTGCATCGCTTGCCCAATGGCCCTTTGAATCGTCGAACGGTGCGAGCGGAACGGCCTCTACGCCTCTCAACCGCAGCATAATGCGGACGAGTTCCGCGCGCGACACCGGTTCGTCCGGGCGGAACGCCCCGTTATAGCCGGACATATACCCTGCATGCGAAACCATTCGAATATATCGATACGCCCAATGATGGTCCGGCACATCGGAATACGCCTGCTTCTCTCCTTCATCCGCGAGGTTTTTGATTCTTGCAATGACCGCGGCCGTTTCCGCGCGGGTCAAGGGCAATCCGGGATAAAACTTTCCGTCCGGGAAACCGGAGAAAAACGGTTGATGAATCTCCGTGCCGACGTGAATGCGCACATTTGCGGTTTCCGCCCGCGCCTGTTCATCGAGACCGGCTGTGCAGGCAAGTTCAATGATTTGATTGTAAGCGGCGGATGTATTTACCTTCAGTTGAAACGGTATGACGGCCGTCCCGTCCGCAGCGATGTCCTTCAAGTTCCACTGCAGGACGCCCGACTTGCCGTCTCCATCCGCTCCCCCGCCGTCAACGACATCCATGTCTCCGGGAACCTGCACTTTTATCCAGGCTTTCGGAATCGGTTTATTCAGCACGTTGCGGTAAATGATGTAATAGGAGACGGTTCCTCCGGCAGCAACCGACGACCGATCGGAAATCAGCTGAAGCTCAAGCGGCGCTTCTTCCCGGGCTGCGCCGGGCTTTGGACCGGACAGAACGCCGGCTCCGAACAGCATCGCGGCAAAGAGGCATGACACGATCTTTTTCACTGGACACTCTCTCCTTTCTATCCTTATATTATACCCGTAATCGTCATCCGGGCTGCCGGAAATTCGGCGAATCATGCCGCATCATTTCACGTCCCCTCCCAATTTAGTACGGACGAGCAGCGAGCCGGCGGTTACTTTCATCTGCACTTCCCCGTGCCGATCGGTGCGATATATCGCTGCTTTTTGCCGCTGCAGCCGGATGAGCGTCTGTTCGTTCGGATGCCCGTAGACGTTCGATTTTCCTGCGGAAATGACGGCCGCATCGGGCTTCCAGAAACCGATCCACTGCGGGGAAGTGGAATTGCGGCTGCCGTGGTGCGCCACTTTCAGCACATCGATCGGACTTTTCGGCAGCTGGCGGTTTACGGAAACGGCTTTAAGGATTTGTTGTTCTTCCGATAGGCCGATGTCCCCGGTAAACAGAAACCGTGATTGGAAGATTTGCAGCAAGAAGACGACCGACTGCGAGTTTTGCTCGGGCTCCTTCAGGATGCCCGTTTCCCGGGGCTTCTCCGGAAAAAGAAACTCGAGCGATGTATGCCGGTCAATGCGCAGCGTCCGTCCTTCATGTGCGGCCAGCAGCGGGATCCGTTTCTCCAATGCGGTTCGGAAAAAATGCGCTGTACGCTCGTCGGGCTTCAATGTTCCGTTAAATACCAGATGCCGCACGGGGATTTGTTCGATCACCGCCTGCAGACCGCCGAGATGATCCGCATCTTCGTGGGACACAATCAAATAATCGATTTGGTGCACCCCGCGCTTTTTTAAGAGCGGAACGAGCAGCTTCCTGCCGACTTCGAACGGATCTTTGCGGTCTTTCCACTCTTCGCCGGGCTTGCGGAAATTCAGCGTTCCTCCACCGTCGACCAGAATGTATCGATCCGAAGGAGCGCGAATCAGGATAGAATCGCCTTGGCCGACATCCAAAAAATGAACCGCCCCTTCTTGAAGCCGGCGATCCGGATTGTAGCCGTGCCATAACAGAACGGCGATGCATCCGGCGGAAACGATAGCGGCAGCCGCCATGCGCCTGTCTTGCCGGATGCGGACGAGACTCCACATAACGGCAAACAAGAGCGTGTAATAAACGGCGATCCACCACTTCGAAGGAGAAGGCCAGATCAAGACGAACAAGTCCGAACGGTTCAAAACGTCGATGAGCCAAAAGCAGATATCGTTTACCCGTTCCGCTATCTTCGCCAGCCAACTGCCCATCTGTATATTGACCATTCCAATCATCAAGGCGGCCGAACCGGCAGGCAGCACGATAAAGCTGAACAGCGGGACGAGCAGCAGGTTGGCGAGCCACGACAGAAGAGAAAATTGATTGAAATAATAAACGGTCAACGGAAACGACACCCATTGGGAAACGAGCGTCACGGCAACGGCGCCGTTCAGCATTTTCGAGCGAATCGGCAGCAGGCGGCCGACAACCGGCACACCGGCGATAAGCCCGGCCGTCACCAGAAACGACAGCTGAAAGCTGACATCAAGCAGGTAATACGGATTGCAAACGAGCATGAAAAAAGCGGCGGCGGCGATGATATGCAGACCGTCCTTTAACAGGCTGCGGCGGGCGGCGTATAAGGCAATGATCGCCATAATCCCCGCTCTTACGACGGACGGTGAAGCTCCGGACAACAGGACGTAGAACGGAACGAGCAGCATGGCGACAAGCAGGTAAGTTTCTTTCGTCAACCCGCACAAACGCATGATGCCGATGCATCCCCATAAAAATACGACGACATGCAAACCGGAAATGGCCAAAATATGGGTGAGGCCCAGCCTGGAGAACTGCGCAAACTGCCGCTCGTCCAAGTCTTCGCGCAATCCGATCAGCAGTCCTTTCATAAAACCTTCCTGTTCGCCGTCAAACAGCCGGTCGACGACGGAACCGAGCGCATTTCTGACCGCGTCGTTCCAGCTCAGCGCCCGGTATAAATTCCATCCGTCCGGCGGGACGGCTTTCACTCCGTCCAATCCTTTCACCGATAACGTCCGGTGGATATGACGAAGCCGCAAATAATCGCGGTAATCGAAGCCGCCGAAATTGCGGGCCGGTTCGGGCAGCGCGATCCGGCCGCTCAGTTCGACAATGTCTCCCCTCTTCCACTTCCGTGCCTTTGTTTGCTCTTCCTGCTCGAGCAGACGAATGTGGACCTGAATTTTTTCGGACAGCGCCTGCCACTCCGTTTCGTTCTCGAGCCGCACGTGTTTCGTCTTGACTACAAACGAAACGCGATCCCCGTCCACTTCGACGACGGAGGCGATCGTCCCCCGAACGGCCGCCGCCGGTTCCGCATCACCGCTGCCAGCCGGGTGCGGCGGGAAGCGCGTGACGTTACGGGCGTCGAACCAGGAAAAATAGGCTGCGGCGACTACTGTGGCGGCAAGCGTGACGCACGAAAGTTTCCAGGGAACGTTCAGCGCCCGCATGACCAGGGCGGCGATACAGACAAGCGACCCGCAAACGACGGCAAGCGGGCGTCCGTCCAGCATATAGGCGAGAACGTAACCGAGTATCCAGGCTGACGATAAGACGACGAGCGGACGGCGCACTTCCGCATTCCCCCCTGACATTTCCCCCAAACATTGGCGTGAAGCTTGGCGGCTTATTCCAATTCTTTTGGGTACCCTCAATTTTTATCCTAAAAAGAAGAACCTCTTACCGCGCTGTTGCGATAAGAGGTTCTTCCTCATCATTAGCCGTATGCAAACTAGTCGATGACTTCCGCAATAACCCCCGGAGGAGGTTCATACGATTCAAGCCGCCGTAAAGCGATGCCTTTCCGCCGCATCAATTCTTCCACTTTGTCGCTGTCTTTCGGATACGGACGGTGATAAACAATTTCCGTAATGCCGCTGTTCGCCAGCATGTTGGCGCACGTCCAGCACGGCTGATCCGTGACGTATACGGTCGAGCCTTCGCGATCCACGCGATCGGTAAACAGCAACAAATTTTGCTCGGCATGAATCGTACGGATGCACCGCTGTTTTTTTACGACTTCCTCTTTTCCGTCCACCTGTGTAACCTCGAGTTCCTCGGCCAGCATGCAGCCCGCTTCCGAGCAGTCGGGAACCCCCATCGGCGCGCCGTTATATGCGGTGCCGAGCAGCTTTTTGCCCTGGACAAGCACGGCGCCAACCCGCCTGCGCGGGCATTGGGATCTTGTCGAGGCCATATAGGCGATGTCGAGGAAATAAGTATCCCAATCTTTACGGACGAATGTGTTCATTCGGTTACCTCCCTGAAGGGGACGATCGTCATTGCAGATTATTTTTGGCTCGCTTTGATCGCTTGATCCAAATCGTAAATAATATCGTCGATATTTTCGGTTCCGACCGACAAGCGAATCATGCCCGGCGTAACCCCCGTCGACAGTTGTTCCTGTTCGGACAACTGCTGGTGCGTCGTGCTCGCGGGATGGATAATGAGCGACTTGGAATCGCCGACATTGGCCAAATGCGAGAATAATTTGACGTTGTTAATCACTTTGCGGCCCGCTTCGACGCCGCCCTTGATGCCGAAGGTGAGAATCGCCCCTTGTCCTTTCGGCATATACTTCTTCGCCAGCTCGTAAGACGGGTGGCTTGGGAGACCGGGATAGTTGACCCATTCGACGGACTCGTGCCCCTCCAAAAATTGCGCCACTTTCAACGCGTTTTCGCTGTGGCGCTCCATGCGGAGATGCAGCGTTTCCAGTCCTTGCAGCAGCAGGAACGAGTTGAACGGGGATATCGCCGCCCCCATGTCGCGCAATAACTGTACGCGCGTTTTTATGATGTACGCAATCGGGCCGACCGCCTCCGTATAGACGACACCGTGATAGCTCGGATCCGGTTCGGTCAGTCCGGGAAATTTGCCGCTGGCTTTCCAGTCGAACCGGCCGCCGTCCACAATAACGCCGCCGATGGACGTCCCGTGTCCGCCGATAAACTTCGTCGCCGAATGGACGACGATGTCGGCTCCATGCTCGATCGGCCTGCACAAATACGGGCTCGGGAATGTGTTGTCCACGATAAGCGGTATCCCGTTTTCGTGCGCAATCGCGGCGACCGCGGCAATATCGAGCACATCGCCTTTCGGATTGCCGATCGTTTCCGCATACAGCGCTTTCGTCTTGTCTGTAATCGCTTTACGGAAGTTTTCCGGATCGCTCGGATCGACGAATTTTACGGTAATGCCGATTTTCGGAAACGTCGTGGAAAATAGATTGTATGTGCCGCCGTACAGGCTCGTAGCCGAGACGATTTCATCGCCTGCTCCGGCAATGTTGAGAATGGAGTATGTAATGGCGGCTTGTCCCGAAGCGGTGGCGAGCGCCGCCGGCCCCCCTTCAAGCGCGGCGATGCGTTTCTCGAACACGTCGGTTGTCGGGTTCATCAACCGCGTATAAATGTTGCCGAATTCCTTCAGGCCAAACAGATTGGCCGCGTGCTCCGTATCCCTGAAACCGTAAGAAGTCGTCTGATAGATGGGCACAGCCCTCGACATCGTCGTCGGATCGATTTCCTGCCCCCCGTGAACCGCCAACGTTTCGAATGAATATTTGCGTTCCTCCGTCATATCGTCGTATCCTCCTCGACAAATGAAATCAATATCATTGCTAATGCCAATTTTCTCATATTTCCATGTAATTGAAAAGAGAGGCGCCGACTTTTGCCGATCAGCGATGTTTCCGGTTATGGCGACACCGTAATTTTATCCTTCAGCTTTTCGAACAGTTTCGGACCTATTCCTTTGACCTCCATCACCTCTTTAATCGAACGGAACGGGCCTGCGCTCCGGCGGTGCTCGACGATCGCCCCGGCCTTCGTTTCCCCGATTCCGGGAAGCTGCTGCAGCTGTTCCGCTGTCGCCGCGTTGATATCGATTTTTGGCGCTGTGCCGATCATCTCCGCCGTTTCTTTCCCGTCCGAAGCGGACACCGCACCGGGATTTGCGCTCGCGTCGGCAGCCGCGGCGGTGCCCGCACTATCCTTTGCCGCGGCGCCGGTATCGGCGGCGGCAGCCCCGCCCGTCCCGGTATCTTGGGCGGAGCCGTCCCCGGCATGGACATCGCCAGTCGGCGCGCCGGGCCCCGTTTGATCCGGAAGCCGGGCGATAGCCGCCTCCATGTCTTTGTTGACGGGGACCCACTCCTGTCCGCCGTCCTCCGCCGCCGGCATGGCGCAGCCGGAAGCAAGCGTGACGATAAAGAGAAGCACGCAAAGCGTCAGCTTTCTCATGCCGTCTATTCCATTAATGATCATAATTTCCCCCCTTTCCGGCGAGATGAAGGATGAATGATTGATGGCGCGAAGCATATACATAAAGAAGCGATTATCGTATTGGAAATCGGTTACATCGGCATTTATGCGTAATGACGCTTATCTATACGGAGGGGAATAGGATGAATGTAGGGTTTATCGGAACAGGCAGTATGGGAAGCATCCTGATCGAGAGCTTTATCCGCTCCGGCGCATTGCTGCCCGGACAAATTTATGCGAGCAACCGGACGCCGGACAAAGTTCAGCGGCTCGCCGAACAGTATCCCGGGCTGCACGCCAAGCGTTCCAATATAGATATCGTCCGCCAATGTCAAACGATTTTTGTCTGCGTCAAGCCTTTGGAGTTCAAATCGGTCATCGAGGAAATAAGGAACGCCGTCGTTCCGTCGCATGTGCTCGTGTCGATTACGAGTCCGGTGCTCATTAAACATTTGGAAGATCAATTGCCCTGCAAAATCGCGAAAATCGTCCCGAGCATCACGAATTATGAATTCAGCGGCACCGCATTGTGCGTTTACGGGACAAGAATCGAAGCGGGGGACAGAAGATTTCTGGAACATTGGTTTGAGCGCATCAGCATTCCGGTGGAAGTTCCGGAGCAATACGTCAGGGTCAGTTCCGACCTGTCCAGCATCGGTCCCGCTTGTCTGTCCTTCTTTCTGCAAAAAATGATCGACGCGGCTGTCGCGGAAACCGGTCTGTCCCGCGAGGACGCAACCCGCCTTGCCTGCGAAATGGCGCTCGGCACCGGAAAACTGCTCACATCCGGCAGTTTTACGCCGGAACAATTGCGGCAGCGGGTCGCCGTCCCCGGAGGAATTACCGCGGAGGTGCTGCGATTGATGGATGAAGAACTGGAAGGGTTGTTCAACCGGATCATTCGCACGACGCACAACAAATACAACGACGACGTCGAAAAACTTCATTTTCTGTTTTACGGGCAAATCGTGGACTGATACGTCCGTTATCCGGCCACGATGTTCACCAGTTTGCCTTTGACCGCGATCACTTTGCGGACCGTTTTGCCGGCGGTGGCCTGTTTGACTTTATCGAGCCCGAGCGCCAATTGTTCCATTTCCTGTTCGTTCAAGTCGCTGGAAATCATCGTTCGTTCCACGATTTTGCCGTTTACCTGCACGACGATCTCCACTTCATTTTCCACAGTCCATGCTTCATCGTAAGACGGCCACGGCGCGTACGTAATCGTCTCCTTGTGCCCCAGCCGTTCCCACAGTTCTTCGGCGATATGCGGAGCGATCGGCGAGAGCATCTGGACGAAGTGCTCCATCGCCTCAAAAGGCAGTTCATCGGCTTTGTACGCTTCGTTGACAAAGATCATCATCTGGCTGATCGCCGTGTTGAAACGCAGGTTCTCGAAGTCTTCCGTCACTTTTTTGATCGTTTTGTGCCACGTTCTCTTGAACGAATCGCTGCCTTCCCCACGTACGATACGCGGGTTTAACCGTCCGTCTTCGGTGATGAACAACCGCCAGATGCGGTTCAGAAAACGGAACGCCCCTTCCACGCCGTTCGTGTTCCAAGGCTTCGTCGCTTCCAGCGGACCCATGAACATTTCGTACATGCGCAGCGTATCGGCACCGTACTTGTCGACAATTTCATCGGGGTTGACGACGTTGCCGCGCGACTTGCTCATTTTTTCCATATTTTCGCCCAGAATCATGCCCTGGTTCACCAGTTTGTGAAACGGCTCCTTCGTGGAAACGACGCCGAGGTCGTAAAGCACCTTATGCCAAAAACGGGCATACAGCAGGTGAAGCACGGCATGTTCCGCCCCGCCGATATACAGATCGACCGGCAGCCACTGCTCCTGCTTTTCCCGGGAGCAAATCTCCTTGTCGTTATGCGGATCGATGAAACGCAGGTAATACCAGCAGCTTCCCGCCCATTGCGGCATCGTGTTCGTTTCACGGCGGGCCCGCATGCCCGTCTCCGGATCGACCGTGTTCACCCATTCCGTCACATTGGCAAGCGGGGACTCCCCGGTTCCCGACGGCTGGATTTGCTCCACGTCGGGAAGCAGCAGCGGAAGCTCGCTTTCCGGCACCGGCTTCATCGTGCCGTCCTCGAGATGCAGTATCGGGATTGGCTCTCCCCAGTAGCGCTGGCGGCTGAACAGCCAGTCCCTCAGCTTGTAGGTCACCTTTCCTTGTCCTTTGCCGTTCGCCTCAAGCCATTTGATCATGCGGGCGATGGCGGCATCATTGTTTAATCCGTTCAGAAAATCCGAGTTGACATGCTCCCCGTCTCCCGTATAGGCCTCCTCCTGCAAATTGCCGCCTTTGACGACTTCGATGATCGGGAGGTCGTACGTTTTCGCAAATTCATAGTCGCGCTGGTCGTGTCCCGGAACGGCCATAATCGCTCCCGTGCCGTACCCGCCGAGCACGTAATCGGCTATCCAAATCGGCACCCTGGCCCCGTTGACGGGATTGATCGCGTAAGCCCCGGTAAATACGCCCGTTTTTTCCTTGGCCAGATCGGTGCGTTCCAGATCGCTTTTGCGCGCCGCTTTGTCCTGGTATTCCTTCACTGCGGCTTCCTGTTCCGGCGTCGTGATGAGCGGCACCAGCTTATGTTCCGGGGCAAGCACGCAGTACGTCGCGCCGAACAGCGTGTCGGGGCGGGTCGTAAATACGGTCAGCCGGTACGGCTCCCCGTCCGCATCGGCGCCCGTCAATCCTTCGATGTCAAAATACACTTCCGCGCCTTTCGATTTGCCGATCCAGTTGCGCTGCATTTCTTTAATGCTTTCCGGCCAATCGAGCTCCTCCAAATCTTCGAGCAGCCGCTCCGCATAAGCCGTAATTTTCAGCATCCACTGGCGCATCGGTTTGCGGATGACCGGATGGCCGCCGCGCTCGCTCTTGCCGTCGATAACCTCCTCGTTCGCCAGCACCGTGCCGAGCGCCGGACACCAGTTGACCGGAACTTCCGCGACATAAGCGAGCCCCATTTTATAGAGCTGGATGAATATCCACTGCGTCCATTTGTAATAGTCCGGATCGGTCGTGCTGAATTCTCGGTCCCAATCGTAGGAAAATCCGAGCGATTTGATTTGGCGGCGGAAATTGTTGATATTTCTGACCGTAATGTCGCGCGGATGCTGGCCGGTATCGAGCGCGTGCTGTTCGGCCGGGAGACCGAAGGCGTCCCAACCCATCGGATGCAGCACGTTGTACCCCCTCATCCGCTTGTAGCGGGAGACGATATCGGTAGCCGTGTACCCTTCCGGATGGCCGACATGCAGTCCCGCCCCGGACGGATACGGAAACATGTCCAGAGCGTAAAACTTCGGCTTCGAAGAATTTTCCAGCACCTTGAACGTTTTGTTTTCTTCCCAGTATTTTTGCCATTTCGGCTCGATCACTTGCGGGACATACCCGTATTCTTTCGTTTCCTGCGGCATCTGTTTTTCCTCCTGTATCAGCTCGACAACATATTCGACACTTCAAACTAAAAAACTCCCGTCTCCAGCATTGCAGCCAGGGACGAGAGTCGTTTCCCGCGGTACCACCCTAATTAGCGTGAGATTGCACACGCTCACTTGATCCCTTAACGCGGGACACGATCCGGATTCGGCGTTCAACCGCTTCATGCGGCCCGTTCGCTTGCTCCGGCAGGCTCCAAGGCGAGTTCGCTCCCGTCATCTGCCGGTTTCCACCCGCTCCCGGCTCTCTGAGAGATGCTTGTCGGAACTACTACTCCTTTTCCCAGCCTTACTATTCAATAATTTTCCTTGATTATATGCAATGAAGGCGCCCGTGTCAAGGGGATGGCGTCCCCGGCCCGGTCACTTTCTCGCTACGAGAAACGCGCGTTCCGTATGTTCGGCAGGCGGACGCCAGGAAAAGTCGGCATAACTCCGCACTTCGGAGAAGCCCGTCTCCTTAAGCCGGGATTCGAGCCAATCAAGCGGATAAGCGCGCTGGACATGCGTTTCTTCGATGCGCCTGTACCATTTTTCGCCGGCACCGGGCCGCCTGGCTTCGCCGCCCCCGATTCCGGCATCCGCGCCGTCCAGAACGGCGAAAATCGTCAGCTGATGCTCTATCTGGCATCTCCGCTCATCGAGTTCGCACGTCCATATGTAAGCGATATCGTCCTCGTTCAACATAAAAGGCTGTTCTTCGGCATACCTTTGAAGCAAATAGGGAGTATGCACGTCGAAAATGAACAGTCCGGCTTCATTGAGCCCCCGGTGCACTTGGCTGAACGTACGGATGACATCGTCTTCTTCCAGCAGGTAATTCAAGCAGTCGCAAAAAGAAATGACGCAGTCGACCGGTTGCGGAAGCTCCCATTCCCTCATATCCTGGAGCAGCCATGTGACCGATCCGCCGGACGGGAAGGGGGAGGTGCGCCGCAGTTCATCCGTTTTTTGCCTTGCGACGGCAAGCATGTCTTCCGAACGATCGATTCCGGTTACGTTTAGGCCGGATTGCGCAAGCGGAATGGCGATGCTTCCCGTGCCGCATCCGAGATCGACCACCGTCTCCGGCGCGCCGTATTTCGACCAGCAATAGCCCGCAAAACGGAGCCATTCGGAATAAGGCATGTCCGCCATCAACCGATCGTAAACATACGCGAACTTCCGGTAGCTCATTGGTCTCCCTCCGCAGGCCGCTCTCCCTGTTTCAAGTACGTCCAGCTGCCTTTTTGGTAAACGAGGCCGTCCTTCATCAATTTGCCGAGCGCGCGCTTGAACGCCGCTTTGCTGATGTTGAATTTTTGCGAGACAATATCGGCCGGCGTTTCGTCGGAATACGGCATCGCCCCGTTCGGCCGTTCCCGCAAGTACGCCAGAATCCGCTCGGCGTCCTGCTCGCGGCCCGCCTCTTTGCGCGGCCGCATGGAAAGGTTGACGCGCCCGTCTTCGCGCACGAACGTGACTCTCGCTTTGACGCGCTCGCCCAAACGCAGCATCTTCGTCCGTTCCGTCGCATGAATGAACCCGATAACCCCGAAGCCGACGACGCCTCCGTCGCATAAAACGAAGGTGCCGATCTGCAGCGGTTTGTAGACCGTCCCTTCTATCCACTCGTTTTTCCAGCTTGACGGGGCGTGAAAAACGAGCGGAGCCATCTCCTTTTCCCCGGCCGGCTTCGCAATGAGCCTGCCTTGCTTGTCGCGGGTCATGACGACATAAACTTTGTCGCCCGCGACGGGCCTCAGCTCTTCAAGCTCCGGCAGCTCCGAAGCCGGGAGCAGCAGATGCCGGCCAAGCCCCATATCGAGAAAACAGCCCAACCGGGGATGAACGTCGGCGACTTCCAGCCGCCCCACTTCCCCCAAAGCGAGCAGCGGCCGCTTCATCGTCGCCGCCAGCCGATCTTCCGTGTCGTGGAAAAGAAAAACCTCGACCGTATCGCCGGACTCAATCGGCCCTTCCGCCTCACTGTAATGGAGCAGAACGTCGCGCGAGCCGTCTGTCAAAAAATAGCCGTACGGCGGCACTTCCCTCGCCACCGGCAACGATACGATCGTGCCTGCCGTCAATGTCATACATGTTCAACCACTTTCGCATCCGACCATAACCGCTCGATATTGTAATATTCGCGATCGTCCCTGTGGAACACGTGCACGACGACATCCCCCAGATCGATAAGCACCCAGCGGGCGGATTCGAAGCCCTCGATGCCTTTGACGGGAACGCCCGATTGTTCCGCCATTTTGCGAATTTCGGTGGCAATCGCCTGCACCTGCACGTCGGAATTGCCGTGGCAAATGACGAAATAATCGGCGATTAACGATATGCCTTGCAAATTCAGAGCGACGACGTTGTTCGCTTTTTTTGCCTCGGCAGCGCTAACGACGAGGGACATCAAGTTATCGGACGGTATACTCATTCATACAGCCTCCTGTACATATCATCATTCCTTTATCTCAGCCAATAGCGAATTGCGGGCTAAAACCGTCAGCGGATATATTTTCTTTCCTTTCGAAATCAAAAACTGAATCGTCGAATCGAAGCCGGCGATTAGCGCCTTCTCCAAACTATGTTCCGCCAACTCGCGGATTTTATCCACTCCGGGAAAATCTCTCCCGGGCTCAATATAATCGGCGAGACAGACGACTTTGTCCAAGAGCGTCATGTGCTCCCGCCCCGACGTGTGGTAACGGATCGCATCCAGCACTTCTCCGTCGTCGACGCCGAATTCCGCGCTCGCCACATAGGCTCCGACCGGAGCGTGCCACAGCTCCTTGTCATAATCGAGCAGATCGGCGGGCAGATTGCGTTCGATAATGACCTGCTTCATTTTATCGACCGGCCAATATTTGCAGCAGTCGTGCAGAATCGCGGCGAGGTCGGCCTTTTGCGGATCGGCGCCGTACTTCTCGGCCAACTTGACGGCGGTATGCATCACTCCGGCCGTATGCTCCCACCGTTTGGCAGGCAGCCGCTCCTGAACGATGCGAACGATATCCTCACGTTTCATAAAGCCCATTCCCCTCGATAAATTGATGAACCGCCTCACTGACGAGATAGCGGACGGATAAACGCCGTCGCCTGCGTTCCCTGATGTCCGTGGACGAAATTTCGATCATCGGCATCGGAACGATGGTCACCTTTTTCGCGATAAACTGCGAAAGCTGTTCCGTGCTTGCCGTAAAGCCAGGCCGCTGCAGGCCTATGAACGAGATGCGCTCCACGATTTCCTCGATCCGGTGCCATTTCGGCAAAAACTGCACCATATCGGCGCCGATAATATAGTAAAATTGGTGGTCGGGGTGGAGCTGTTCCAATTGTTTGACCGTCTCCACAGTATATGAAACGCCGCCCCGCTTTAACTCCAGATCAAACGGCCGGAAATCCGGATGGTCCGCAACCGCCCGGCACACCATTTCCCACCTCTGCTGAGCGGACGCCCCGGGCGAATGCGTTTTATGTGGCGGAACGTTGGAGGGCATAAACCACACTTGATCGAGCCCCATACCTTCCTTCGCCCTTTCCGCGGCAATCAGATGGCCGATATGAATCGGATCGAACGTCCCTCCCATGATTCCAATCTTCACTCTTCGACCCCCCAGATCCAGACCTATGATACGTTATTCGGGCAATTCAATCGTCCTGCGTTCCTGCGACGGTTTATACAATACAATCGTTTTTCCGATGACCTGCACCAGTTCCGCGCCGGCTCCTTCCGCCAGTTCCACGGCCACTTCGTGGCGATCGTCCATGCAGTTGTTCAGCACGGAAACCTTGATCAGCTCCCGCGCTTCCAACGCTTCCCCGATATTTTTAATCAAATTGCCGTTCACGCCGCCCTTGCCGACCTGAAAAATCGGATCCAAGTGGTGCGCGAGCGATCGAAGATACCGCTTTTGTTTGCCTGTCAACATCGTCCAAACCCTCTATTCTGCATATTTGCGATTCATTACAGCGAAAGTTCCACAGCTTCCCGCATCGCCTTAACAGGAGCCGGCATGCCGGTCCAATATTCGAAAGCGTAAGCCCCCTGATAGATGAACATGCCGAGTCCGCCGTGAATATTCGCCCCGCGTTCCTTCGCCTCGGCTAAAAGGCGCGTCATGAGCGGATTGTACACGATATCGCTGACCGTCAGGCCCGGATGAAACCACGACGTATCGATCGGCGTTTCATCCACGTTCGGGTGCATGCCCACCTGCGTCGTATTTACGACTAAATCGACTTGATCCTTCAACGGTTCGATCACGTCCAATCCCACTCCGGCCGATTCGGCGAAGACGCCGATATCCCGGGCCAGCTCCCGCGCTTTGTCCGCCGTCCGGTTGGCAATCCATACCGCGGCCGGCTCTTCCAGGGCCAATGCGTAGGCGACCCCCCGGGCCGCGCCGCCGGCGCCGATGACGAGAATCCGTTTTCCTTTCGGCGAAAATCCGGCTTCTTCTTTCAAAGATCGGACATAGCCGATGCCGTCCGTGTTGTAACCGATCAGCTTCCCGCCGTCGTTCACGATCGTATTGACCGCTCCGATGACGCGGGCGCCCTCGTCAATTTCATCAAGATACGACATCACTTCTACTTTATGCGGAATCGTCACGTTCACCCCGCGGAAATTCAGCGCCCGGATACCGGCCACGGCATCCCGCAGCTGCCCGGGCAAAACGTGAAAAGCGGCATACGCGCAGTTCAGCCCGGTTTCGCGGAAAGCCCGGTTCAGCATGACCGGCGATTTGGAATGTTTGATCGGATCGCCGAAAACACCGAACATAACGGTGGAGGTGTCGATTGTCCAGCCGTTTGCCTTGTCCACTTCCGTCCCCTTCTCCCTTGTATCAACTATATCAACGATGGTCTTACCGCTACTTTGACGCCTCTCGGCACATGCACCTCGAGCAGCGCCCCGGCATCGCCGTTTATCTTGATCCAGCCGAGCCCCGAAACGGCCACATCCGCGCCGCCATCAGGTATGCGGAACGTGTGCTTCGTCCAAGGCGGCAGTTCGTCCAGCCGGTCGCGGGCCGGCGGACGCAGCATTTCTCCTTTATGCCGCTCGTATACTTCGTCGGCGCGTTCCCATTTCGTACGGTGAATTTGCAGGCTGTTCGCAACGTAACAGGTGAACGATTGGCGCTCTCCCTGCAAAAAATCGAAGCGGGCCAGCGCCCCGAAAAACAGCGTCTGTTTTTCGTCCAGCTGATAAACGCGCGGCTTAATCGGCTTGTCCGGCATAATCGTCTGCAAATCCGGTTTGGCGATCAGTTCCGTCAAACGGTATGTATAGACGATTCCCGGCGTGTCGATAATGGATTTTCCGTCGTCCAGAGGGATCTTGACCAGATCGAGCGTCGTCCCCGGGTACTGCGACGTCGTCAGTTCCGCATTCAGGTCGCTGTAATCGCGGATAAGACGGTTAATCAACGTCGATTTTCCCACATTGGTCGCTCCGACGACATAAACGTCTTTGCCGCCGCGGTGCGTTTCAATCGCTTCGATAACCCGGTCGAACCCCAAATTTTTCTTCGCGCTGCACAGCACGACCTCGACGGCTTTCAAGCCGAACTCTTTAGCCTGCCTGCGCACCCAGTTGACGATTTTGTTCAAGTTCGTCACTTTCGGAAGCAGATCGATTTTATTGACGACGAGCACGATCGGGTTGCCGCCGACAAACCGCCTCAGTCCCGAGATGAAGCTTCCTTCAAAATCGAAAATGTCGACGATATTGACGACGAGACATTCCGTTCGACCGATATGGCCCAATATTTTCAAAAAATCGTCCTGATCCAGCGTAATCGACGACAGCTCATTGTAGTGCTTGATGCGGAAACAGCGCTGGCAAATGACCGGATCGCGCTCCAGCGCCTGCTCCGGCGTATAGCCGATCCGGTTCGGATGCTCCGTCTGCAGCTTCGCGCCGCAGCCTGCGCACGTTTTTTTGTCGTTTTGCTGAACTGGCGTCATATGCGATCCTCCCACGGCAAGACCCCCTTTTTCTTCATCCAGGCGATGGCGATTTTTTCCAGACGGCGGTTGATTTTCGTGAAAAATCCTTCGTCCCTGAGAGAAATGGGAGTCACCAGCACGGTATACAGTCCCAACCGGTTGCCACCCAGCACATCGGTCAGCATCTGGTCGCCGATCACGACGGTTTCTTTGGCCGACAGTTTCATGATCTCGAGCGCTCGGCGAAACGATACGGTCTGCGGTTTTCTCGCCTTGAAGATGTACGGAATCAGGAGCGGCTCGGCGAAGGCGGAAACCCTCAGCCGGTTGTTGTTGGAAACGATGACCACCTGGAACCCGAGCGATTTCACGTGGCCGAGCCAACGGATGAGCTCGGGGGTGGCTTGAGGATGGTTGGCGCCGACAAGCGTGTTGTCGAGGTCGGTGATAATGCCTTTCACGCCGGCGTTGCGCAAAGCGGGCAAATCGATATCATATATGGAATTTACGCTCAGATGCGGTATCAGCTTTCTGAACAATCGCAGTCACCTCAACAGCTTTCATACGTCAAACTATACCACAATTGTCCTTTTTGTTGCAAAACTGCGAATGCCCGAAAAAGCGTCATGAGGCGGAATAAGACCGTCCCTTTTTCGATCGCAATCCCCGTACATATTCCCAAACGAACGTTCGCGTTACGAAAAATGACCCCGTCTGTAGAACGGGGCCAGAGTGTCGAGAAAGTGCTGTTTAAAGCGAAATGGTGAAAATAGGGTGGGGGTATATGCTTCCAGCGACTGTTGAAATCGTGTTCTCATTAAAAATTATTCGGTAACAACACGATTTCAAAGGTCGCCCGTAAACTTTCCAGCTTATACCCCGCACCCCTATCTAGCAATTTCACCGCGATAGCGACTTTCTCGACAAATTCACCACACTCGTTTCGATTTCATTCCGCGAATGCCGCTTGGCGGAAACCGGTTCGGTCACATTTCTTCGCGCAGTTTCCGCACCTTGCGAATGACGGTATGCACGTCTTCGTCGGTCACGTCCGCACGGCTGTATTTGGCCTTCTCGAAAATCTCGAGCAAGGTGTCCATATCTTTCTGCAGCCAGCGGTTTTGGCCGATCCAGCGGGTTGCCGTCTCTCTGACCGTTTCGTGTTCTTGCCGCAGGAATCCTTTTCGCTTCGCTTTTCTCAGCAATTTTTCGAATTCGGCGACGACGATTCGTCTCCGGGTTCGATCCGAGCTTTGTTGGCGCAGCCGTCCGGCGGATGGAAGCAGACGGTATTTCGCGGCAACAAACCATATCAACGCGACGACGGCCGCGGCAGCCGTCACCGGCACGAGAACCCGCACGGCAAGCAGCGTGTCCGTTTGTTCGGATTCCACGGCTCCGTTCTCCGTTGCCGCCGGCGCGGTCTCCGCTTCATTCTGCGGACGGACGACGGGCAGCGAGAAGCCTGCGGTAGGTTCGAACGGAATCCATCCCCATCCGTCAAAATACACCTCGACCCAGGAATGGGCGTCGGCGTTGCGTACCGTATACGTGCCCGCGCCCTGCGTATCCTCTAACCGTCGCGCGACATCGTACGGAATCTCCTCCGCCGGCTGCATGCCGGGAAGGTAGCCTTTTACCCAGCGGGCCGGAATGCCCACCGAGCGTACAAGAACGACCATGGCGGTTGAAAAATAATCGCAATACCCCTCTTTAATTTCAAACAGAAACCGGTCGACGAAATCTTCGCTTCTCCCCTTGCTCAAATCCGGTTTGTTGGTGTACGGATAGTTTTCGCGCAAATATTGCTCGATCCGTTTGACTTTGTCGTAGGGCGTCCCGGCATCGCCGCTTATTTCGCGGGCCAGTTCTCTGACCCTGGCCGGAACCGTGTCCGGAAGCTGCAAGTATGGACTCCACTTTCCATCGTTCTGCAAGGCTTCGTTCGACACGGACCTGAGGGCGGCCTCATCGGTGACGGGCACGCGGGAGACGATCGTGTACGTTCGCGGATAATGATCGCCCGACCGGTCGTTCCAGCGCAATTCGGCGCGGCTGGCTATCCACCCGGCTTGAGAGGCTCCCGGTCCTTCGCCGGTTTCCGCCTGCTCCAGTCTGGAAATGGCGTACGCCCCGAACAACACAGGAAACGATTGTTTCGCAAGGAGCGTAACGGTCTGCTTTACTTCCACCGTTTTGGCTTTCGAATGGTTCTCCGCCGCATCGTACGGAAGCGCTTCGTTCAATACGACCGCCGTGCCTGCGGCGTCCTCTTCGCCTTCCATCGGTTCCCAACCTTTGCCGTTATAATGCGTTCGCGTTTCTCCCCGCCAATAACTGCGCTGCGTAGTTGTAATTTGCATGACCGGGGAGTAATCGTAATTGAAGCCGCCGCCCAGCTCCGCATCGTTGCGTCCGTATCCCGATGACGAATCGCCGGAACCGATCTGGATCAGGTTGCTTTTTCCTTTTCCTGCGGTAACGACGGCTTCGCCTCTCCACGTTTTCCACGCCGTGTAGGGGTCGGTCATCAGCGGCCGGACGTCGGGAGCGATCAGACCGGCAATCATGACAATCGCGATCGGAACGAGAACGACGGCGGCAATCGAGCCGGGATAATCGGCCAAATACGACCAGACGACCGGATTTTTTTTCTTCAACCCCACAAAATGATGAATGACGAGAAGGGACAGACCGCTGAAAATCAGCACAGCCACTTGCTGCCACATATAATGCCGGCTGAACGAATCGAAGATCGAGAAAGCGATGACGCTGACAACAATGAGCGCGAAGATTCTCCACTTCTTTTCCACCCATCGCAGCGTGCCGAAATAGATCGCCCATGCGGCCAAGCTGAACCAAATGTACGGTGTGAACTGCACCCAATTTTTTTCGATGACGGACATCAGCTTGCCGAACGTGCGGACGCTTCCTCCGACCGGCTCGTAATGGAGAATGACGGCGTGCGCGAGCGCAATGACGGCAAGCTGCAGCGCTTTTCGCCAATAAGGACGGATGCCGCTGAACGCCGTTTCGATGACCAGAACGCTGATGATCGCAATCACGACAAGCCGTTTCGTTTCGGGAAGCCAGTAGTAGCCGAACCATTCGACATACTGCAATAAAAAAATGCCGACAAACAGCACCGTAAGCTTGTACTCCCAATTGCGCAAAAGCCATTTCATCACGATCGCCCCCCCAGCACATGCGGAAGCTCATCCAACGTCATGACGCTGTACCCGAGATATCCTTTCATTCTTAACTGCCTGAGCCAATCTTCGCGTTCGACCGGCGTATATCCTGACGAAATCCACAAATGGCACGGATTGATCTGTCTCTGGTTGAGCCAATTTAACGCCTGCATCATCGTCTCGCTTCTTTGCGGGCTGACGACGACAAAAAAGCTGCCCTGCACGAATTGGCGGGAGTAGTCCTTCAACACGTCAGGCAAAGCGTAACGTCCGTCGGCCTCCACGTCGATTAAGTGATTGACGATGCGATCCCGGTAAGCGGCCCCCCGCTTCGGTTCAATGTAAACGGCGTCTTTGCCTACGGAAAGCAGGCCGATGGCAAGCTCTTCGTTCGCTCCGTAGTCTATCAGAGAGGCAACCACAGATACGGCCAGTTCGAACCGTTCTTTGCTGCGGTAAGATTGCTCCTGGCGATCGAGCATGACGATCGTTTTCGGCAGCGATTCGCGTTCGAATTCTTTCGACTTCCATGTTCCCGTCTTCGCCGTTGCGTTCCAATGAATGCGCGATATGCGATCGCCGTAAATGTACTCGCGCACCCCGTTAATTTGCGTCGTCTCCCTCAACGCCCGGGTCGTCGTGGAATGATGGTGATTTCCTTTCAGCATCTGATGGAACTGCCTCCATTCCTTGATAGGCACCGTCATCGGCAATACTCTGAAGCTGCCGGGCAACGCCATCGTGCCGGAATGCTGGAACATGCCGAAAATGTCCTCCGTCGCGCATTCCGTCGTACCGAATTGGTAAAATCCTCTGCGCAAAGGCGGCGTCGTGTATTCCACTTCGCCCCGCCGCCTCCAGTCGGGAACGAGCGACGCTTCAAAAAGCAACTCCCGCCCGCTGCGGGGGACCAGCCGATCTTTTATCGTAACGTACGGAATCGGCCAAAATCCGGGAATATGGACGTCAATTTTCACTTTGACCTGCGTACCCGCGTCGACGGTTGCGTCGTGAGCCGCGTTGAGCAGCGTCCGTCTTCCTTCCGCCTTCTGCACTCCGCTCCATTTTCCCAATCCCAGGTAAACGCAAAGCGCCGAAACGATCGCAAACACCATAAAGGCGAGTTTTCCGCCCTGAAACATGAGAAAGAAGAAACTGCAAATGAAACAGGCGAATACCCCCCAAAATTTCGGGGAAAAATCGAGACGCCGTCCCAGCCATTGTCTTATGCCGCTCATAGGCTCACTTCTCCAATCGGACCGGCACTCTCACTTGCTGAAAGACCGACCGAAGCACAGAGTCGACCGTCTCTCCCTCCAGGCGCGCCTCCGAATTTAAAATAATGCGATGACCGAGCACGTATGGTGCGAGATGCTTGATATCGTCCGGGATGACAAAATCGCGCTCCTGCAGGAAAGCATACGCTTTCGACGCGTTCATCAACGCCAATGCGGCCCGCGGGCTCGCTCCCAAAAAAACGGCCGGATGCTCGCGCGTTTTTCTGACGACGGACACCAAATATTCCCCGACCGCGTTATCGACGTAAACGTCCCTTGCTCTGTGCTGCATTTGCAAAATGGCCGCCGTGTCGGTAACCGCTTGCAAATCGTCAATCGGATGCCCCTTGCTTTGCGAGAACAGAATTTGCTTCTCCGTCGCTTCATCCGGATAACCGAGGCTGACTTTCAGCATGAAACGGTCCAGCTGCGCCTCGGGAAGCGAATACGTTCCGTCAAAGTCGATCGGGTTTTGCGTGGCGAACAGTAAAAACGGCACCGGAAGCGGATACGATTGCCCGTCAACCGTCACGTGTTTTTCCTCCATCGCTTCAAGGAGCGCGGACTGCGTTTTCGTCGTAGCGCGGTTAATTTCATCGGCCAATAGAATGTTGGTCATGACCGGACCGGGACGGAAAATGAACGTTTCTTCTTTCGGGTGGTATATGGAGACGCCGGTAATGTCCGTAGGCAGCAAATCGGGATTGCATTGAATTCTGCGAAACTGGCCTCGAATCGTTTTCGCCAGCGCCTTAATCATTACGGTTTTGCCCGTGCCGGGCACATCTTCGAGGAGAACATGTCCGCCGGCAAGCAGGGCGGTAAGCATGAGCGTCACTTCGTTGCTTTTTCCCAATATGCAACTTTCCAAATTCGATTTGATTTGTTGTATAATGCTAAATTGTTCCTTAGCAAGCGCTTCCATCTATTGTTTTCTCCTCCCAAGTCTTTTTTTTGTCTCGTTTCCTTACTCTTACTTTAGCGTTTTTCCATTGGGGAAGAAAGATGGTCTTTGTTTGAAAACGTGTCATTTTGTTCTGATTTTTCCGAAAAAAATAGCGAAAACCGCATTTTAGCCGTTTCCGCTTATCGCCCGTTGTCGCGATGAGGCCGTTGGAAAGAAGGGGTGAAGCCGTTATTAGCCTTTCGGCTTAAAAAAGAGCGAGGCAATGAAGGAGAAAATGATCGCCGCCGAAATTCCGGCGCTCGTGACTTCAAAAATTCCGGTAATGACCCCTACCCATCCGTCGCGTTTCGCTTCTTCCAAAGCCCCGTGAACGAGCGCGTTGCCGAAGCTGGTAATCGGAACGGTAGCGCCGGCGCCGGCGAATCGGATAAACGGATCGTACAGTCCCAAGCCGTCGACAACCGCTCCGGCAACGACCAGCAGCACCATCGTATGCGCGGGGGTCAATTTGAACCCGTCCAGACAAATTTGGCCGAGGACGCAGATCGCCCCGCCGATGACGAAAGCCCAGAAAAAATCCATAAACATGGTTATTGTTCCACCCCGCTTTCGATGGATACGGCATGCGCGATGCACGGAATGCTCTCGCCTTGCTGGTACGAAATCGGGGACAGCAGCGCGCCGGTGGCGACGACAAGGATGCGCTTCAATTCGCCTTTGCGCAGTTTTTTCATTAAATGCCCGTAAGTGACGACCGCCGAGCAGCCGCAGCCGCTTCCCCCGGCCTGCACCATCTGCTTCTCCCTATCGTACAGCATTAATCCGCAATCGTAGTACTCCGTTTGGTTGATCGGGATGTTATGCTTGCGGAACAATTCCTTTGCGATCTCGTATCCGACTTTCGCCAAATCGCCGGTGACGATCAAGTCGTAGTATCCCGGTTGAATGCGCAGATCGCGAAAATGCGCCTGGATGGTGTCCACCGCGGCCGGCGCCATCGCCGCCCCCATATTGAACGGATCTTTGATGCCCATGTCGATGACGCGGCCGATCGTTGCGGACGTGATGGCCGGGCCGTCCCCTTTCTTCGCCACAATCGCCGCTCCCGCTCCCGTCGCGGTAAATTGCGCGGTCGGCGGTTTTTGCGAA
>JAWLCZ010000045.1:0-23481 GCA_041686835.1 Paenibacillaceae bacterium | reverse complement strand
CCCATGGTGAAGAACGTCGGAAAGCCGTATGAGGGAAAACCTCACGTACGGTTTGATGAGGAGGGGCTGGCAGTCCCAGCCCTTTACTCTACCATAAACCGGTAAAATCGTCATTTTCGCCCGTTTTGCCCCCAATAAGTTGCATTCAGTGCAACATAAACAAACATCAGGCAAGTACAGAGCGTTTATATTGCATTTTGTGCATTATATCCTCTTGCAAGGAAGCAGCCGTTGAACGTACAAGGAATGGAGTACGGCATGGAATATCGTTTAAGTGGAAGGCAGCTCATATGAGATAACCACTATCGCAGGCGGAGTTCTGAACCTTCTTAGACCGGACCTGTAAAACTGTTAAATTTCAATTTACCGCGGTTATTTCAATTGTGAGGAATCTCTTTATAATTGATATTGTAAGCGCTTATCACAAATTTTATTTTGTTAAGGGCACGGTGCCCCGCGGATGGTTGGAAAATGACAAAAAAGGGGATTACTATGGCAAAACAGTTGGTGGCAATCGAACCGAGAAAAGCGGCGTTACTGGATTATGAAGAGGGTCCCGTTCAACCGGATCAAGTGAAGGTGAAAGTCGAGTACGCTTCGCCGAAACACGGTTCCGAGTTGGCGGCGTTTCGCGGCGAAAGCCCGCACATTGCGGATTATTACGATGAAGAGTGGCACGTGTTCTTACCTAGAGGCGCGCAGGACGGGTCGGGCGCCAATTTTGGAAAATGGAACCTCGGAAACCAATGGGTCGGCGTCATCACCGAGGTCGGTTCGGCGGTAAAAGACTACGCCGTCGGCGAGCGCGTCTGCGGATATGGCGGAATCCGGGAAACGCATATCGTCCGCGCCGTGGATAACTATTATTTATTGAAAGTTCCCGAAGGGATGTCGTGGAAAAGCGCGGTTTGCTTCGACCCCGCGCAGTTTGCCCTAGGCGGCATCCGCGACAGCCACATGCGCGCGGGAGATCGGGTGGCCGTTTTCGGACTCGGGGCGATTGGACAAATTGCCGCCCAGATGGCCAAATTGGCGGGAGCCAGCTATGTTGCCGTAATCGACCCGATTGAAAAAAGACGGGCGGCCGCTTTGCGCGCCGGCGCGGACGAGGCGTTCGATCCGCTTTCCCAGGATGTCGGCTTGGAACTGAAGAAGGCGACGGGCAAACTGGGCGTCGACGTCGTCATCGAAACGAGCGCGAACGAACAGGCGCTGCAGCAGGCGCTGCGCGGGCTGGCTTACGGCGGGACGATCGCCTACGTAGGGTGGGCACGCGCCTTCAAAGGCGGGTTGGATCTGGGCAGGGAAGCCCACTTCAACAACGCCAAAATCGTGTTCTCCCGCGCCTGCAGCGAACCGAATCCGGATTTTCCGCGGTGGA
This sequence comes from Paenibacillaceae bacterium, assembly GCA_041686835.1. Lineage (GTDB taxonomy): Bacteria > Bacillota > Bacilli > Paenibacillales > JAWLCZ01 > JAWLCZ01. The sequence continues at coordinate 22,100 of JAWLCZ010000045.1, read as the reverse complement.
GCTGGCGCCGCATCGAGGAAACGTGCTGGAGCATGCTCGCGGCCGGGAAGATCAACTGCGAAGACATTATCGACCCTGTCGTCCCTTTCGCCTCTTCGGCGGAGGCGTACGAGCAGTTTGTCGACCGCAGTCCGGACAAAAGCATCAAGTTGGGCGTTTCTTTCGTATAGTTTCATCTTCGTATAGTTTGATCCGGGTGCATCCCCAAAACTTTGGACGGGAGGTTCGGCATACGTGAACAACGATCTCGATTTGCTGCTGAGACACGCCGTTCTTAACATCGTGGAGTTCGACATTCACATCCGAAACGAGATGAGAACCTTCAACCGGGTTCGTCCCTACTATGTGATGTCCTATCATAAAAAAGGCAACGCCAAGCTGCGGGTCGGCAAACAAACGTATACGATCACTCCCGGAACGGTCGTGCTGATTCCTCCGAATGTCGAGCATGATCATTACAAAGATTCCAACGAAGAAACGGTGTTTCTTTGGTGGCATTTTACATTTGAAATCGCGAACGCGATCGATGTGTTGAAGGTTTTCGATTTTCCGATAACGTTCCGGCTGCCGAATACCGAGGAATTCGAGAAGGTGTTTATCCAGTTCAAAGAATCCAGCGCGAGAGCCGGATATTTGCCGACCACGATTTTGAAAGAAGCGAAAGCGCTGGAACTGCTGTATCTGCTTCTCGACGGGGCGATGAAGAGCAAAGAGGCGGTCGTGGGCGGCCTTCAGTCCCGGTCGTTCCTCGGCATTCTGGCGCAAATCGTCCAGCATCCGGAAAAACAGCTCACACTGCACGACTTATCCCGGACACTGCATATGCATCCGACGTATATCAGCAACCGGTTCAAAGAATTGTTCGGCAAATCGCCCATTCAGGTACAGCGGGAAATGCGGATTCACAAAGCAAAGACGTTATTGGCCACGAGCGAAATGTCGATTACGGAAATCGCGCAGGCGGTAGGATGCAGTGGAACTCCGAGCTTTACCCGCTTTTTCAAATCGCATGTCGGCATTTCGCCCACCCGATTCCGCAGTTTCCGGCAAAATCGCGAGGCGAGAATGCCGTTGTGCGGTATGGACATTTGACCGCTTAACACCATTTCATGAGGGGGGTATTGAAATGAAACGAAACTTGAGTTTTGCCGTCATATCCGCGCTGCTGATCGCCCTTCAGCTCGCGGCATGCGCGCCGAATATAAGCGCTCCCGCGGGCCAGAACGGAGCGGCGAAAGAAGAAACGGGATCCGGGCAGGAGACGGATTCCGAAAACAGCGGAGCTTCCGGCGGGGGCAACGTGACGCTCACTTTATGGGATCCGTTCACCGAACCGGAGTCCGCCAAAATTGTCGATACGATTATTAAAAATTTAGAGCAGGAAAACCCGAACATTAAAATAAAACGAAACACGATGCGGAACGAGGATTTGCGGAACACCATCAAACCGGCGCTTACGAGTGGGAAAGGACCGGATTTGTTCATGTACGATTCCGGGCCGGGATATCTCGGCGTGCTGGCGAAGTCCGGACTGGCTCTCGATTTGACGCCGTATGCGGACATGTACGGCTGGAATAATAAGTTCCCGAAATGGATCAACGAACGGGTCACTTTTGACGGCAAAATGTACGGGATTGGCAACGAAATCGAGCTGATCGGGGTGTATTACAACAAAAAGATCTTCAAGGATCTCGGCGTCGAAGTGCCGAAAACGTATGAAGAGTTTCTGGAAATTTGCCGGAAAGCGAAGGAGAACAACATTACGCCCGTTTCCTTTGACGACAAAGATCAGTGGCCGGCTTTCCATCTTGAAAGCGTGTACTATCCGGCTGTGGCCGGAAAAGACAAAATCGACGAGGTGCTGGCCGGCAAAGCGGGGTTCGACCAGCCGATATTCGCCGAGGCGCTGGACACGTTCGCGAGCCTCATCAAGAGCGGTTACACGACGAAAAATCCGCTGTCCATTTCCTATGACGACGGAAACAAGGAATTTTTCTCCGGAAAAGCGGCGATGCGCATTACCGGAACATGGATGGTCGCGGGCATGATTGAAAATATGAAGGACAACGTCGGGTTCTTCCTGCTGCCGCCGGTGAAACCGGAATTGCCTTTAACCGGGCCGGGGGGCATCGGATCGGCCATGGTCGTTTCGGCCAAAACGAAGCATCCGGAGGAAGCGGCCAAATTCCTCGATTTCATGTTCAACGACGCTTCGGCCAAGATCTGGTATGAAAACAGCAAAATTCCGCCTGTGGCGATCGATGCGGGCAGTTTGAACGTGAGCGCTTTGGCCAAAGAAGTCATCAACATGGCCAATTCTCCGGCAGGTCTTTCCTATAACATCGATGTCATCATGCCGCAAAAAGTGAATGACGTGACGAAAAATGCGCTGCAGGAACTGATTGCCGGAAAGAAGAGCGGCGCCGACGTGGTGAAAGCAAAGCAGAAAGCGTTGGAAGAAGAGAAAGCCGCAGGAAATTTCTAAATTGGAGTACCCAAAAGGCCGGCGTAAAAGGGCGTATCCGCCCTTTTACGGTCTTAAGGGGAGGGGAAAAAACATGCAACTTTTGAAAAAGGCCAAACGATTCGCGCCCGTGCTGTTTGTTTTGCCGGCGCTTGTTTTTTACGTCATGTTTCTGGTCGTCCCGATTTTGCGGACGGTGCAGTTCAGTTTTTACACGTGGGACGGGGCCAGCCCGGTCATGCAGTTCGTAGGGCTGCAAAATTTCAACCGGCTGATTCACGATCCGTTGTTCTGGAGTTCTCTCGGACACAATTTGATATGGATTGTATCGACCATTGTCATCCCCGTGCTGCTCGGACTTGTATTGGCGGTGCTTTTATCGTCGCATGGAATTAAAGGAAAATTGCTGTTCCGGGTCACTTATTTTATGCCGGTTATCGTATCGCTCGTCGCGGTCGGGATTATCTGGAACTGGATTTACCATCCCGATTTCGGCGTCATCAACCAGTTTTTGCGCGCGATAGGTCTGGAACGTCTCGCCATGCCCTGGCTCGGCGACGAACGGACGGTGCTGCCTTCTTTGCTCGCCGCGGGCAGTTGGACGTATTACGGTTTTTGCATGGTTATCTTTTTGGCTGCCATTCAGGGCATCGACAAAAGTTATTACGAAGTGGCGAAAATCGAAGGGGCGAATCCGCTGCAGACCTTTTTCCAGGTGACCGTGCCGCTTCTGAAAAACACGATCACACTGCTCGTATTAAATTCGCTGATCGGCTCGTTTAAAGTGTTCGACATTATTTATCTGATGACGAAAGGCGGCCCTTTTCATTCGTCGGAAGTGATCGCCACCTATATGTTCAACCAGGCGTTTCAGATGAACGATGTCGGGTACGGCGCCGCCGTTTCGATTGCCTTGGCGCTCATTATCGCCGTATGCTCGATATCGTATATCCGCTTTGCCGAGCGTAACGGATAAGGAGGCGAGAACATGGTCATTCATGAGCAAAGTTACCGTTACAATGTAAATAGAACAAATCCGGCTCACGTATCCAAAAAATGGAATATAAAAACCGTAGCGAATCGCGCTTCGATCTATGCCGTGCTGCTCGTTTTTCTTCTTGTTTCCGTCATGCCGATCGTTTGGATTGTGCTGGCCGCGTTAAAAGATACGGGAGAACTGAACAAGAATCCGTTTGCGTTCCCCCGGAGCATTACGTTCGAAAATGTGACTGAGGCATGGACCGTCGGCAAAATGCGGCAGTATTTTGTCAACAGCGTTATCGTGGCCGTCCCGCGGGTACTGGTCATTTTGATTCTGTCCTCTTTGGCGGGATATGCGTTCGGAAAGCTTAAGTTTCCGGGGAAAAACGCGCTGTTTTACTTTTTCCTGTTCGGGATGATGATTCCGATACAGGCGATGATTATCCCTTTATACTACAACATGCAAAATTTGAACCTGATCAATACGTACTGGGCGATGATTTTGCCGAGCTTCGGATTGTCGATGCCGTTCGCCATTTTCATGATGCGGGCGTTTTACCGGGATTTGCCGGACGAACTGATGGGCGCGGCGAAAATCGACGGCTGCAACGATTTCACGGCGTTTCTCTATATCATGCTGCCGCTGATGATTCCGGCGATCACCTCGCTGCTCGTGTTTGAATTTATGTGGTCGTGGAACGATTTTCTGCTGCCCTTGTTGTTTGTTTACGACGACGCGTACCGCACTCTCCCGCTCGGACTGATGTACTTCTCCGGCGAGTACACGACCGATCAGTCGCTGGTGGCGGCCGGGGTGGCCATTGCCATCGTGCCGATTATCGCCATTTATATCGTATTTCAAAGAAAATTTATCGAAGGCATTACCGCCGGCTCCGTCAAAGGATAAATAACCCAAAGGCAACCCGAACCACAGGCAGATTGGGTTTGACAGTATATTGAAAAACGATTATGATGGATCGTAATCGAACAAAAAGGGGACGATTGGATGTCCGAAGGTGTTCTTAACTAATTCAATTTCATAAGGTGCGCGATTTAGCGGCAGGCCGGCGTTTCTATCGCGAAACGGCCTCGGTTTACTTTTGCCGAAATCGTGTATTCGGAAATTAGTTAAGAACGACGGGTATCGAACGCCTGCATATTTTTTCATATGCCGAGTGAGCCGTGCTTTCTTAAGCACGGTTTTTATGCGCTTTAGCGGCGGTTTGCCGCGATGCGCCCGGCATGTCGACGAAGGCAGAAGATGAACGCTGTTCATTCTTCTGCTTTTTTTTATGTATACCCGACCGGGTAAATCACGATCATGGAGGGAATTACCGATGAATTCGGACACGATGCTAAAGCTGGAGTACGACAAAATCAAAGAGAGGCTGTCTGCGTATGCGATGTCTCATCTCGGGCGCGAACATATCGAGAGGATGGAGCCTTTGTCCGAAATGCGGGTTATCGAACGATTACTGAACGAGGTGGAGGAAGCGAAAGCGATTATGGCCGGCGGAACGAGCGTGCCGATCCCGTCGCTGGAAGGCATCGGGCAGATCATGGATATGATGGGAACGGGATATATTTTTACCGAGCATGATTTTACGCTCCTCGGCAAGCTGCTGGAAAATACGGAGCAGCTGAAGCGGTTTATGGCGCGTAAAGAAACGGTGGCGCCGAACGTAAGCTCCTATGCGTTATCGCTGAACGAATTGAAAAACTTGCGGCAGGAAATCGAGCGCTGCATCCGGCACGGGCAAGTGACGGATCACGCGAGCAAGGAGCTGGCCCGCATACGCAAGAAGATGGCGGTGGCGGACGAGCGAATCAAGAAAAAACTGGAAGGCGCGATGCAGAAATACCGAAATCTTCTGCAGGATCACGTCATAAGCTTGCGGGGCGATCGGTATGTTCTCCCGGTCAAGAAGGAGTACCGGAAGCTTGTGCCGGGCGCCGTGCTTGACGAGTCTTCCAGCGGGCAGACCGTGTTTATCGAACCGGGCGATGTCGCGGTGCTGCAGCAGGAGCTGGCCGCGCTGCGCATGGAAGAAGCGCGTGAAGAACTGAAGGTGCTCGGTTTCCTGACGGAATTGGCGGAAGCGAACCGCCACGAAATATCGGTCAATCTGGAGACGATCGGCTATTATGATTTCCTGATCGCCAAGGCGAAATATGCGCTGGCGATTGACGGGCGTACCGTTCCGCTGAACCCGTCCGGCGTCATTCGCATCGCGGGCGGAAAGCATCCGCTGCTCGGGAGCGGCACCGTCCCCCTTGATTTCGGCATCGGCACCGATTACAAGGCGCTTATTATTACCGGACCGAACACCGGAGGCAAAACCGTCAGCTTAAAGACGATTGGGCTGCTGACGATGATGGTGCAGTCCGGTCTGCACGTGCCGGTGCAGGAGGGCAGCACGTTTGCGGTATTTACGGACATTGTCGCCGACATCGGCGACGGGCAGAGCATCGAGCAGTCGCTGAGCACGTTTTCCTCGCACATCAAAAACATTATCCGCATTTTGGACGCGGCCGGTCCTTCGACGCTCGTTCTGCTGGACGAACTGGCGGCCGGCACGGATCCGGGAGAAGGCATCGGGCTGTCGATCGCCGTACTGGAAGAGCTGTACAAACGAAAAGCGACGGTCGTGGCGACGACGCATTTTAATGAAATCAAAACCTTTGCCGAAATCACGCCGGGATTTCAAAACGCCAGGATGGAATTCGACGTGGAGACGCTGCAGCCGCTGTACCGGCTGCGCATCGGCGAAGCGGGACAGAGCTACGCTTTTTATATCGCGCAGAAACTGGGGGTTTCCGCCGATATCATTGAAAGATCGAAGCAGATTACTTCCATGCTGGCGTCCGCCGGAGCGGCGCCGCCGGCTTTTTCCGGAACGGAGCTTCATCCGCCTCTTGCGGGTCGGGAACACTTTGCACTGCAATCGGGTGTGAAAGCCGGTTCGGAACAACTTGCGCCGCAGCACGATCCGGAATGCGGGTCGGCGCTTCGGCGCAGCCCGGACGACGGACAGAGCCCCGGGACAAAGGCGAACGGCAAGAGGAAACCGTTTGCCGTAGGGGACTGTGTCTGGATACATTCGCTCAAACGTGCGGGCATCGTCTGCACGCTGCCGGATGAAAGGGGCAATGTAACGGTCATGATACAGAAGGAAAAAGTGAAAATCAACGCGAAAAGGCTGTCGCTTTACATTGAACGCAGCCGGCTGTATCCTGGCGAACAATACGATATGGATATCGTTTTCGAGCCGAAAGACGTGCGCAAGAAAAGAAAGCTGATGAGCCGGAAACACGTCGAAGGGTTGACGATCGTCCGCCGGGAAGAACAGGAATAGACGGGTGTAGGTGGGCTGTCCCATAAGTCAAGTGTGTCGCTAAAGAAGAGTCGGGGATCACCCGGCTCTAATCTAATTCAAAAAGGATCCCGCAGGATCCTCTTGGACGGCAATGGGTTTCGAATCATGGTCGACCTGCAACTTGAAACGTTCAGTGTACCGCCCCATCAGGCGATATACCGACGGCTGACGTGTCTTTGGCACATCCCTCCGGTTTCCGTAAAGGCCACATGGATTCTTGACGCCCGATCGATTCGTTGAATAAGTTCCCCGAATGATACCCTTTATCACCGTCAACGTTATTATAATGCAAAAGAAATCATCATATGCCATTCTTGGAGCGTAATAATTTCCTCGCGTTCCACATTCTATATATGCAAATTTTACTTGAATAATTTATATATTGACGCTGGCAAGCGCCAAATTTTATTATTATTTTATCAAATGAAGCGTGTAAAAAAGTGCAAATTATATTCAATATTATCCATTTATTTTGCAAAGCTGTTCGTGCTATCATAACTGAAATATAATGATACCCTTCTGCTATTGCAGGTTATAACGGGCTTCCGCCATTTGCGAAAAGCATTTTCAATACTATGTGAAAGGTTGCACAAGTTATGAAGCTGAATGGATTACAATCTAAGCAGGGTTTGTATGACCCGCAGTTCGAACATGACGCTTGCGGTATTGGATTTGTCGCCAATATTAAAGGAAAACCGTCTCATGAAATCGTCCGGCAGGCGCTGACCGTTCTTTGCAATCTGGATCACCGGGGCGGTCAGGGCGCCGAATCGAATACTGGCGATGGAGCGGGGATTCTGATGCAGATTCCTCATTCTTTTTTTAAAAAGGAATGCGGAAAAGACGGGATTTCCCTGCCCGATAAAGGCGAGTACGGCGTCGGCATGCTGTTTCTTCCTCAGGACGCTTCCGCCCGTCAAGCTTTGGAATCGCTTGTCGAATCGATCGTCAGAGAAGAAGGGCAAACGCTGCTCGGCTGGAGAACGGTTCCGACCGACGACTCCACTTTGGGCGAATCGGCCAAAGCGAGCAAGCCGTTCGTAAGACAAGTCTTCATTGCGCGAAGCGCGGACATCCGGGACAGCCTCGCTTTTGAGCGCAAACTGTACGTCATCCGCAAACGGGCGGAAAACGCCGTTCGCACTTCGGGCATGGAAGAGGCCGTTCCGTTTTATTTCGCCAGCTTGTCCAGCAGGACGATCGTGTACAAAGGAATGCTGACGCCGGAGCAGGTGGACACATTCTATATGGAACTGAAGGATCCGGCGATGGAAACGGCGATCGCTCTCGTCCATTCGCGTTTCAGCACCAATACGTTCCCGAGCTGGGAACGGGCGCATCCGTACCGTTATGTCATCCATAACGGGGAAATCAATACGCTTCGCGGCAACGTAAACTGGATGCGCGCGCGCCAGGCGATGTGCGAAACGGATGTGTTCGGAGACGACATCTCCAAAATATTCCCGGTGATGGACGAGGACGGAAGCGACTCGCAAATTCTCGATAACTGTCTGGAGTTTCTCATGCTGTCCGGACGCTCGCTGCCTCACGCGGCCATGATGATGATACCGGAGCCGTGGCAAAACCATACGAGCATGGATCCGGAGAAGAGAGCGTTCTATGAATATCACAGCTGTTTGATGGAGCCGTGGGACGGACCTGCGGCGGTGGCGTTTACGGACGGGAAAATTATCGGGGCGCTGCTGGATCGGAACGGGTTGAGGCCGGCCCGCTATTACGTAACGTCCGACGATCTGATCATTTTGTCTTCCGAAGTCGGTGTGCTGGAAGTGGCTCCGGAGAAAGTGATTGTCAAAGACCGGCTTCGTCCGGGCCGCATGCTGCTTGTCGATACCGAGGAAGGACGCATCGTCTCGGATGAGGAAGTGAAGCGGCGGATCAGCACGGAACATCCGTACCAGGAATGGCTGAACGAGCATCTCGTCGATTTGGAAGATTTGCCGGAAGCGCCCAAGGTGCCCGGAACCGACTTGTCGACGCTGACGCAGCGGCAGCAGGCTTACGGCTACACGTTTGAGGAATTGACGAAAATTTTGGAGCCGATGGGCAAAAGCGGCGTCGAGCCGGTGGCGGCGATGGGTGTCGATATCCCGCTTGCCGTGCTGTCGAACAAGCCGCAGCTTCTGTACAATTACTTCAAACAATTGTTTGCGCAGGTGACCAACCCGCCGATCGACGCGATTCGCGAGGAAATCATTACCGCTACCGTGACGACGATCGGACCGGAGAAAAACCTGATCGCCCCGACGCCGGACAGCTGCCGGCAAATTCGCATCCAGACGCCGATTTTGACGAACGAGGAATTGGCGAAAATCCGCCATATCCGGCGCGAAGGGTTCAAATCCGTTACGCTGCCGATCGTGTTCAAGGCGAGCGAAGGCAGCGCAGGGCTGGAGAAAGCGCTCGAAGCGATGTGCGCGGCGGCCGACGATGCGATTCGCGATGGCGCGACGTTCCTCATCTTGTCGGATCGCGGCATCGACGCGGATCATGCGGGGATTCCGGCGCTGCTTGCCGTATCGTGCCTGCACCACCATTTGATTCGGGAAGGCACGCGGATGAAAGCGAGCCTGATCGTCGAGTCCGGCGAACCGAGGGAAGTGCACCATTTCGCCCTGTTGCTCGGATACGGCGCGGCTGCGATCAACCCGTATCTTGCGTTTGAATCGCTGCATGACATGATTCGCCAAGGTTTGCTTACGGACATCGAACCCGCGGAGGCGGTGTCGAAATATATCAAAGCGGCGACGAAAGGCGTCATTAAAGTATTGTCCAAGATGGGCATTTCCACCATTCAAAGTTACCGTGGGGCGCAAATTTTCGAAGCGATCGGCATTCATTCGTCCGTTATCGACAAATATTTTACTTGGACGCCTTCGCGAATCGGAGGCATCGGACTGGACGGCATCGCCGCCGAGTCGCTGGAACGGCATCATCGCGCTTACTCCGCGCGGGAAGGACGCGACGCCACGCTCGATGCGGGCGGCGACCATCAATGGCGCAAAGACGGGGAGTACCATCTGTACAACCCGGAAACGATTCATACGCTGCAGCAGGCATGCCGTACGAACAATTACAGTTTGTTCAAGAAATTTACCCGAATGATCGACGATCAGTCGAAGCAGCTCGTAACGCTGCGCGGTTTGTTGAAATGGAAGCCGGGGCGCACTCCGGTGCCGATTGAGGAAGTCGAATCCGTGGAGTCGATCTGCAGAAGGTTTAAAACCGGAGCGATGTCCTACGGCTCGATCAGCAAGGAAGCCCACGAGAGCCTGGCCATCGCGATGAACCGGATCGGGGGCAAGAGCAACACCGGGGAAGGCGGAGAAGATCCGAGGCGCTACGTGCCCGACGAAAACGGCGATTTGCGGCGCAGCGCGATCAAGCAGGTCGCCTCGGGAAGATTCGGCGTGACGAGCCAATATTTGGTGAACGCGGACGAAATTCAAATCAAGATCGCCCAGGGCGCAAAACCCGGCGAAGGCGGACAGCTTCCCGGACGCAAAGTGTATCCCTGGATCGCGGAAGTGAGAGGCACGACCGCGGGTGTCGGTTTGATCTCGCCGCCGCCGCACCACGATATTTATTCGATTGAAGATTTGGCCGAGCTGATTCATGACTTGAAGAACGCGAATCCGCGGGCGCGCATCAACGTCAAGCTCGTCTCCGAAGTCGGTGTCGGCACGATCGCGGCCGGCGTCGCCAAAGGGCGGGCGGATGTCGTTCTGATCAGCGGTTACGACGGAGGCACGGGCGCTTCGCCGCGCACCAGCATCAAACATGCCGGGCTGCCGTGGGAGCTCGGCGTTGCCGAGACGCACCAGACGCTGCTCCTCAACAATTTGCGCGACCGCATCGTCGTGGAGACCGACGGCAAAATGATGACCGGCCGCGATGTGGTCATCGCCGCGCTGCTCGGCGCCGAAGAATTCGGATTTTCCACTACGCCGCTCATCGTGCTCGGATGCGTCATGATGCGGGTGTGCCATCTGGATACGTGCCCGGTCGGCGTCGCGACGCAAAATCCGGAGCTGCGCAAAAAATTCATGGGCGATCCGGAGCATGTGGTCAACTTCATGCGTTTCATCGCCCAGGAAGTCCGGGAAATTATGGCGGAGCTTGGCTTCCGCACGATCGATGAAATGGTCGGCCGCACGGATGTGCTGGAAGTGAACGACGCCATCGAGCATTGGAAGGCGAAAGGTCTGGATCTGACGCCGCTTCTTTACCAGCCGGACGTACCGGAGCATGTGGGCCGTTATTGCCGCACTTCGCAAAATCACGGGCTGGAAAAATCGCTCGATATGAGGCAATTGATGAAAATATGCGAACCGGCTCTGGAACGCAAAGAGCATGTTCACGCGATTCTGCCGATTCGTAACACCGACCGCGTCGTCGGAACGCTTGTCGGCAGCGAGGTGACAAGACGTTACGGAGCGGAAGGACTGCCGCACGATACGATTCGTCTGCACTTCACCGGATCGGCGGGCCAAAGCTTCGGGGCTTTCGTTCCGAAAGGCATGACGCTGTCGATTGAAGGGGATGCGAACGACTATCTCGGCAAAGGACTCTCGGGCGGCAAAATCATTGTGTTTCCGCCGCAGTCGTCTCCTTTCGTGCCCGAAAAGAACATCATTGTCGGCAACGTCGCGTTGTACGGCGCAACGGACGGCGAAGCCTACATCCGCGGCATGGCGGGAGAAAGATTTTGCGTAAGAAACAGCGGTGTGCGCGCCGTCGTTGAAGGCGTAGGCGACCACGGCTGCGAATATATGACCGGCGGGCGCGTCGTCGTGCTCGGTCCGACCGGCCGCAACTTTGCGGCGGGCATGTCCGGCGGCGTCGCATACGTTCTGGACGAAGACGGGACGTTCGCAAGCCGCTGCAACACCGAGATGGTGCTGCTCGAACAGCTCGAGGAGCAGTACGAAATCAACGAAGTGAAAGAAATGATCCAGAAGCATGTGACGTTTACGGGCAGTGAACATGCGCAGCGCATATTGCATCACTGGGATGAAATGATCTGGAAGTTCGTCAAAGTCATTCCGCGGGACTACAAGCGGATGTTCGACATGATCGAACGGATGAAACGTTCCGGACTGAGCAATGAAGAAGAGATTATGGCCGCTTTTGAACAAAACAAAAACGACGTTGCTCGTGTAAGCGGAAATTAACGGATTGGGGGGAGAGCAAATGGCAAAACCGACTGGATTTATGGAATACAATCGAGAGCTTCCGTCCGATCGGGATCCGAAGACGCGAGTGTTGGACTGGGAGGAATTTCACCTGCATCTTCCGGAAGAGAAGCTGAAGCTGCAGGGGGCGCGCTGCATGGATTGCGCGATTCCGTACTGTCACAGCGGCACGATACTGAACGGCACGGTATCCGGCTGTCCGGTGAACAATTTGATACCGGAATGGAACGATCTCGTTTATCGGGGAAGATGGAGAGAGGCGCTTGACCGTCTGCACAAGACGAACAATTTCCCGGAGTTTACGGGCCGCGTTTGTCCCGCCCCGTGCGAAGGGTCTTGTACGGTCGGGCTCATCGGCGAACCGGTAGCGATCAAAACGATTGAACAGGCGATCATCGACAAAGGCTTCGAGGAAGGTTGGGTCGTGCCCGAACCTCCGGCCGTCCGCACGGGCAAAAAGGTTGCCGTTGTCGGCTCCGGCCCGGCCGGGCTCGCCTGTGCGGCCCAACTGAACAAAGCGGGCCATTCGGTTACGGTGTTCGAGCGGGCCGATCGCATCGGCGGTCTGCTCATGTACGGCATCCCGAACATGAAGCTGGACAAAAAGATCGTGCAGCGCCGCGTCGATCTGCTTGCGGCGGAAGGCATCACGTTCGTGACCAATACGGAAGTGGGCGTGGATTATCCCGCGGACAAACTGATGTCCGAGTTTGACGCCGTCGTGCTTTGTGGCGGGGCAACGAAGCCGCGCGACATGGACATCGAAGGGCGCGGACTGAAAGGCATCCATTTCGCCATGGACTTCCTCACCTTGAACCAGAAGAGCCTGATGGATTCCAATTTGCAGGACGGCAACTATATATCGGCCGAAGGCAAGAACGTCATCGTCATCGGCGGCGGCGACACCGGGACGGACTGCGTCGCTACGGCGCTGCGCCATAAGTGCAAAAGTCTGACCCAGTTCGTCGTTTACCCGAAAGTGCCGAAGGACCGGCCGGCGAACAACCCGTGGCCGGAATTTCCGAAAGTGTACCAGATCGATTACGGCCAGGAGGAAGCGAAAGTCGTGTTCGGCGAAGATCCGCGGTCGTACCGGATCATGACCAAAAAATTCGTCGGCGACGAAAACGGCCACGTCAAAGAGCTGCATACCGTTGAAGTGAACCGTTACCGCGACGAGCAGGGGCGGTTGTTCCAGGAAGAAATTCCGGGAACGGAAAAAGTATGGCCTGCCGACCTTGTGCTCATCGCCATCGGTTTCGAAGGACCGGAGAACACGCTGCTGAAACAGCTTGGCGTGGAACAGGACAGCCGTTCCAACGTGAAAGCGGAATACGGAAAATACACGACGAACGTGAAGGGCGTGTTTGCCGCAGGGGATATGCGCCGCGGCCAAAGCCTTGTCGTATGGGCGATCAATGAAGGGCGCGAAGCCGCCCGTGAAGTGGATCGCTATTTGATGGGTTCCTCGAACCTTCCTTAATATGAGCCATGCGAAGAATAGAATTCAACTGAATAGAGTGACGAACGTGGCGGACAGGATGAAGATCGTCCACCTTCCTTGCTTGCGGGTAAGGAAGGAGGGCGATCTTTTTCGTGTTGACAGCGTTGAAGAAGGGATTTTCCATCTTTTGTTGAAAATATTCTTGTTACTATGGAAAAAGGTGGCATCCTCGACATGAAGAGACGCGTTAAAGCCGTCATCCACTCCTCTTTGAAACAAATGAGACGCTTAAGAACGCACGGCAAAGTGAGTGAGGAACTTAGAGCAACCAAAGAACTGCTGGAGTCTTTTCTGGCCAATACAACGGATGGCGTAATCATCATTGATTTGGACGGAAAGGTGTTGGCAGCAAACCGCGCTTTTGAGACGCTGCATGGGTGGACAAGAGATGAGGTCATCGGAAAGATTCTGCCTATGACTCCGCCCCATCTGATGAACGAAGCCAAACAATTGCATGATCAGGTGTTGGCGGGGAAAAGCGTGAACGGGGTGGAAACGTACAAGCTGCGAAAGGACGGAAGTCAGTTTCATGCAAGCGTGACGATTTCCCCGATCAAAGATCAAGACGGAGATGTCATCGCTTTGGCAGGTGTGGAGAGAGATATCACCGAGCAAAAAGCGGCGGCGAAAGAGCTTCAGGAAAGTGAACAGCGTTATCGGCAGCTGGTGGAGTTTTCGCCTGAACCGATCATCGTATTCACCGATTATCGCATTGTTTACGCGAATCCTGCCGCTGTCCATCTTCTCGGAGCGGATGAAATCGATGGCTTGATCGGCAAATCCGTCGTTGAGCTCGTTCATCCGGATCATGCACAGGATCTCCTTCCCCAAGTCGAACAATTGTTAAGAGAGGGAAAGCCGTCCGACATGATTCAGAGGAAGCTGTTTCGCCTGGATAAGCAGGTCATGGATGTCGAGGTCACAGCCGTCCCCATTCATTATTTGGGCAAACCGTCCATTCAATTGCTGTGCAGGGATATTACCGAACGGAAAAAAGCGGAGGCATCCTTGCTTGAAGCGCAAAACTTGTACAAAGGAATTGTTGAAGAGGCGCTGGTCGGGGTGTATTTATACCAGGAAGGTAAGATCGTTTATGTAAATCGATACCTGGCGGACATGTTTGGCTATACCCAAGAGGAGATGCTGCAGCTGGAGTGCAGGCAGCTCGTCGTGGAAGAAGACTTGGCAGCCCTCGGCAAACAGGCGGGTGAAGCGCTCGTTGACGTGAACGCCACATTTCATTTCAACGTGAGGGGAATCAAAAAAAATCACGATATCCTATTTTTGGAAGGGAGTTCGTCATATACTACATACAAGGGCAAACCGGCCATTCACGGCACGGTGCAAGACGTTACATTCAAGAAAGCGGCGGAAGATTCGCTGCGTGACAGCGCACAGCGGTACCAGAGAGTGATTAAATTTCTCCCGGAGCCCATCGTTGTAATCGATATGGGGATGATTATATACGCGAACAATTCGGCCATGAAACTGGTCCGTGCGGCGGATAAAAACGAACTGGAAGGCAGGAGCATTTTCGATTTTATCCATCCGGACCATCACCAGGACACGATGCAAGATATCCGCTGCGCGATGCAAACGGATGAGCCCACCAGCTTCCAAGAAAGAACCATCCTTTGCTGTGACGGACAACTCATTGAAGTCGAGATCTCCAGCATTCGAATTCACAACTATATGGGCAGAACGGTAGTTCTTAGCGTGCTTAGGGATTTGACCGATCGCAAACGATCGGAAGAGCTCTTGATACGGTCCGAGAAGCTGTCGGCGGTAGGGCAGCTGGCAGCGGGAGTGGCGCATGAAATCCGCAATCCGCTGACTTCCCTGAAAGGATTTGTCCAATTATTAAAATCACAAGTGGAAGATAAATCGTTTTATTTTGACATCATGTTCAACGAACTGGAACGCATTAATTTAATCGTCAATGAATTTATGACGCTGGCCAAGCCGCATTTTACCAAATTCATCTACCAGCGTGCGGATCAAATCCTGCAGAGTGTCGTTTCGATTCTGGAGACGCAAGCTATTCTGACGAACGTCAATATTTCCACGGAATTTGACGAATCGCTTCCGTCCGTTTATTGCGACGAAAATCAGCTTAAACAAGTGTTTTTGAATATTATTAAAAATGCCATAGAAGCTATGCCGCAAGGCGGGAATGTGACGATCACCGCCAAAAAAGCGGAGCCCAACCACATTTGTATACAGATTAAAGATGAAGGGAACGGGATTCCGGACGCCATACTCCTTAAAATTGGAGAGCCTTTTTTTACAACGAAGGAAAAGGGCACGGGACTGGGCTTAATGATTAGCCACCGGATCATTGAGATGCATCGCGGCTCTCTTCATATTTCGAGCAGCAGAAATGGCGGAACGACGGTCGAGATTATACTGCCCGTTCCGGACAAATGGGATGAATGAAGCCGGGGAACCGATAGAGGAGGAGAAGCAATGGAGCTTACCGTAATGACATTCAATCTGAGGTACAACAACGCTTCGGACGGGAATCACGCCTGGCCGTTCCGGTCCAGGCTGGCCGCGCAAACGATTGCCGAGTCGGGAGCCGGCGTAATCGGCGTCCAGGAAGGGTTGTTTCCGATGTTGGCCGATCTGCAAACGAATTTGGCCGGCTACGAATGGATCGGTTTGAGCCGCAGAGGGGATATCGAAGGCGAATTTTGCGCGATATTTTATAAGGCCGGACGGCTGCGGGTGTTGGAGAGCGGAACGTTCTGGCTGTCGGAAACGCCGGAGCAGCCGTTCAGCAAAAGCTGGGACAGCAGTTTACCGCGCATTTGCACCTGGGCGAGGTTTCAGCTGCGCGAACGGCCGGAAATGCAGTGGGTCGCCTACAATGCGCATTTGGACCATATCGGCAAAGAAGCCCGCTTGAAGGGGGCGCTGCTCATCTGGCGGAAAATGGAACAATATCGGCAGGCTTACGGTTTGCCCGCGCTGTTGATGGGCGATATGAACGCGGAACCGCATGAAGACACGATTCGCTTTTTGCAGGGCCGGGAAACGGTAGGCGGAGAACGTTCCGGTTTGCGCGACGCCTACGACACGCTGCCCGGGGGACCGGAAGCGGTCGGCCGCACGTTTCACGGCTTTAAGGGCGGAACGGACGGATTGCCGATCGATTATATATTTGCGACGCCGGAAGTAGCGATCGAGGACGTTCGCATCGACCGGCGGGTTGCAGAAGGCTTGTATCCGTCCGATCATTATCCGGTCGTATCCCGCGTTCGGTTCGCAAAGGAGCGTTAATATGAAAATTACGACGGTGCTGTTCGACTTTGACGGGACGCTGGCGGATACGCTGCCCGTCATTTTCAAGGCGTTTAAGCTGGTGTTTGAACGGTTCGAGCGGCGGACGCTGTCCGACGAAGACATCGTCGCCATGTTCGGGCCTTCCGAAGAGGAGATTATCCGGCGCCACTTTACAAATCAGGAGCAGGTGCCTTCCGCGGTGGAAATGTTTTATGACATATACCGGGAGGAACACCGGACGTCGCTGCGGATAACGGACGATATTGCCGAAATGCTGCAGCATCTGCAATCCCGCCGCATCAAAATGGGCATCGTGACGGGAAAGGGCCGGAAGTCGCTCAATATATCGCTGCAGGCGCTCGGACTCGAACCGTTTTTCGATGTGACCGTATCGGGCGACGAGGTGACCGAGCCGAAGCCGCACCCGGAAGGGGTCATCAAAGCGCTGGACGAACTGGCTTCGGCGAAGGAGGAAGCCGTGTTTGTCGGAGACAGCGACGCCGATATCCGGGCGGGCCAAGCGGCAGGGCTGTACACGGTAGGGGTTCAATGGCTGCCGACGTTTCAGACGGCATCGTTTGCGGCGCGGCCCGACGCCGTCTATACGTCGGCCGCCGATTTTACCGCCTTCGTGCGCGAGGTGACCGGCCGATGAACCGTTCGTCCCGTTTTCCTATGCAGGCTTGTTCCATTCAGGGCAGCGGCGAATGGAACGAGGATGTGCTTGTCGTCAACGAGAAAGAACGGATATACGGAGTGATTGACGGCGCCACTTCCCTTACTCCTTACCGGAACGAAGACGGCCGGACGGGCGGATATATCGCCGCCCATTTGCTCGGTTCGTTTTTGCACGATATGCAGGAATATGAAAATTTGCCGGAAGTTGTGCTGAAGGCGAATGCCGCCCTGTACGCGAAGATGACGGAAGCCGGGGTGGACGTCTCCCGCAAGGACAATGTGTGGAGCGCGGCATTTGCGGTATTCCGCATCCACGACACGTATGTCGAATATGCGCAGGCCGGCGACTGCATGCTGTTCGCCAAATATGAAGACGGAACGGTAAGGGCGCTTACCCGCTGCCAGGTCGCCCCCTTCGACGCGAAAACGAAGGCCAGAAGGGAAGAAGCGGTGCGCCTCGGTTATACGGAAAAAGAGGACATTTTTCAATACATCCTGCCGACGCTGCGTGAAAACCGGGCCAAGGCCAACACGCTGAGCGGTTACTCCGTCCTGAACGGCGACCCGGCGCTCGCCGGTTTTTTGGAGAGCGGCAGAATTAGCCGGGCTTGTTTGACGCGTCTGTATGCGATGACCGACGGCCTGTTTTTTCCCGCCGCGTCGGACGAGCGGACCTTGAGCTGGCAAGAAATGATCGCGAAGATCGACGAATGGGGTCTGGAAGCCTATGCGAACCGCATCATTGAGCTGGAGGAGTCGGATCCGTCCTTGACCAAGTACAGCAGGGTGAAGATGTCCGACGACAAAACGGCGATCGTGCTGGATGTGGGTAACGTGGGATGATTTGTGATTTTGCCGGGAACGACCGACATGTGGTTGACCGCCACCATGAGGCTTTCTTTCTTTTGTGCCGCCTCGGGCACAAGAGCATTAAGCGTTAAGAGCATTAAGCGCATTAAGCATTAAGAGCATTAAGAGCATTAAGAGCATTAAGAGCATTAAGAGCATTAAGAGCAAGAGCATCGGCGAACTTCGGCCATCATGGCGTCCGTGTCATGCGTCAAACCTGCGTCCGTTCGTTGATTTCCAGCAGTATCGTCCTGCGTTTGATCAGGAATAGAAGAGCGAGCGAGCCGATGCCGAATCCGGCCAGGACGGCGGCGTCGCTCCATAAAGCTTTGTGCCCGCCGATCGAGATGAGCTGCCGGAATCCGTCGACGGCGTAAGTCATCGGCAAATACGGATGAATGAAGCTGAAGAACCCCGGTTCCAGTTCGACCGGATACGATCCGCCGCTCCCCGCAAGCTGCAGCATTAAAATCAGGACGGCCACGAACCGGCCGACATCGTTGCCGAGAACCGACAGCAGGAAAAACATGATGGCCGTAAAAGCCAGTCCCGTAATCACGGAAAAGGCATACAGTTGCAACGGCGGCAGCACGGTGGGCAGACCGAGACCGGTATGCAGCACAAATACGGACAGGATCGCTTGAAAAATGCTTACGGAAGCGAGAGCGACGTATTTGTTCGTCAAGTAGGACAGCGGATGTTTCGGCATCGCCGCCACCGTTCGCAAATCGATGACGAAAAAAAGAACGAGAGACCCGACCCACAGCGAAAGAGCGATAAAATACGGAGCGAAACCGGTTCCGTTGTTCGGTACCGGGTGAAGGTTGTTTTCCTTGACGATGACCGGATCGGCAATGACATCGATGCGCTCATCGGATTTTCCGTCCTGCGCGGCCATTTGCGCCGCTTGCCGCAGCTTGTCGGCCAATTCCCGCTGGCCGTCCGCGATGGGCTTCAGCCCGGCCTGCAGCTTTTGCGCTCCGTCCGTCAGACGGGCGTTGCCTTCTTTCAACGCGTAAAATCCGGAGGAAAACCGGTTGATGCCGCTGACGAGAGCCGTGCTGCCCTCCTGCATTTGCCGCGTTCCGTCCGCGACCTGTTTCAGGTGGCCGGGGAGGGCGGACAGATCGGCCATGCGGCGGTTCATCTGCCGGAGGCCGTTTCCGATTGCCGTGCGGGCCGCGGCGATTTGATCCGACAGGTCCGCAATATGTCGGGACAGCCGCTGCTGGCCGTCGGCGAGCCGGCCGATGGTATCGCTTATGCCGCTGCGGATGCGTTCCAGCGACGATTCGAGCTGCTGCCGGCGCTGTTCGAGTGCGGTATAGCCGCCTCTTACCCTCTGCAGCAGGCGAAGGGCGGACTGCGCCGCCTCGCTGCCGCTCCACTGCGGGTTGTTTTCGATCGCCGAGGTCAGGAGGGATAAGGCTGGTCGAGGTCGGCACTGCCGGACTGCAATACCGTCCTGATCGGGGCCAGTGTGTCGCGGCGCAGCGCATCGAGCTGCTGTAGGCCGTCCTGCACGTTGCGCAAGGAACCGGACAGCGCATCCATATCCGCGCGCAGCGACGAAGCCGCAGCCCCGATTTCGTCGGAAACGTTTGAAACGGTGTCGGCCAGCTTGTTTATTTCTGCAAACGACTCATTCAACCGGCCTCCGATTTGCCCCGCCCCTCCGGCCGCCAAGTTGACGGCCGTATGCAGGCGAATGATTCCGTTCTCCAGTTCGTTGGCGCCGTCGGCCAGCTTCGTCAAACCGTCCGCCAGCTGATCCATGGCTTTGCCGCTTTGCTGCAATCCGTTCGTTAAAGCAGCGGCTCCGTCGTACGCCTGCATCGTCCCGTCCGCCAGTTTCTCGGAAGCGTCCGCAGCCTGGCCCAGACCTTGCCCTCCGTTCAAGATTTGATCGAAGATGATGCCGAGATAACGGGTCGTGAGCTGTTTTTGCAGTTCGGACTCCACTTTGTCCATCACTCCGCGCACTATTTTTGCGCCGAGCATGTTGGCCCCTTCATTGATTTTATAGCTTAAGCGGGAATGCTGCGGATGGGGCGTTCCGGCGCTGTAAGCCTGTCTCGTAAAATCGCGGGGAATCGTCAGCACGGCAAAATAGCGCATTCGGGATAGGCCGCGTTCCGCTTCAGCTTCGGAGACGAGCCGCCAGTTCGTTTGTTCGTCGGCCGTCAATTTGTCCGCCAGCTGTTTGCCGAGATTGACGCGCGTCGTCCCCTGCCGCATACCTTCGTCGTGGTTGACGACGGCGAGCGGAAGCTTGTGCAGCAAATCCGTCGGGTTCCAAAACGCCCAAAGATAAATAAAACTGTACAACAGAGGCAGCACCATCAAGCCAAGCACCGATTTTCGCAAAATATGCGACGACCACATATGTTTGATGTCCTCAAAGGCAAGCCGCAATCCGTTCATCCGACAACCCTCCGAAAGGAAAATCCAGGCTGTTGCAGTTATTGGAAAATGTTGAAAAACGATCAATCCGATGCACGTAGTATCGAACAAAAGCCGCCGGTCTATACGGAACTTGATTTTCGGAAGAGGATCTGAAAGCGTTTTACAAACGGGCCAGTTCGTTGCATAATGGATCGTGTGCGATTTATCGAATAAGGAGTGGATGACATGAAGCTGAAGATGATTAAGGCGCTGTGGGGCATGACCGGATCGCTGGAGGAGCAGTTCCATCTCATCGCGAAAGCGGGTTATGAGGGCATTGAGGCTCCTCTTCCTGCGGCGGAAGAGGAGAGCCGCTTTAAGGAACTGCTGGACAAACACCGTTTCGATTATATTGCGATGGTGTTTACCCAGGACGATCATATCGGGTCGTTCGAGTCGCAAGTGGAGCGGGCCCTATCCTTCTCGCCGATTCTAATCAATGCGCACAGCGCAAAAGATTCGATGCCGTACGACAAGCAGCTCGCCTTTTACGAAAGAGCGGTTGCCGTCGAGAAAGAAGCGGGCGTCCCGATCGCCCACGAAACCCACAGGGGCCGGGCGATGTTTACGCCGTGGACAACGGCAAGGCTTCTGCAGGATGTGGACGGCCTGAACATTACCGCCGATTTCAGCCATTGGTGCTGTGTATGCGAATCGCTGCTGGAGGATCAAGCGGAAAACTTGCGGCTCGCCGTTCAGCGAACGGTGCACGTCCACGCCCGCGTCGGTTACGCAGAAGGACCGCAGGTCCCGGATCCGCGGGCGCCGGAGTATGCGCGCGAGCTGGAAGCCCACGAAAAATGGTGGGACGAGATTGTTGCGGCGAGGGCAAGCCAAGGCGCCGGATATTTAACCGTGACGCCCGAGTTCGGTCCTCCGGGATATATGCATACGCTGCCGTTCACGAATCAGCCGGTCGCCGATTTGTGGGACGTCTGTCTTTGGATGGCGCAGCGGCTGAAGGCGAAGTACAGTTCATAAGTTGATCGGCCCGCTTTGCGGGCCTGTTTTCACCTTATGGTGGCGGTCAACCGCATGTCTTTTCGCCGCGCGCGACTCCCAGCGCGCGGCTCGCCATATTTTTTTTGGCATGAAGGGCAGCGGGAAGGGTTTTAACTCCACCCGGAGAAACGGCTCAAAGAGTCCGCGTAGTTAACGACTATTTCGAAACATAAGCACAAGATAACTCCCAGTATTATAGTTTGGGCACGGATCTACTGAAATGAAGCAGAACGGGGTTTGAGATGCTGTGTATTCCATCGCAGACCGCTGTGTTAAAGCTCATCCATTCTTTATTTCTA
>JAWLCZ010000044.1:0-24159 GCA_041686835.1 Paenibacillaceae bacterium | reverse complement strand
GTCAACCTTTTGGAACCGCCTAGTGCGGACCCGCATGCTAGGTGGTGTGAGGAGACGGGGGTTAGCCGCCCCCTCTTACTCGATTATCGAATTAATAAACTCCCGGCATTTGGTCACGGATCGACGGGAATGAAGGAGAACGGGGAGTGGTCCATACCGTTTGAGATGCTGTGTATTCCATCGCAGACCGCTGTGTTAAAGCCCATCCATTCTAATTTTTTAATACGGACCGTAATTCCGTTATTCAGTCAAGTAGTGGCCAAAAATCAGGATATTCGGACACAGGTTCCTTTATTCAATGAAAACCGTAGGAATTTGTAAAGATCGGAACGATTTAACGGATCTTCTGTCCGAACAGAGTCTATTGTTCCGTTGGTTGCTGTGAATAACGGATCTCCTGTCCACTTCCAACCACAGCGCTCATTCATTTACAACCTCAGTCTGTAGGACCGCACACGCTCTTTTCAGCTTGCAACACTTAGCATATCCATATCAATCAACCTGTTTAGGATGTGTCGGGGCCTATGTAAGATGTGTAGGGCTTTTTAAGATGTGTCGGGCCTATGCAAATCGTCTGTTCGATGGGCGCTTACGCTTTTTCGAGGCTGAAATTTGCGGGCAGAGACGCGCTGTTTCTTCTCATATTGGGCACGATGATGATCCCTTATCATGTGACGATGATTCCGACGTTTAAGATCATGAAAGAATTAGGCTGGTTAAATACGCATCAAGCTTTGATCGTCCCGGCCTTGTTCAGCCCGTTCGGCATATTTCTGCTGAGGCAGTTTTTTTTGACGATTCCGAAGGAGCTTGAACAGGCGGCGATGATCGACGGCTGCGGTTATCCGCGCATTTTTTGGCACGTGATCGTTCCAAACGCGAAACCCGCTCTGACGACGCTCGCGATATTCATTTTCATGGGGACGTGGAACGATTTTCTCGGGCCGTTAATCTATCTCAACGACGACAAGCTGAAGACGCTGACCCTCGGACTCGCCACGTTCCAGGGAACGTACACAACGCAGTGGAACTACATGATGGCGGGAGCATTGATTGTGCTGCTCCCCGTTTTACTCGTGTACTCGTTCGCCCAGCGTTATTTTGTCGAAGGGATCGCGATGAGCGGAATGAAAGAATAACGTCGCTTCCCTCTTTTTCTCGGCCTAAAAGAATGGTAAGATTAGATTTAGTGAACGACGGCCACATATTGAGGGGGGGAAGCTTTTTGCTGAAGCGGACTTTCATCGGACTTATCCGCAGTCACGAACAAACCGGCGAGAAAGCGAAAGATCCGGCTTTGAAGACGAGATATTACAAGCTGTCCAAAGAAAAAGTGTGGGAAGAAGTCACGCAAACGCTGAAAAAAACGCCCGGATTTAAAGTGCTCCACGAAATCAAAAACGTCGGGGAAATCGTTGTGGAGAAACGAACGCTTACCGGAAGAGTCCAGGATGTTACCATTACGGTCATCGCCGTTTCTCCGGTAAAAACGGCCATCGACGTATATTCCGCATCGAGAGGTTCATTAGGCGATCTCGGCTCCAATTACCGCACGATTTTGGAGATTTTCCGTTTGCTGGATAATAGAATGCGCGAATATAAGGTGACGGAATAAAAAAACAGCGAGTGAAGAACATTCTTCCTCGCTGTCTTTTCGTGTCCGGGTTTAAACGAGCTTTTTGACCGCTTCCAGCGCTGCCTCGTAATCCGGATGCTCGGTCATTTCCTTATTATATGCCGCATATTGAATCGTGTCGTTTGCGTCGATGACAAATACGGAACGCATAAGCAGTGCAAATTCTTTAATCAGCACACCGTACGCTTCGCCGAAATTGCGGGTTTTGTAATCGGACAGCGTGACGACTTTGTCGACGCCCGCCGCGCCGCACCAGCGGGACTGGGCGAACGGAAGGTCCACGCTGACCGTCAGAATGACGACGTTATCGCCAAGCTTTGCCGCTTCCTCGTTAAATCGGCGGGTTTGGGCGTCGCACACTCCGGTATCGAGGGAAGGGACGACGCTGATCAGTTTTACTTTGCCGGCGTAGTCGGCTAAGGAAACTTCTTCCAGGAAGTTTTTGTTCAGTTTGAAATCGGGGGCCCTATCCCCAGCTTTTAATTCCGGGCCAATCAATGTGAGCGGGTTACCTTTGAATGTGGCGGCTCCTGCGCGTTCTTGGGCCATTTCGGTAATTCCTCCTTTAAATATAAGAATGGTTGGTACATCTTCACGTTTTCATTATAATATGTTTAAAACACCGTTGTCCAATAGCTGGAATGCTGTCGGGCCGGCGTAACGAAGGGGCGTGTTCGCTTGTTGTTTTTGCGGTACGAAAGCTTGCGGGAATATTTGCGTCTGTATCCGGTTACGACGCTCGTTCTCCTCATCAACCTCGCGCTGTTCGCGGCGATGACGTTAGCGGGGGGATCCGCCAATCCGGAAACGCTGCTCCGGTTCGGGGCGCTTGTGAACGAATACCCGTACACGGAACAATGGTGGCGGTACGTTTCTTCGCTGTTTCTGCATATCGGCTTCAATCATATCTTGTTCAACGGTTTCGCCATTTTTGTATTCGGCCCGCCGCTGGAACGGCTGCTGGGCAAAATCAGGTATGCCGTTTTTTACTTGGCGAGCGGTATCGGCGGAAACGCGCTCAGTGAAGCGCTGTACGCGGAACCGCACATTTCGGCGGGAGCTTCGGGGTCGATTTTCGGCATATACGGAGCATTCCTTTACTTCGCGCTGTTTCGCAAACATTTGCTCGACCGCCCGTCAAGACAAACGATCGTCACGATTGTCGCCATCGGGCTCGTGTATTCGTTCGTCGTCCCCCATATCAATATATATGCGCACATCGGAGGGGGAATTTGCGGTTTTCTGCTCGTTTCGATCCTGCATAAAATAGGGCCGTAATGCTCGCAAAATGGAGAGATGATAGTGGAACTGAGGCAACTGCAATATTTTGTAAAAGTAGCAAAGAAACAGCACGTCACCCATGCCGCGGAAGAGCTTCATGTCGCCCAGTCCGCGGTCAGCCGGCAAATTCATCAGCTGGAAGAAGAACTCGGCGTTGCGCTCTTCGTGCAAAAAGGCCGCAATTTGCAGCTGACCCCCGTCGGAAAATTGTTTCTAAACCGGGTGGAAGGCATTTTGGCGGATTTGGAGAGGGCTGTGACCGAAGTCCGGGAATCTCTCGATCCGGAATTGGGGGAAATCCGTTTCGGCTTTCCGCACAGTCTGGGCATTAATATTGTGCCGACGATCGTTTCCGAATTCCGAAAGCAGCATTCGAAAGTGAAATTCCGGTTTAAACAGGACATGTCCAACAAATTAATTTCGGAGGTCATCAACGGGGAGATCGATCTCGCCTTTATTTCGCCTTTGCCGGAAAAACATGACCGGATAACCGGAGAAGTGATGCTGACGGAAGAGCTGTTTGCGATTTTGCCGCCCAATCATGTTCTGGCCAAGTCGACGTCGATTCAGCTCGAGCAGTTGAAAGAAGATACGTTCGTGCTATTCAGCGAAGGGTATTCGCTCAGGCAAATCGTATGGGATGCGTGCTTGAAGGCGGGATTCACGCCGAAAATCGGTTTCGAAGGGGAGGAGACCGATATGATCCGCGGTCTTGTCGCCGCGGGAATGGGGGTAAGCCTGCTTCCGGAAATGGCCTTGATCGAAACGAATCCGATGCAGCCGGTAAAGGTGAAGGTAAGCGAACCGCATGTGACCCGGACGGTCGGCCTCATCCGCCGCAGCGGGGAGAAATTGCCTCTTGTCGCGGAGGTGTTCCGCCGGTTTCTGCACGAATATTTCAAGAGCAAATAAAAAAGGCTGTCCCATAAGGGACGGCCTCTTGTTTACTCCTCGCGGCTGTTGAAAATCATAATGTACTTCAAAAGCTCAAGCACGGATATCAGCGCTGCGGCCACGTAAGTGAGCGCTGCGGCATTCAGCACTTTCGCCACGCCGCGTTCTTCGTCATTGGTAATAAACCCTTGCGCCACCATCAGATCGCGGGCCCGGCTGCTGGCGTTGAATTCTACGGGCAGCGTAACGAGCTGGAAGGCGACCGCGGCCGTAAAGAAAATAATGCCGAGTCCGAGCAGGAAATTGAACTGCTGGAATATCAGTCCGGCAAGGATGAGAAGCGGAGCCGTTCCCGAAGCGAAGCTGACGACCGGAAACATTTTATGGCGCGCAACCAGCATCGGATAATGGATTTTGTGCTGGATGGCGTGCCCCACTTCATGGCAGGCGACGGATACGGCGGCGATGGAATTTTCGTAGTAAACCGGTTCGGACAGGCGGACGACCCGGTGAATCGGATCGTAATGGTCCGTCAAGGCGCCTTTGACCGGTTCAATCGGCACGTCGTAAAGTCCGTTGGCGTCCAGCATTCTTCTTGCCGCCTCATACCCGGTCATTCCCGAAGCGACCGGCACTTCCGACCAGCGGTTGAACGTGCCCCTTACCCGGAATGACGCCCAAATCGACAGGCCGAATGCGATGAAGATTAGAAAGTCCATAGGGTGAAAAAACATCGATACATTCCTCCGTTCATCATGGTATGGTTTCAGAGCTTACATTAATGGACCTTTACCCAGAAGAATCATCAACGCCTCAATGCATGCGGCGCTTTGGGCTGCCAGGTTTTTAAACAGTTTGTTCGCCTTGTTCGGTTTCAATTGTTCGATGAGCGGTTGCAGCTCTTTCGCTTCCCGTTCCAATTGCTGCAGATGGAGCTGCAATGATGTCAGTTTCTCTGTCATACTTTCATCGTTCGTAATTTTGCTCCACTGATGGAGGCTGTCTCTGATTTCTTCAAGGGTATATTTCTCTTTTTTCATTTGTTCAATACGTTTCAAACGCATTAAAGTTTCATCGCTGTATAGGCGGTAATTTCCTTTTGAGCGTTTTTCCGGTTCGATTAACCCGAGTTTCGTATAATAATCGATCGTCCGCTGGCTGACTTTGGCCAATTTCGCCAATTCCCCGATTTTGTACAGTTTCATATCCCCATGGTATCACCTTCTGACTTGAAAATATTTCATCTCCGTCACCATCCATCATACTGAATTTTAACCATACAGTCAAACGTTATGGTTTAAGCTTCCGGAGGAACGGAAGTTTATTTATGTAAGATAAATTTACGTAAATTATAGAAAAACGAATTGTTTATGAAAATTCGAACTTGATTTTTTGTTGTTTCTGTAAAAAACTATTGCAAAAGAAACCAATCGTGAATATAATGACATCATAAATATCAATATATGTTAAAAAACATTACACAAAGGGAGAGATGAATATGGTTGGAAAGCTGATGTTCATTGCCGCAATGCTGATCATGGTGTTTCCCGGCATTGCGTTTGCGGAGGAACCGACAAACGCACAGCTGCAGCTTGCGGCCGATTCGGTCTGGGTCATGCTTGCGGCCATTTTAGTCATCTTTATGCAAGCCGGATTCGCGCTGCTTGAGGCGGGGTCGACACGAATGAAAAATGCGGGCCACGTCGCGGGTAAAACGATTCTTACTTTCGGCCTTTGCGCTCTTGCCTTCTGGGCATTCGGCTTCGGCCTTGCATTCGGCGACGGAAACGGTATGATCGGTTTGAAAGGTTTCTTTTTCAACGGAACGGAAGAACAGGCGGCATCCTACAGTGCGCTGTCGTTTTCAGACGTGCCTTTAAGCATCAAGTTTGTATTCCAGCTCGCGTTTGCCGGCGTATCTCTCGCGATTGCCTGGGGCGGCTTCGCCGAACGCGCAAAGCTGTCGGTCTATTTCGTTTTCGGCGTTTTGTTCACGGTTCTCATCTATCCGGTTGTCGCTCACTGGATTTGGGGCGGCGGATGGTTGGCCGCACACGGGAAACAGGATTTCGCCGGTTCCACCGTCGTCCACCTGACAGGCGCCACATCGGCTTTGGCCGCCACGATTTTGCTCAAACCGCGGCTCGGCAAATACAATAAAGACGGCAAACCGAATTTGATTCCGGGGCACAACCAGGTCTTGTCTGTGCTGGGCGTTATGATCCTGTGGGTCGGCTGGTTCGGCTTCAATCCGGGCAGCACGCTCTCCGCGGTGAACGACGGGTTTTTCGGTTTCGTCGCCTTGAATACCCTTCTCGCTCCGGCGGCCGGCGCGGTTGCGGCGCTGGTCGTATCGTGGATCTATTTCGGCAAGGCGGACATACCGAGCATGTTGAACGGCGTGCTTGCCGCCCTGGTGGCCATCACCGCTTCATGCGCGTTCGTGGAAGCGTGGGCCGGCATCCTGATCGGCGCTGTGGCGGGAATCATTACGTTTTTCACGGCCCAATGGTTCGAGAAAGCCGGTATCGACGATCCGGTTTATGCGTTCTCCGTACACGGCATAGCGGGCATTTGGGGGTCCTTGTCCACCGGGTTTTTCGCCTCGCCGAGATTGGTCGAAATTGTCGGCGTCGGCAAGGAAGGGTTATTCTACGGCGGAGGATTTCATCAGCTCGGCGTGCAGGCGATGGGCGTTATCGTAACCTTCCTGTTCGTGTTTGCCCTTTCCTTCCTTATCCTCGGCGCGATGAAAGCGACGATGGGATTGCGCGTAACGGAAGAAGAAGAAATTGTCGGTCTCGATTTGAGCGAGCACGGAACGTACGGCTATCCGGAGCAAATGGCAAAACCGGTCAGCGCCACTCATGAGGCATGAAGCCGTCTCGCCAGACGGACGCAATAAGCGATAAGGGGCCAGGTTATGGAACGGTTGTCCATGGAAACGATACTACAGCGAATGATGAGGCTGGACCGCCTGGAAGGGCTTCTCGCGCTGCGCCGCGAAATCCACGACGTTTTCCTTGCCCGGCTCGCATCGGCAGGCATTGAACAATGGACGGAGCAGGTCAACGAAATTCACGATTCGTTGGTGCGGAGGGCGATTTCTTTGTCGGTGCAGCGTCTGGCCGGCAGAGGTGCCGGCCTCCCTCCCGTTCCTTACGCATTCGTCCTGCTCGGCAGCGGCGGCCGCCGGGAACAGACGTTATGGAGCGATCAGGACAACGGAATTATTTACGATGATCCGGCCGTGGGAATGGAACCGTTAGCGGAGCGATACTTCCGTGAACTTGCCGATGACATCGTATCCAGCCTGCGCCGGATCGGATACCCTTTATGCGACGGAAACGTATTGTGCAGCAACAGCAAATGGAGAATGCCGCTGTCCGGATGGATCACGACGATGAGAAGCCGGATCGGGGACCCGAACTGGGAAAACGTGAGGTATTTGCTCATTGCCGCCGATCTTCGCTGCGTATACGGAAAAGCTTCCCTGGTTGACGAATACAAGCGGCAGTTTTTTGCGGCGGTGCGATCCCATCCGGACATATTCCGGCATATGCTGCGAAATACGCTGCACCATAAAGTGCCGATCGGCGCTTTCGGGCAATTGATTAAGGAACGGTACGGTGACGACGCGGGGGCTATTGATGTGAAATACGGCGCGTATATTCCGATGGTAAACGCGATTCGGCTGCTGGCCATCGAGGCGGGACTTGCTTGCACTTCGACTTTTTCGCGAATCCGGGCGATTTCCGAAGCGAATGCGGAAATGGCGGGAATGGCCGCCGGCTGGACGAAAGCGTTTGCCGATGCATTAAAATTCAGGGCGGAAGCGTCCCATGAATGGAACGACGGTGTCTACCGAAGCAAGGGAATGGTGCCTGCGGCCGAACTTTCCAGGGAGGATCGGCGTCGAATGAAGCTCTGCTTCCGCACGGGCGGGCGGCTGCAAAAGTTCGTCCAGGCCAAATTCGGCAAATGAGCGGGAGAAAGCGCAGGGGGAACGGATGAAAGAACGCGACAGGATGGTTTCACGCATGTGGAACTTGTACAAAAAGGGCGGCATTCCGTCCGCCGTCGCCTCCATGTTTGACGCCCGGACGGCGCAGCAGATGGCTTTCATCCGTTCCGTCATGAAGGAGCAGCGCAGGCATGACACCGCCCGCGTTCCGTTATACGAGCTCGAAACGGTTGTATTCGACCTGGAGACGACCGGATTTTCCCCGTACAACGGCGATGAGATTATCTCGATCGGCGCCGTTCTTGTGCAAGGGGACCGGTTGATGGAGGAGCAAACGTTCCATTCGCTCGTCAATCCGAAGCGGGACATCCCTGATCATATCGTCCAACTGACCGGCATAACGAACGAAATGGCGGCGGCAGCTCCCGATCTAATCGAAGCGCTGCGACGGTTTCTCGAATTTGCGCAAAAACGGGTGCTTATCGTTCACGGAAGCGGCCACGACAAACATTTTTTGAATTCGGCTTTATGGAAAACGTCCAAAGTGAGGCTGACCCACCGTTTGCTGGACTGCATGGTTATCGCCAAATGGCTGAATCCGGGGTTGGACAGCTACTCGTTGGACGCGCTGCTCGATTTGTACGGCATTGAAGTGACCATCCGGCACCATGCGTTGGCGGATGCCGTCATGACGGCGAAGCTGTGGATCAAGCTGATGCGCGAAGTTCTGGACAAACAAGTGGCGACGCTCAATGATTTGTACGCCTATTTAAGCCGGCACTAACCGGAAGAAATATCGTCCGTATAACGAATCGGCAGCGGCTCGTATTCGGTTGTCCCGTTACATTTCCGGTAACGGTATGCGCGGATTTGCGGCGCCGATTCGTTCGCCAATGAAATGATCCAATGGGAGGGCAGCCCGTGCCACTCTGTGTTCAAATCGGCAGCGGAAGGCAGCGGAGGACCTTCGGGATGCGAATGAAAAATGCCGGCAATCTGCCGGTTCGAGCGCTCGATGGCATACAGCGCCTCGATCCACTGCGCCGGGTGAAACCGGAACGTTTCGCGGCGATGGTCCGCCGCATTCCGAACCGGCAGGAAGGAGTGCACTTCCGTCTCAGAGCCGCGCACGCTGCCGATAAGAATGCCGCAAGCTTCGTAAGGCAACTTGCAGACGCAGTAGGCCGTTATCGCTTCGGTAATCGCTCTGGATACATGAATCATTTCGGTCGTATCAACCCTGCGGCTTGGGGCGCCGGGTTGAAAGCAGGTTTCAACTCACTTTCTTGTCCGGTTTGATCAGGAAAAACACGAAGCCAAGCGTAATGAACGCCAATGCGGATACGGTAATAAATATGGCCCGGTGCGAAATATCCATTAGCCAGCCGAACACGGGCGGACCGAGAGCGACGCCGAGAAAACGCAGACTGCTGTAGAGCGAAGTAATCATGCCGCGTTCCCCTTTGGACACGGCTCCCGTAATCATCGTGTTCAGGCAGGGCAGAAGCAATCCGGTGCCGATGCTGCTAAGCGTCAGCAGACCGATGAATACGTAAATGTTTTTGTAAAAAAAGATCGTCAATGCCAGCGATGCGGTCATCAATACGAGACCGGCAATGATTAGCCGCCGGATCAAAATCCCGTTTTTCTTAATGACGCTCCCGGTGATGTACGATGTGGTGACCATTCCGAGCAAAGGAATGGCCAAAACGAGCCCCTTCATTACGCCGTCGACGGAGTACGGTTTTTTTTCCAGACTTTCCGACAAGTAAAATAATACGCCAAACAAGATGAAAAGTCCTAGCGAACCGGAAAAAAATGCGGTGATGAGCCACCGGCCTTTTTTTCTGATGATGCCGGCAATGGAGGCCGCGTATTGTTTCAAACCGGGGGATTCCCTGTCTTTGGGCGGTTCTTTGATGAGCCCAATGACGGCAATGAGCGAGATGAGGCAAAACACCGGAAAGGCAAAAAAAGCGGCGTACCAGACAATGAGCGCGAGCAGCGAACCGAGTATCGGACTCACCACTTTGCCCGTCCCGTTGGCGGCTTCCGACAAACCGAGCGCTTTGCTCTCCACTCCCTCTTTATACATATCCCCGATGAGCGCCATCGCGATCGGCGCCGTTCCGGCCGCGCCCAATCCCTGGAAGGTGCGGGCGGCGATCAGGATCGGATAGGAATCCCAAACCGCGCCGAGACCGGCGAGAATGCCGGCGCCGCCGTACAGAATCAAGGAAGGGATGATTACCGCTTTTCGCGTAAACCGGTCGGATAAATAACCGAGAACGGGAATAAATAAGGCCGCGGTAACCGAAAATAACGTTATCACCATGCTGCTTTGCGAGCGGGATATGTCCATTTCCTTCTGCATGTCGGGAAGAATCGGCACTAGCATGGAGTTGCCGAGAACGAGAACGATCGGAATCGTCGCCAGGGCGATAAACTCCCAGATCAAGCCTTTGGAGCCGGCCCCGCCGTTCTGGCTTTTATGCCGCTGCATCGTTCCGTCTTCCCGGATTTCGCTCACAAAAACGACGTCCAATTTCCTTGTTTTAGTTTTCTGCATCATTCTTCTCCCTTGCTGTCTCTTCTGTTAAATTATTGTGCCCGCTTGGCGGCGTGGAAATTCAGCATAAAACAGGGTATGATGGAAGAGAGAGAAGACATCGGATCACTCATGCCGGAAAGGAATGGAGAAAGTGAAGCGGAACTTAACTGTTGCAGCCGTCATTTTCGTGCTGGCGGCGATTGCCGTTTATCAAAATTTCGCGGCGGCCGATCAGGCGGCGCTGTCGAAGGAAGAAGCCCCCAAAGTCGATTTTTTGGCTCCCTCCTTTGAAGCGAAAGCGTCTGACGGCCATGTTTATAAAGTGGGAGGGGCGAGGGACAAGGCGCTGTTCATCAATTTTTGGGCTTCCTGGTGCGGTCCGTGCGAGGTGGAAGCGCCGCATTTGCAGGAAAATTACGAGAAATATAAAGACCGGCTCGATCTTTATGCCGTCAATGCGACCACTCTTGACAAAATGAATGAAGCCGAAGCGTTTGCGAAACGGTTCGGGTTCACCTTTCCGATTATATACGACAAGGACGGGAGCATCGTGAAGCTGTATCAGGTCTACGGCTACCCGACCAGTTTTCTCGTCGACAAGAACGGGATCATCCGCGATGCCATTTACGGAATCGTTTCCCCCGCCGAATTGGAACGGAAAATAAAAAGGCTGCTTCAATAGAAGCGGCCTTTACTTTACGGTTAATGATTGACGATGCCGATGCGTTCTTTCGGATCTTCTTTTCCGGTAACGACGCGCGTTTTGCCGATGAGCGCATAACGAATGCTGTCGATCAGCGCTTCCCAGCTCGCTTCGACCACATTTTCGGAAACGCCGACCGTGCTCCAGCTGTTTTTGAAGTCCGTCGACTCGATGAGGACGCGGACTTTGGCTGCGGTCGCATCTTTTTCATCAATTACGCGCACCTTATAATCCGACAGATGCATCTCCTGTATGCTGGGGTAAAACTGAACGAGCGCTTTGCGAAGCGCGTTGTCCAGCGCATTGACCGGACCGTTGCCTTCGGCTGCCGTGTACACCGTCTCCCCTTGCACGTTCAGCTTGATAATCGCTTCGGACACGACCGATTGGTTCGCCGTTTTTTCAACGAGGATTTTGAACGATTCCAGCTGAAACGGCTCTTCCATCTGGCCGAACGCTTCCCTTATCAGCAGCTCGAGCGAAGCGTCCGCTCCCTCGAACTGATAGCCCTGATGCTCCAATTCTTTTATTTTTTCAATCAATTGTTTCGTTTTGGCGTTCTCCAGGTCGAGATTCAAGTTCAATTCCTGGGCTTTAAACACGACGTTGCTTTGGCCGGCCAGTTCGGATACCAGCACGCGCTGCTTGTTGCCGACCAGCTCGGGTTCGATATGCTCGTACGTTCTCGGATGTTTCATAATCGCCGATACGTGGATGCCGCCTTTGTGGGCAAACGCCGCCGCTCCGACGTAAGGCTGGTTGACCGGCATGTTGACGTTGGCAATCTCGTTGACGTAGCGGGCGATGCTCGTCAAACTCTCCAGCTGCTTGGGAGAGATGCAATGGTAATTCAGTTTAAGCTGCAGGTTCGGGATAATGGAGCACAGATTCGCGTTTCCGCATCTTTCGCCGAAGCCGTTAATCGTTCCCTGTACCTGACGGGCGCCCGCCTGGACGGCAGCCAGGCTGTTGGCCACGCCCAGTTCGCAGTCATTATGGGCGTGAATGCCGATCGGCGTAGAAAGCTTGCTGCAAACATCCGCGACAATTTCGGAAATTTCCCCCGGCAGCGATCCGCCGTTCGTGTCGCACAGCACGATCCAGTCGGCGCCGGCCTCTTCGGCTTTGCGGATCGTCGCCAGCGCATATTCGGCGTTATGCTTGTATCCGTCGAAAAAATGCTCGGCGTCGTAAATGACTTCCAGGCCGTGGTCCTTCAAATATTTTACGGAGTCGTATATCATGGCCAAATTTTCTTCCAAAGTCGTTTGCAGCGCTTTGTAAACGTGAAAGTCCCACGATTTGCCGAAAATGGTCGCCACGCTCACGCCCGACTCCAGCAACCGGTTCAGGTTCGCGTCTTGTTCCGGCGACGTATCTTTTCGTCTCGTGCTGCCGAATGCGGTAATTTTCGCATGAGACAGCTTCAGCTGTTTCGCCCGGTTGAAAAATTCGATGTCTTTGCTGTTGCTGCCCGGCCATCCGCCTTCAATATAGTGAACGCCCAATTCATCGAGTTTTTGGGCGATTTTTAATTTATCTTCAACGGATAAGCTGATCCCTTCGCCTTGTGTACCGTCGCGCAAAGTCGTATCGAATATCGTTACTGCGTTTGACATAATCGTCCTCCTCAGAGTTTTCGAAGAAAACTTTCGTACCGTTTCAGAGTTTTCATAGATCGCGCAATGAACTATAATTTGTAATTATATCATGTCTGTCCGCGAATGTAGATAGGTATGCATCTTTTTCCGAAACGCCCCTTGACCGCAAGGGGCTTCCGGACGGTATTGACCTTCGTGCGGGGAAAAATGTATGCTGATAAGTAGTCTATCCTGCACTAACGTCTTATTCTAACAATATAATAAAGGAGATATGCGCGATGTCAACCCGACCGTCAAAAACGCTTCATCCGGTGCCGAATCCGCATCCGGATCGCGAATACGAAGTGGAAATCGAATGCCCCGAGTTTACCGCGCTCTGTCCGGTGACGGGCCAGCCGGATTTTGCCACCATTACGTTTAAATATATTCCGGGGCCGTACATTGTAGAATTGAAGTCGTTAAAGCTGTATTTGTGGAGTTTTCGCGACGAAGGGCATTTTCACGAGGATGTGACGAATCTGATCCTGAAAGACTTCGTCCGCATGATTCAACCCCGCAAGCTGCAGGTTATCGGAAAATTCAACGTACGCGGCGGCATCTACACGACGGTGAGAGCGGAGTATGAGGAAGGAAAGTGAAGGCGGTCCTTCAACAAGAAGAATCATACTGCATATCGATATGAACGCCTTTTACTGCTCGGTGCACGAAGCGGTCGAACCCGAACGGTACAAAGGCAAACCGCTTGCGGTAGCCGGCAGCGTGGAGCTACGCAAAGGCGTTATCGTCACGTCTTCTTACGCGGCCCGCAAACGGGGAGTAAGGACGGGCATGCTGGTGCCCCGGGCGAAGGCGATATGTCCCGAACTTATTGTCATTCCGCCCGACTTTGATTTGTACCGCAAGTATTCGCTGCGCTTTATGGAGATCGCCCGCAGCTACTCCCCGCTCGTCGAACCGGTTTCGATCGATGAATGTTACGTGGATATTACCGGATCGAAACAGTTCGGAACGCCGCTGCAAATCGCCGCTCTCATCCAGACGAGAATCCGGCAGGAGCTGTCGCTGCCGTGTTCCGTCGGAATCGGACCGAACAAGCTGTTGGCGAAAATGGCTTCAGACATGAAGAAGCCGAACGGCATTTCCGTCCTGCGCATCCGCGACGTGCCGAACATGCTGTGGGACAAACCGTGCTCTCATTTGTACGGCATCGGCAACCGCACCGCCGACAAATTGAACAAGCTGGGCATTCATACGATCGGCGATTTGGCCCGTGCCGACGAACGGTTATTAACTCAAAAATTCGGGGTTTCCGGTTCCTGGCTGAAAAATGCGGCCAACGGTCTGGATTCGTCACCCGTGAATCCGGTTCGCGAGCAGAGCAAATCGATCGGCCATACGACGACGCTGCCCCGGGATTTCCACGATCCGGCGCAAATTCGCAGAGTGTTTCTGAATCTGGCGGATCAGGTCGGAAGACGGCTGCGCCGCCAACGGCTCGTGGCGGGCACGGTGCAGATTACGATTCGCGATCCGCGGATGAAAACCATTACCCGGGCGGCAACGCTTGCTTCCCCCACCGATATTTCCGACATTTTCTATAAAGAAGCGTGCAGATTGTTTGAAGCGAACTGGCGTGAAGGTTCGCCCGTACGCCTGCTGGGAATCACGCTGCAAAATCTCCAATTAAAGGAATATGCGGCGGTTCAACTGGATTTGTTCGATTATTCCGTCCAATCGAAAAAAGAAAAGCTGTTCCAAACGATGGATGCGATTCGGGACAAATTCGGGGAAGACGCGATTTTAACCGCGGGGATGCTCGGCGACGATCCTTCGGCGCTTATCCGCAACCACAAAGTGCGGGGAACGTCTCTGCAGATGGACCATTTGCGCGGCAAATGGCACGACCCGGAGCATCAGGGCGATTTTTAACGGCTGACGGCCGATTCGCGCAGTGATTATGAAATGCGCAAATTGTGGGCATCATAGTACGGTATATGAGTTCAGATTCCGTTTGAACTTTGCAAAATTTTGTATTATAGTGATGATTGAGGTATTAATAGAGGACACATACGAGGAGGAAAAGTCATGGCAAAATATACGTGGGTTGAGAAAGAAACCTGCATCGCTTGCGGAGCGTGCGGTGCGACTGCGCCCGATATTTATGACTATGATGACGAAGGTTTGGCGGAAGTTATTTACCAAGGTGACAATAACAGGGGGATCACCGAAATTCCGGAAGAACTTTATGATGATCTGCAGGATGCCCAAGACGGCTGCCCGACCGATTCTATCAAAATTTCCGACGAGCCTTTCAATAAATGAGCCGAGGTATGCTCCGGCAATAAATGCGCATGTTACGGCGGTTTACAAACCTTTTCTCGCGCGAGGAAAGGTTTTTTATTATGGATCCGCAAGCCATTCGCGCTCAAAAACGGGACGGCGCAAGCCGATATAGATATATATAAAAACGGCAGAAAACCGTTAATCGTTGGCGAGGTGAGCGCGGTTTGAAAGAACATGGAGACGGCGAACGGCTGCCGCGTATTTTCGGCCCCGGCGCAGCGGAAGACGCGGAATATTTAAAAAAATACGTAAAAAAACATCCGGACAATAAAATGGCATGGTATTTGCTGGGCAGGGATTATGCGGCCAAAGGGAAAACGGAAAAGGCGCTCTACTGTTACGCCCAGGCGGGAGAAGTGTACGAAGCGTTCGAACAAAATCCGGTTCCTGCGGTGCTGACTGACGATGCCGGCGAACTTCGGCAATCGGGCGATACGGAACGGTACAGGAATGGCGCCGTCCGCCTTTCTCTCGTTTCGGCGCTGTTTTTGCTGCTCTTCTTGTTCGTTCCCCCTGCGGAAGTCGAATGGAATAGCGGACATTCGCCCGCGGATGCCGTTCGATCGGCACGTTCGGCAATGACGCAGGAACGGGAGAAAGCCGCGCCGGAAGCGGCGGGAGTCGCGCCGACCGGCACGGAAAGACAGTCCGTGCGCGTATTGTACACGGTGGAGGACGAGTCCGGCGAAGAGCTGGACGGCGCGCTGCGCAGTGTGGCGATGCCCGGGGAAATGAAAGCGGAGTATGCCTTGCTGCTGCAGGCCGGCCGCACAGCGGATCGGAAATGGGTGGAATGGACAAAGCGGCCCGCATTGGTGTTGTCCGCGCAGAAGACCGCAGGCGGAGCGGTAAAGCTTTCCTATTACGATGCGGCCAACTGCCGCTGCAAACCTGAACCCGCGTCGGGAGCGTACCAAGTATACGAATCGTGGAGAACGCAGCAGGAGCAGCTGCTGGTGCTGCGCTCGGCCGTCGCGGCTTACAAGCGGCTGCACGGAAAACCGCCCGCGTCAATCGGGGAAATAACGGCTCATTACCCGGGCAATATATTGCCGGGATATACCGCATTGATGAACGAGGCGTTCGGCTCCCCGGACGCATGGGATAACGGTACGGACGCCAAGTCTCTCGCGAACGAAGAACGGACCGTCTCGGGGCAAAATCAACGTCAGTCGCGGAAACCGTTTGTCTTTCCCGCTGATCCCCATTTGTCCGAACCGCTGCAAATCATCGTCGACAAAAAAAACCACCGGCTGGCGCTCGTGAGCGGGACGGTGATCATCCGCAATTACCCCGTAGGACTTGGCGGCGATAAAACCCCGGAAGGACAATTTGTCATCAGCGAAAAAGTGCGCAATCCGAACGGCAAATCGAACGGCGAATTCGGCAGCCGGGGGATGACTTTATCGGATACGCCGTACGCCATACACGGCACGAACGAGCCTTCCTCGATCGGAAAAAATGTTTCCCTCGGCTGCATCCGGATGCTGAAAGAAGACATTGAAGAGCTGTACGATATGACGCCGATAGGAACGAAAGTGACGATATGGCCGGAAGGACTTCCGAGCCGTATTATGAGGGCGGAAAAGCGGTTCAGCTTGCCGTCGTCGGCCGAAGAGACGAACCCGGACAAAATCTACAAGTGGCTGTAGCCGTTTTCCGAAACTATTTGTCGATAATGAGCAGAATGGTCATAAGAACGACGAACCCCGCCAGAACGGAACTGATCCATACGATTGCTTTTTTGTTCACTTCGTCCTTTTGTTTGCGCTGCAAATAAGAGGTCTTCTTTTTGACCATAAAGCGTACCAACCTTTCTTATCTATCTGCTTTTTTCTTCATTTTATCACAATCGCGGCGATTCACCCAGATGGAAAATGAACCGGCCGGGCTGCCGCCGCAGCCTTACCGTCCGACCGTCACCGCGCGCGACTCCCAGCGCGCGGCTCGCCGCATGGTGGCGGTCATCCACATGCCGGAGCAAGCGAGCTTGCATGATATGTTTCGGGACA
Source organism: Paenibacillaceae bacterium (assembly GCA_041686835.1). Classification (GTDB taxonomy): domain Bacteria; phylum Bacillota; class Bacilli; order Paenibacillales; family JAWLCZ01; genus JAWLCZ01. The sequence continues at coordinate 7,174 of JAWLCZ010000044.1, read as the reverse complement.
TCCCTCCTCTTTCTTTTTTATGGTAAAACGGATAAACTGTTGGTTAGAACATTTGCGATACGGAGTGTACGAGATGCTGTATAAATGGCTTGCCAAACCTGTTTTGTTTCAAATGGATCCGGAGGACGCCCATCACGCGACCATGGCCGCAATGAGTCTGGCCGGCAAACTGCCGGGGGGGCCCGCGCTGCTGGAAATGATGTACGGCGTTCGGGAAAGCTCCGAGCTGTCCGTACATTTATGGGGAATCCATTTCCGCAATCCGGTCGGTCTCGCTGCGGGGCTCGACAAAAATGCGGCAGCCGTCCCGGCCTTCTCCTCTATCGGATTCGGTTTTATGGAAGTGGGCACCGTAACGCCGAAACCGCAGCCGGGAAACGAACGGCCGCGGTTGTTTCGTCTGCCGCAGGATCATGCGTTGATCAACCGGATGGGATTCAACAACGAAGGAGCGGCGGCGATGGCGGAAAAATTGGCGCAGCTTCGCAGCCGCAAAGTGCCTTTGGCGATTAATATCGGAAAAAATAAATCGACGCCCAATGAGCGGGCCGAGGACGATTACCGGGAATGCCTGCGCCATCTGTATCGGTACGGCGATTTTTTTGTGGTCAACATCAGTTCGCCCAACACGCCCGATTTGCGCAAATTGCAGCACGGCGAAGAGCTGCGGCGCCTGCTCTCCGCCGTAACCGGTGAAATGCGGGCCCAGCAGCGGGCGATAGGCGGCGACGGCAAACCGGTTCTCGTGAAAATCGCTCCCGACATCAGCGACGGGGAGCTGGAAACGATAATAGAAACGATAGTCGACAGCGGAGTATCCGGCGTCATCGCCACCAATACGACGATTCGCCGCGACGGCCTGACAAGCGGCAACGCCGGAGAAACGGGAGGATTGAGCGGCATGCCGCTCGCCAAGCGCTCGACGGAAGTGATTCGCCGAATATACAAACTGACCGGCGGCGAGCTGCCCATCATCGGTTCCGGGGGTATTTTTTCAAGCGAGGATGCATATGAAAAAATACGTGCGGGAGCCAGCCTCGTGGAAGTGTATACGGGGATGATTTACCGCGGTCCGGGTTTAATCAGGGAATTATGTTCCGGACTGAGTCAGCTTTTGCGCAGAGACGGGTATACGCATATCTCCCAAGCGGTTGGGGCAGATTGTTAGATACTGAGGAATGGAGGCAGGCGTATGGACGGCAGAGATTGGGAACAATTCCTACTACCCTATGATCAAGCCGTAGAGGAGTTGAAAATCAAATTCAAGGCGCTGCGCGCGGAATTGAAGCGCCGGGAAGAATATTCTCCAATCGAATTCGTGACAGGAAGAGTGAAGCGGATTTCCAGCATATTGGAAAAGGCGGAAAAGCTGCAGGTTCCTCTGGATAAAATCGAAACCGGCATCGAGGATATCGCCGGAATCCGCATCATGTGCCAGTTCGTGGAAGACATCGAACGGGTGGCCAAGTTGATTCACGAACGCAAAGATATGACGATCGTATACGTTAAAGATTATATAACGAATAAAAAGGAAAGCGGGTACCGGAGCTACCATATCATTGTGGAATACCCGGTACAAACGGCGCTCGGCATGAAACAAGTGCTGGCGGAAATTCAAATCCGTACCCTGGCGATGAACTTCTGGGCAACGATCGAACACTCGTTAAACTATAAATATAGAGGAAAACTGCCGGAGGCGCTGTACCATCGGCTGCAGAAAGCGGCGGAGGCCGCCTTTCATCTCGATCAGGAGATGTCCAGCATCCGGGAAGAAATCGTCGAGTCGCAGAAGCAGTTTGAAGACAAATCGAATCTCGTATCGAAATTGCTGAGCGGCATTCAGGAGTTGTATTTTTACCGCAGGGTAAGAGAAGCCGCCCAATTCCAGCTGCGATTCAACGAATTGTGGGACGGGGAAGACGTACGGGGATTGAAGGAGCTAGCCCTAGAAATTCAAGCGTCGCTCGATAAAGCGAAGAACAACGTACAGGAATGACCGTACGTTGGATAAGAGGTAACGCAATGAGTTTGTATGAACGGCTGTATGTCGAATTTTTATATTATTTCAATGTGGAACGGGATTACTTCGAGTGCCATGAATGTCTTGAGGAGCTATGGCTCGAAGAAGGGCGAAACCCGCTGTATCAAGGTCTTTTGCAGGTTGCGGTAGGCTTGTATCATTACCGTAACGCCAATGCGGGCGGGGCGGTCAAATTATGGGACGGCGCGTTGGAAAAGCTGCGGCCGTATCCGGAGCGGACGCTCGGAATCGACCTTGGGAAGCTCAGAAACGATGTGGACGAATACGCGGCCAAACTGCGCAATATAGCGGGGCAGCCCGTTCCCTTCTACGATCTGGACATTGCCATCCTCGATCAGGAGTTGCTGGCGGCGGTGGAGGCGTTGAAGCGTCATCCGCCCGCAAAGCGCGACGAGGAAAGCCCATGAGCCAAGTTAAGGAAACAGATGTATCCCGAATCAAAGCAGACAGAAAGCGATGAAAACCGATGTCCGTTCAATTGCCGGAAACCTATGTGGATAAAATGAAAGATTTGCTGGAAGACGAGTTTCCCGAATTTTTGTCCTCCTACGATCAACCGCGGCATTACGGACTGCGCGTCAATACGCTGAAAATAGCGGCGGACCGTTTTTTGCGCATCTCGCCGTTTACGCTCAGGCCGGTGCCGTGGTGCCCGGAAGGATTTTATTACGAGGAAGGGGAGCGTCCCGGAAAACATCCGTATTATCATGCCGGGCTGTACTACATCCAGGAACCGAGCGCGATGCTGCCGGTGGAGCTGCTCAATATAAAACCCTGCGACAAAGTGCTCGATCTGTGCGCGGCGCCGGGCGGGAAATCGACGCAAATCGCGGCGAAACTGCAGCATGCCGGCCTGCTTGTAGCCAATGACAACCATCCCGACCGGGCGAAAGCGCTGGTCAAAAATATGGAGCTTTTCGGCGTGCGCAACGCCGTCGTGCTGAACGAGCAGCCGGAACGCCTGGCCGCAAAGTTCCCTTCCTTCTTCGACAAAATATTGATCGACGCGCCCTGTTCGGGAGAGGGCATGTTCCGCAAAGAAGAAGAAATGGCGAAACAGTGGGAACGGCATTCTCCGGATAAATACGCCGCCATGCAGCGGAACATCTTGAAGCATGCGGCGAAAATGCTGGCTCCCGGCGGAACGATCGTCTACTCCACGTGCACGTTTTCTCCCGAGGAGAATGAGGCGATGGTGGCCGAGTTTCTGGATCGGCATCCACAGTTTCAGGTGGAGCCGGTGCGGCTGGCCGACGGTTTCGTTCCAGGCCGGGCGGAGTGGATACCTGCCGAATGGCGCGGCGAAAACGCCATCTCCGAAAAGGCGGCGGAAGCCGTTCAAGGGACAGTGCGCTTATGGCCTCACCGCGTTCGGGGAGAAGGGCATTTCGCGGCTGTCCTGCGGCATTGCGGCTCCGGAAACGGCTGTACGGATGACGCGATTCGGTCCGGTCCGGCGAATCCGGATGATACGGCGTTCGAAGCTGAACGGCCGAGGCCGGGAGCGTCGGGTGCCGGCGGTGGAAAAAGGCGCAAGGCGGGAGAGGAATATTCGCTTGAACCGTTCTTTCAATTCGTGCGCGAGCATTTATCGGATTCTCCTTTTGGAAACGTGAGAAGCTTCGGACCATTCGTTTACTCCGTTCCCGACGGCACGCCCGATCTTGCCGGGCTTCATACAGTGCGGCCGGGATGGTTTCTGGGCACGCTGAAAAAGAACCGCTTCGAGCCTTCGCACGCGCTTGCCGTCGGCTTGAGCGAAAGCTCCGCCTTGCGGACGATCGATTTGCCGTCCGGTTCACCGGAGGCGGTAAGCTATTTAAAGGGCGAGACGCTGGCGGTTCCCCGGGAACGCATCGAACGGCGGGGGGCTGCGGTTGAGCCGAAGGGGTACTGCCTCGTATGCATCGACGGTTATCCGGCCGGTTGGGGCAAATGGATGGACGGCATCCTGAAAAACGAGTACCCTGCGGGCTGGAGGTGGACGTGAAGTTGAAAAAAACGGAACGGCTCGATAAAATACTCGCGCATATGGGGTACGGTACGCGCAGCGAAATCAAAAAGCTGGCGAAAGCGAAGCGTGTGCGCGTGAACGGGACGATCGTCAAAGACAGCGGCACGCACGTCGATCCGCACCGCGATCGCATCGACGTCGACGGGGAAACCGTCGTGTACAGGGACTTTATCTATTTGATGATGAACAAGCCGCAGGGCGTCGTTTCGGCGACAGAGGACGCGCGGGATCGCACCGTGCTGGATTTGCTGGGGGATGCCGAGCGGCATTTTCGTCCGTTCCCGGTAGGAAGGCTGGATAAAGATACGGAAGGGCTGCTGCTGTTGACCAACGACGGCATGCTGGCTCATCAATTGCTTTCCCCGCGCAAACATGTGCCGAAAACGTATTACGCCGAGGTGGAAGGAACGGTGGATGAAAACGACGAAGCCGCTTTCCGGCGGGGCGTCGTTCTGGACGACGGATATGAAACGCTGCCGGCGAAGCTCGTCGTTCTCGACGTCGATCATAAGGAAGAAACACCGGTGTCCCGCATAGAGCTGACGATTACGGAAGGAAAGTTTCATCAGGTGAAGCGGATGTTCGCGGCCGTCGGCAAAAAAGTGACGTACCTCAAACGGATTGCCATGGGTCCGCTGCAGCTGGATGAACGGCTGGTACCCGGCAAGTACCGTGAGTTGACGGCCGAAGAACTCGATAAGCTAGATCGATTCAGAGACCCAACATAAACGAGCCGCCGTACGGTTCGGAACAGGAGTGGAGAAATTGAAATACAAACTGATCGCGCTGGATGTCGACGGCACGCTGTTGAACGACGAACACGCCATTACCGAGCGGACGAAAAGGACAGTGCTCGACGTTCACCGGGCCGGCGCCATGATCGTTCTGTGCACGGGAAGGGGACCTGGCAGCACGTTTCCGGTATTGGAGGAGCTCGGGCTGGAAGGAACGATCATTACCCATAACGGAGCGGCGACCGTTCAAGCCGCCGGACGGACGATCGTGCACCAGTTTCCTTTTTATATGAACGATGTGCTGCCGCTTGTCCGATATTGCCGCGAAAACAACATCCATTTCGATATATGCACCCCATTTGACATGTTTGTCGAACGAATGGGGGAAGAGGAACGCCGGATGTACGACAAATATTTTGCCGATCCGATATGGATCCCGGACATCGCACAGTTGGAGGAACCGCTCGTCAAGCTGACCGCGTTCGGCCCGAAAGAGGTGCTGGATCGGGTGGAAGAAGACTGGAAGCGGATCGAGTTCCCGCTTCGTTATATCCGCAGCGGCGACTTGTTCATCGACGTCATGCATCCGTCCGCTTCGAAAGGAAACGCGCTGGAACAGCTTGCCCGCCTATGGAACATCCGGCGGTCGGAAATTATCGCGATCGGGAATTACTACAACGACGTGGACATGCTTCGTTTCGCCGGACTGGGAATCGCCATGGGCAACTCGCCGGATGAAGTGAAGCGCGCCGCCGATGCCGTAACGCTGTCCAACAACGAAGAAGGCGTTCACGCCGCCCTCGCGGCTTATTGTTTCGGCAATTAAAGGCCGCCTCCCGCCAATGCTCGGGTCTTTCGCCGTGCGCGACTCTCAGCTAACGACTCCCAGCGCACGGCTCCCCGCGCGTGGCTCTCAGCGAGCGACTCCCAGCCAGCACGCGGCTCCAGCGAGCGAGTCACAGTGCACGGCTCTCAGCGCGGTTCCCAAGCGCACGGCTCTCAGCCGCGGCTCGCCACATGGTGGCGGCCCATCGCACCGACGCCCGCATACAATCGGACGGATATGCGCCGCCGAAGAGGATATCCTAAAAAGGGAATGACTCATTTTATCGACAGGGGAGGCGTTTTGATGGCCCATGTGCGGTTAAGACCCGATTTGAAAACGTCGGGAGGGGAAGTCAGCGACATTTTACTGAATGAACGTTACGCCGGGACACTCGCTCTCGTATACCGGGAACAAGATCGAATCGCGGGTTCCGTTCAGCTTGAAAGAAAATCGCTTTCTTCCAGGGACCGAAAAGCCGTTATCAGCTTTGTGCAGGGTTACGTGCAGTCGATGATCGACGCGCTGAAAGCGGAGGAATGCGAAGTTGTGGTGACGGTAAGCCCGTACGATCACGTGATCGCCACCGGCAACAACGTTGGAACGATACGCGAATTTGCCGATGCGGACGATATCGCGGCGAACCCGAGCGATCATACCGGCAGCGGAGCTGCCGAACGTGCGCAGCGGACCGCCGCCGATGCGCCGGAAATCCGGACCCGATTCGGCAAAGCGGTCTATTACGAACTCGTTATCGTCGGAGAAAGGCGCAATAAAGTCGAGTACCACGTTTACGACCAAAATCAGGAGTGGATAGCCGAAGCGATGATGACGCTGTACGGCCCGGACGTTTCCGGTGAAGTGATCTGGAAGCACGAACCGTCCGAGGAGGAGATCGAGCATGTGACCGATCTCATCGTGTCCGACTTCGACGAGAATGAGATCGATACGTTTGCGATCGATATGAAATACGACGGCAGGCGGATTGAAACGATACAGCTGACACACAAGGATTTGCTGAATAAAGGCGTAGCCGCCCAGGTTTCCTCCGATTCGGACGACAACGATTATTCCATCCTGCTGACACGGGACGACGGGGACGCGCTGACCTATGAAATCTATCAGACGTCTTACGGCAGCCTGCCTATAGGGACGGCAACGATCGATATCAGCCGCCGTCAGCTGACGGGGTTTATCGATTTTCGCGAACCGGGCGCCTCCGACGACAGGGAACAGATTGCCGCACTGCTCCTCCGCGAGCTGGAAAAAGAGAAAGATTACGACACGTTCAGCTTAACGATGCTCTATCAGAATGAACCGATTGACGAAATCGTATTCGAATCGGAGCCGGTTCATTAGTGGGAAATAAGACCCTCTCCTGAGGGTGAGGCTGTTGAGAAAGTCCTAAGTAAAGTTTTCTGTATTTGAGAAAGTGGGGGTATCTGCCTACACCACTGTTAAAATCGCGTTATCTTGAATGGATTATTCGGTAATAACAGCGGAATCCGGGTCCCCAAAAAGTAATCGGCATAAGCATCGAAGCTGGACTTCACTTTTTGGGG
>JAWLCZ010000043.1:0-24215 GCA_041686835.1 Paenibacillaceae bacterium | reverse complement strand
TTTTTTGTTCAAAATCCATGAAATATGCACATAAACTACCAAATATAGTAAATATTATGTGATTTATTTTTCGTGATAGCTTTGATGCAATGCTAGTGCTTCGCAAGGTCTTATCGGTGCGGAAACCCGGCTGTTTGAACGAAAAAGCGGCGAATAGCGCCCTGACACGGTTTTATTTATGGGAAATCGATCGAATTTTCGTAAATAAGACCTTGCCGGGGCTTTAATTCATTTCATCCGGCTTTCGATCCGGGTTTGAGCACTCTCCACCGCAGCATCTCAAAAGCTGCTATAGTATCGCCTCTTCATGTACGAATGTCCCGCCACATCATATGGCCAATTCATCAATGGAGACGGTTTCTCCTGGCTCGACCCCCAATTTTCTACTCCTTCAAAAATATAACATGGTTGATCCCCTATATTCGACAATAGGCCGTCCTCCAAATAAATTCCCGATTCCTCGGGGATGGCGATAATTTTCGGATTACGCTCACTGGCATAATTGAATATTCTCGCATCATCCTCCGCAGTATAATGGCACCAGATGGAATAATGATGTACCACGTTCAATCCGTCAAATTCCGATAAATTCACATCGTTGCGATCCATATGGCTGCACGTCAAAATATCGTGCCCCAATATAATCGCTCCCGCGCTGCCGCCGTAAACGATTCCTCCGCTTTCCAGGTACTCCCGCAAAAGGCGATCAAACCCGCTTGTTTTGATTTCTTTAAGCAATTTAAATGTGTTCCCGCCACCGATATAGATAGCCTGGAAGCGTGCCAAATCCGCGACGGATTTATCGGAAAGATTTTCCCACATCGTAAAGGATGAAATGCCGTGGGCGGAGTACGTTTTCGTAAACCATTCCAGGCAGGCCGGATACCTCTCCCGTTCCATCGCAACAGGCAAGTAAAGCACATTTGCATGGCTGCCAATCCGTTTCGCAAAGAAGGCATCCACTGTTCTGGATTGAAGTTCGTCTCCGCCGCCGGACATGATGATTCTTTTCATGGAGATCACCCGCCAATTCCGAATTGTTTCATCAACCCTGCAGCAAGTAGCCCTAATGAATGATCTTGCCTTCCAATTCTTCATTAGTTATGTTAAAATCTTTTCTAGAAAATCGTTTATTTAGATGTTGCGAACATCCACGGTCTTGCAACAGGTCGCCTCAAGGGCGATCGGCTTTATTGGGAAGTCAGACCTCCGCATCGCCGGGTCCAGGGCAAGGGAGGTCTACTTCTTTTTATGGAAGGACAGCAGAGCGACAACCAGCAATCCGAATGTAATCATCAGACTGAGCGCCTCATACACTGTCATGGCATCACCTCCTTTCCAGGAGATGAGCCGACCCACCCTTAAGAACCTCCAGTTGCATCCATATTATACCATAACCTCTTCAAAAATACGAACATATTTTCCCGTTTGTTTCATTGCATTTTCATATATTCCAGCACATCGCGATCGATCTTTCCCTTTTCCTGCTCCCTCTCTTCAAAGTTCTCCTTATGTATGTACATCTTCAATGCCATGAACAGATCGTCATCGCTTAGATTAGCCGCATCCCCGACATAACCGAGCCGCGCAAGCTGCGCGACGAGCTCATCACGCACTTCACCGGCAATCACCAGAATATTCTTTTGTTCCGGTTTCGTAAAATAGAGCCGATGAAGGCGATAAATTCGCATCAGTTCTTTAATAGGGTGCGGATGATCGTCTACGCGCAGATCGATGAAGCGGTCATTGAAACCGCCGTATCCGCCGTTTTCTTTCACTACAAGAAGGGAAGCGGACTGCATGCCGCGGCTGTCGCCGCCCGCCTCTTGCCCCGCGTCAAGCGCTTGAAGCAGCCGCTCCGCAAGCGATCCTTTCGCCCGCTCAAATGTGCGGGCCATGGCCAGAACCGTCTCTTCGCCCACCAGAATATTTCCCTGTGCTGCAAAGTGTTTGCCCGTTACTCCGCCCGCCCAATGAATGCACTTTTCCCCTGTATAGGTCGCCGCATTTCCATATGCATCGACAATGCCGGCCTGGCGCAAATGGCGCTGCGGGTCCTCCCGAACGAGAATGTCGAGCGTTTCTCGCGCGCTTTTCCCCGAAGAGAGAAGTTTCAGTCCTTCCGGTCCGTAGGAAACGTTTGCGTACGATTGCGTCGCAATGGCGCCGATGCCGGCTTTCGCCCACGGCACCACTGCCCCTACGGCAAGAAACTTTGACTGTATGGCAATCCCCAATTCCTTAGTTTCCGGATCGAATCCGGCAATGGAAAATGTCATTGAACGGCCTCCTCTTCCAATTTCAATTATGCCGCCGGGGCTGCCTGAAAAGAACTTAACGTATTCTCACTGTATTCGTCGGATACGTATGAGCAATTCCTATTCCTATCATTCCGCTCGCTCCCCTCATCGAAAGGCAGGCTTCACTGTATTTCAACAGCAACGGTCCCGGCGCATTCCTCTCCCAAACTTTCCAGTCCATTATAGTCCACTGTCAAAAAACAGACCAGAACCTTCGGGCGAAGATTTTGAACTATTCGCTTCGAGCTTCCTTATAACCGGATACTTCGCAGTTATTGGAAAAGCAAATCGGCAAAGCACGGTATTAGGAAATAACAAAATTTACGCTGACAAAACATTTCTCACTTATAATTGAGATATAACAAATCCGGGGAGGAACATCTATGTTGCGATTGGCACTGATGGGGGACTTGCACTATCCTGGCATTGATCCGGAAAACCGCCAACTGCTTACGGTGCGGGATCGATTTTACAAACGGTATGTAAGCATGTTTTTTGAAATTAAAGCCCATTGGCATATCTCTTTGGGGGATTTAACCCATCATGGGACGGACAAGGAATTTGCGGAAATTTGCCGTTGTATTCGCGCAACCGGAATGCCGTTTCGTCTCGTGCCGGGCAATCACGACACTTTATCCATGACGAAATCAGAGCTGCTGTCCTTCATCGATCAACCGTTGTACGATGCAATCGAAACGGAGGAAGGGATGCTCGTATTTCTCGATACAACGAGAGAGAGGCGTCCTGACGATTGGAGCGGACATATGGATGCGGAACAGCTTCGATGGCTGGAATGCTGCATCGAGCGTTCGGGGGACAAACCGATATTTATATTTGCCCATCACCCCGTCCACAACACAACGGCAATGTCGGATTTGAACAAAATGCATATCGATCCGGCAATCGGCCTCCGATCCGTGCTGCAAAAAAAGAACGGCATCGGACTGTTTTTCAACGGTCATAATCACATTCATTCCATCGCGTCTGAAAACCGCTGGCATTTTATTCAAACCGCAGCAGTCTTGTGCCATCCTTCCTTTCGTATCGTTGAAATCGACGAAAAGGAAATCCGGACGAAAGTCGTTTCCGTCCATGAACCCGACATGTTGCAGGACGCGAGAATACTGTGCGGCAACCTGCCCGGCTACCATCAGGTTCCCGATGCGCAGGGCGGCCCCGCGGATCGCGACTTGACCATACCGTCAAATCGTTAAGAGCGACGATGCTCTACCGACAAAAAGATCCCGGAAAATCAGTCTACCCGAAGCGCTCCATGTGCATAAAAGAGGGCTGCCCATTGGGGACAGCCCATTCTACATGATCAACACCACATCGTGCTCCCGCCCGTCGTCGCGCAAGTCGACGTAAGGAACGGTGCCGGGCTTTGCCGCGGCTTCCTCCCCGTCGATGATCAGCGCCGTCATGCCGCTGTTTTTGCGCGACGGGTTTTTGACGGCGATTCGGTAGCGCGCGCTTCCGAAACGGTATGTGACGGAAAACTCCGGCCATTCGCACGGAATGCAGGGGCGGAGATACAGCCTTTCACCGCGGCGGCGCAAACCGAGAATCCATTCCACACCGGCCTGGTACATCCATCCCGCAGCGCCGGTGTACCATGTCCAGCCCGCGTGGCCCCGGTGCGGTTCGGACGTGTAAACGTCCGCCGCGATGGCGTAGGGCTCCCCGGCGTACCGCCGCACTTCATTAGGCGTTCCGGTATGCGTGAGGGGATTTAACATGTGAAACAATTCAAACGCCTTCTCGCCGTCGCCAAGCTGACACCAGGCGATAATGCTCCATATGACCCCGTGCGTGTATTGGCCTCCGTTTTCGCGAATTCCGGGCGGATAGCCCTGAATGTATCCCGGACTCGGATTCGTCCGATCGAACGGCGGCGTCAGAAGATGGGCGACGGACAAACTGCGGTCCACAAGCTCGCGATCGAACGACTGCATCGCCCGCAGCCCCTTGTCGTCCGGAGCGAATCCGGAAATGACCGCCCACGACTGGGCGATCGCGTCGATTCGGCATTCCGTGTTGTGTATCGTGCCGAGCCATTGTCCATCGTCGTTGAACGCGCGCCGGTACCATTGTCCGTCCCAGGCGTGTTCATTGAGCGACGCGGAAACCACATCATGCACTTGGCGGTAGCGTTCCGCCCTTTCGGCATCTTCACGCCGTTCGCACAAATCCGCAAACCGGCGCGCAATGTCGCACAGAAACCAGCCCAGCCATACGCTTTCGCCTCTGCCGTCATCGCCGACACTGCTCATCCCGTCGTTCCAGTCCCCGATACCGATGAGCGGCAGTCCGTGCTCGCCGAAGCGCAAAGCGCGTTCTATCGCACGCAAGCAGTGCTCGTACACCGTTCCGATCTGCTTGGAGATCACCGTCGGCTCGTACCGTTCGTGTTCGCCGTCCTTCAGCGGCTCGCTGTAAAGAAACGGCACGACTTCGTCCAGCACGGTTTCGTCCCCGGTATGTTCGATGTATCGGGACACGGCGTACGGCAGCCACAGCAAATCGTCCGAGAAGCGGGTGCGGATGCCGCGCTCCGTCTCTTCGTGCCACCAGTGCTGCACATCGCCTTCTTCATACTGGTGCGCGGAGTGCAGCAAAATTTGCGCTCTCGTCAGATCGGGACGGGTGTGGAGCAGCGCGAGCGAATCCTGCAGCTGATCGCGAAAGCCGTACGCTCCCCCCGCCTGGTAAAAAGCGGTGCGCGACCAAATCCGGCAGGACAGAACCTGGTAAAGAAGCCAATGGTTCAGCAGCACGTCCATCTCCGGACACGGAGTCGAAACCGAGATTTGCCCCGTAACCTCGTTCCAAAATTCGCATACCCGCTCAAACTCCCGTTCGACGACGCCGTTTTGCCGGTATTTGCGCGCAAGCCGCACGGCGGATTCGCGCGATTGTTCACTTCCGAGCACAATGCAGATCGTTCGTTCGCCGCCGGGTTCGATCGTGAACTTGGCCTGCACCGCGCCGCAACTGTTGTAGAATGTTCCCGCCGCGCGGGAAAGACTTGCCCGCTCCATTGCCGCCGGATTGTCCAGCGTGCGGTTGCGACCGATAAATTCCCGGCGATCGGCCGTCCAGGAAATTTCCCGCATCATCCCGGCTGCATCCGGCTTCGATTCGTGCGGCGCCTCATCTGGAGACGACCCGGCCGATTCCTCCGGCGGACAGACGGCAAGAAAGGCGGTCGCATCGCGAAACGTTTCCTGATACTTGTTGTGCGCAAGCAGGACGTCAGCCGATTCGTCCCATTCGGTCACGATGAAAGGGGCGTTTTCTTCCCTTTGCACGCCCAGCACCCATTCCGCGTAATACGTGACGGACAGCCTCCGCCGCTCCGCCGTGCCGTTACGCAGGCGCAATCGGACCACTTTGACCGGATCGTCGGATGGAACAAATACCGTCATTTCCTGAGAAAGGCCGTGACTGTCATGGCAATAACGCGTATACCCCCGGCCGTGCGATATTGTAACCGGCTGTCCTTTATGGCCGCGGGCGGCCGTCCAATATTCGCCGCTTTCTTCGTCCCGCACATAGCAAGCCTCGCCCGGCCGATCGAGCACAGGATCGTTCGACCACGGCGTAAGCTTGAATTCGCGGCTGTTGCGCCACCACGTGTAACCCGTATAAAGCTCGGACACGAGGCTGCCGAAACGCCGGTTGGCGATGACGTTGATCCATGGCGCCGGCAGATGATTGCCGTTCCTGAGCACGATCCGGTATTCCCGGCCGTCCGGGGCAAATCCGCCCCACCCGTTGAAGAACCTCAGATGATGCGCTTCATCCCCGGCGGAGCTTGCGTACCGGCCTGAAGGCGCGGTTGCGGCCAACCGCTCCGGCAGCGAATCGCCCGCAGGCTGCACTTTAAGCTGCGCTCTGAGACTGGGACCGTCCGCACGCAGCACGACGCGGGATACGGCGAACAGCAGTGTTCTGTCCTCGTCCGGAAGATGATGGGCCGGGATGACGAAGACGCTTCCCCGCCCCGCCCCCTGCCGGTCGACGCCCTGCTCCACCGCCCGCCGAAGCGCCTCCTGCATGTGCTGGTGATAGCCTTCGGCCGATTCGTTCAGGATGACCAGATCGATGTCGAGCCCTTTGCGGCGCAAGTATTCGTGGCCGAGAAGCAACTTGGCGATAAAAGACATGCCGGCAGCGTCCGCAATCCGTACAAGCACGATAGGCCGATCTGCCGATATTCCGTGCGCCCACAGCCCGGACTGCCCTTTGCCGTTCTCCGCGATGCTTGCCGCCCTTTCCCCGCGCAGCGGCGCCGTATATAACGCACGGCCGGCCAGCGATTGAAACAGCGCCGCTTCGGCGGCTGTCAGGCGCAAATGCTGAAGCTCGATCCGGCTTCGCGTCCAGGCGAGCTGAAACGTTCGTTCCACTTGATCGTCCTGTGACAACCGCCGGACGATTCCGACCGCTTCGTCTTTCGTATCCGCGACACCGGTGACCGCATACAGCCGCACACGTTCACCCGGCCCGACGGATAACCGGCGGCGCATGACGAAAGCGGGATCCGCCACAGCGCCCACCGTTCCGCTCAGACGGGAACGGATTCCTTGCGGCTCAGCCAGCGTATGCCCCCGGCCGATAAAACGGGCCCGATCCGTTTCATACTCCACCGGGCCGAGGGGCGGCTGTCCGCCGACTTTGAGCGTATGGACCGCCCATAACGGTTTCTCGTTTTCGCCGCGCGGGCGGCGGCGGGCGAGCAGACATTCGTCATCCGCAGCATATTCCGTTTCAACGAACAATTTGCTGAAAGCCGGATGAGCGTTGTCGTCGGCGGGAGGCGCCAGCACGACTTCAAGAAACGTCGTCACTTCGACGATCCGCTCGTCGCTCCCGTTGTTGGTCAGCGTCAACCGGCGAACTTCCGCATTCATTTCAGGCGACACGCATATTTCAAGATTCGCCTCCATATCGCCGTCCACACGCGTGTAGGCCGCCCGGTCGAGCGAAAATCGCACGCGCTGTTTGGAGGCCGGGACACGACACGGCTGAAACGTCGGAGACCACACCGCATCGCGGGTAACGTCGCGGACGTAGACATAGCTTCCCCAGTCGTCCGCCACGGGGTCCTCTCTCCAGCGCGATACCGCCACGCCCTCGCAGCGGCTGAAGCCGCTGCCGCCAGCCGTCGTCACCGTCGTATACGTGCCGTTCGAAAGCACGCATACTTCGGGCACGGGCGTATCCGCCGATGCATACTCGCGCAGCGGGGCAGCCTGATCGTGACGCGGTTCGATCGGATGCGCGCGTGCCGCAGCAAGACGGCGAATCACCGCAGGACGCGCGGGAATGCGTTCCATGAGCAGCAGTTCGGCCGACTTCACGCGCTTGTCGCGGTGAAAACGGTCGTACATTTTATGCGGCAGCAGCAGGTTGGCCAGCGTAAGCATGCTCATGCCCTGATGATGCGCCATGAAACTGCGCACAACCATGCGGGTGCGGCCTTCCGGCATCCGTTCGGGCGTATAGTCTATCGCTTCGTAGAAACCGTATTTGCCGCGTGCGCCGATCTCTTCCATCCTGCGCAAATCTTCAATACCGCGCCGATGCGCATAAGGCAAAGCCATAATGGTCGCATACGGAGCGACGACCAGATCCCGCTCCAGCCCCCGCTTGAAACCTAGGCCGGGAACGCCAAAAGCCCGGTACTGGTAATTCATCTGATAGTCGTACGCGTAATAGCCGGATTCCGAAATGCCGAACGGCACACCTCTCTGATCGGCGTACTCGATTTGCCGCTTGACGACGCCGCGGTAAGTGCTGTCCCAGACCGTGTTCCGGTAAGTCCGCATCACAAGCCACGGCATCATATATTCGAACATCGTCCCCGACCACGAAATGAGGGTGGACAGCTTCCCGATTTTCGTCATGGTCCGGCCGAGCGTAAACCAGTGCGCCACCGATACCTGGCCGAGGGCGATGGCAATAAAACTCGCCTGCCGCGCTTCGGAAGCGAGCAAGTCATACAGGATCGTTTCCGGCTTGCCGGAAGCCGTATGGTATCCGAGCGTGAACAATTTCGCCTTGTGATCGTAGAGCGGGCGAAAGTCGGTCCCGCTAATCAAAGCTTCCAGACGGGAGACCAGTTTTCTCCCGCGATCCGGCCAATCCGTCAACCTGATCCGCTCATCGTCCGTCCGCAGCCATTCCGCCAAACCTTCCTTGACCGTCAACAGGCATGCGACCAAATTGCCTGAATCGACCGTCGATACATATTGCGGCGGCAGTGGCGCAAGAGTGACCGTATCGTACCAGTTGTACAAATGGCCGTTCCATTTGTCCAGACGCTCGATCGTGGCTACCGTGCGTTCGAGCCGCTCAACGAGCCCAGGCGTATCGATAAATCCGAAATCCCTTGCCGCCAGCGTACAGGCGAGCAGAAACCCGATATTCGTGGGCGACGTGCGATGCGCGACTTTTTGCGGATCGAACTGCACATTGTCCGGGGGCAGCCAATGATCGTCCGGACCGGCAAAGTCTTCGAAATACGCCCAAATCTGTTCCGCCAGTTCCTTCAAATTTTTTTCCTCTTCAGGCGCAAAAGACTTCGCGGTTCCGTTTACGGGACGATCCAACCAGCGGATCCCGAGCGGAGCGAGAGCCCAAAATACGACGAGCGCCAACAAGGCGAATTGGATCGGGGCGCTTCCGCAAGAAACCGCCGCCGCCGTGAAGACAAGCAAGGACGCATAGCCTCCGCACATTCCGAGCATGACCGGATTGCGTCCTCCCCGGCTCCTTCGTTCGATTTCCGCCGAGCTGACCCATTCAAGAAGATGACGCTTGGAAACGAGCAGACGATACAGCGTTCTGACGATGGCGTCGAGCAGCAGAACGCTTTGAAACGGCAATGTCCAGACAGCGACGCCTACTTGCCCCAGTATAAAAAGCAGACGCTTGGGATGCCAGGCCGTTCGCCGGATCGCCAAGCATTGGCGGATGAACGGCAGAAACAATGTGGCAAAGACGACGCCCAGCCAGCGGCCAGGGCTCCCGGGAAGAACGGTCGGCCCAAGCAGCAGCAGGGCAAACAACGCCGGAGGCAGCAAACTTCGCCGCAGGTTGTCGATAATCTGCCATCGGGTAAGCGTCGACAGGTCGACCGGCAGCAGCGAGCCGCGGCGGTCACGGACGCGCGGCAGCAGCCAGCAGAGCAGCTGCCAATCCCCTCTCACCCAACGGTGCAGCCGTTTTTGATAGGCGCTGAATGTGGCGGGATGATCGTCGATCAGCTCGATGTCCGTAAGCAGCCCGGCGCGCAAGAAACCGCCTTCCAGCAAATCGTGGCTCAACACCCGGTTTTCCGGAATACGGCTGCACAGCAGCCTTGCAAAAACATCCACGTCGAAAATGCCTTTTCCGGTAAATATCCCTTGGCCCATCCCGTCCTGATACGGATCCGAGGCGGCAAACACATACGGATCGATTCCCGGTTCCCCCGACCATAAATACGATAACCGCGAACGCATCGCCGCCTCATGGCTGATTCCGATGTGCGGCTGCAGCACGCCGTACCCTTCGACAACTCTTGTCCCTTTTCGATTGAGACGCGGGCGATTGTAGGGCAAATGCAGGGCGCCGATCATCCTCTGGGCGCTGCCGACCGGAAGCTGCGTATCCGCGTCGAGCGTTATAATGTAGTGGATGCGCGGCAGAACTCCCGAATCGCCCAGGACGAAGTCGTAGCTCGTATCCGTGCTTCCCTTGAGCAGCTCTACAAATTCAACCAGCTTGCCGCGCTTGCGTTCCCATCCCATCCATACGCCTTCGCCCGGATTCCACTGTCTCCGGCGCTGAAACAGATGAAAGGTCGTACCTTCCGGTTCGGAATACTTACGGTTCAACGCCTGTATGCTCGACCGGGCCGCCTCAAGAATGGCCTCATCCTCCGGGAGGCTCTCCTCCCGGGCATCGGCAAAATCGCCCAGCAGAGCAAAATGCAGGTTCGGATCGCGGTTGGCCAAATAATGGGGCTCCAACCGTTCCGCCATTTCTTTTACTTCTTCCGGCGACGACCAGATAACGGGAACGACAACCATCGTCGTCGCCTCAGCCGGAACGCCGCGCGAAAAGTCATATCGCAAAAGCGGCAGCGGGCGGACGAAACTTTCGATAAGCCAATGGACCGCGGTGACGGCCCACTCGCTTGCCGGCAATGCCAGCGCGAGCACAATCGCCGCCCACTGCGCCGGTGACCATCCGCCACCGCCTATCCATAAGGCGAATGCGATAAGCAGTAACGCAAACGAGCCTGCAAGCAAGGCAAAATAACTTCTTGCCGTGCGCGGAAAAAAAAACGTCCCCGGCGAAAACCGCTTCCGGCCGCATAGGTTCAACGCCTGCCGAAGTTTCCCGATGCCGCCCCCATCGAGCAAGTAATAAGACACGAACGCCTGGCGCGGCAATTCTTTCGCTGCGCCTTCGGCGACGCGTTCATCTTGCTTTTCCGCGCGTTCTTGTTCATTCGCCGCCAGTTCAACGGCCTGCTTCGCAACCAGATTTTCCGTCACGCGAAATCGGCGGGCCAACAGCTCCACGCGTTTTCGCAGCGTGTCGCGGCTGGAAAAATCGAGCAGCGGGTATACGCCGGCGCTTTCTCCGCGCAAAGTTCGTTCGACCATGCTTATTTCCTCGAACAGTTCGTGCCAGTCCCACCGCTCCACCTTGCGCAAGCTGCCAAAGAGGTTGCCCGCCGTCACTTGAAACGAGGCCTGAAGCAAGTGCTCGTAGGATACGATGCGATCGAGGCTATCCTCACTATTTTCAAGCTTGCACATGAGCCATTCGCGCATGGAGGCGGAATCGTCCGCCCACTCGCGCAGATGGCTGATCAGATGAACCATCCAGGCGCCGGACAGCGGGATGTCCTGGCCCGCCTCTTCCAGCGCTTTATTCAACGATGCCGGATCCAGCTTTGACGGATCCATCTTCGCCAGAAACCGTTCCACCTGCACGCATATCTCCCGTCGTTCGCGGACAAGTTTCATGACGCCCGCCAGCCGACGAGTCAAAGCCATTCGCAGCACAAGCGGGATGGACCACGCTTCGGCGATCGTCAAGACGGAAACGTCCTGGTATGCATTGATATACGCAACGAATGATTCCGCCTCCAGGTTGCCGTCGACGTGTTCGAGATAATCGGCGCAGATAGACTGGACGCGCAGCTCATGGCTCTTGCGGAGCGTCGGCAGCCGCCGCAAGTAAGCGCCGGACAGCTGCCTGCGGATCGCAATCTCCAATTCTTCGATAAATTCGGCGTTGTCGAGCAGCCATTCTTCCGCAGGCTGCGAGCAGTTCGCCGGAAATTCCTGCAGATAGCGCACAAATGCCCGCAAACTTTGAATGTTGGCATGAAACTCCAGCCTAAGGCGCTTTGACGGACGCCGCGCCGGGCGGGGGTCGTGTTTCAGCGCCAGTTCGCGCGCTTTTTGTCGTAGCCTTTCGGTATCAAGAATCATTGATCCTCCTGAAGAAAGTCTGAAGTTGAAAAAAGGAAAAAACCGGAACAATTTACATGTTTCCCACTTTCGGCCCGGTTTATAAATCCGATTTGATCCGCTTGCAAAAGAAAAAGGACCTCGCTTCCGGATTTAAGGAAGTCAGGTCCCTGACCAAGAAGATTCTCCTCAGCGTCTTTCCGGCGCTGGCAGTCGCGCAGGCAAGCGGTTTTCGCCGCGCGCGACACCCGGCGCGCGACACCCGGCGCCTCGCCACATGGCTGCGGTCAACCACAGCCGCCGTGCCGTCCGGACTTCATGCGAAACCGTACAGCCATGCCAGAAGAGCCCATCGCCGCTGAGCGCGCCTGCTGTACCGGGGCAGCGCTTTGTAAATTTGCAAGGCCTCCTGAAACGCCGCTTTCGCCTTGTCCGCACGGCCCAAACGCCGGTAAAGCCGCCCCAGCCGATAATACGCTTCACAGGAAGAGGAATGCAGTTCGCGAAACTGCTCCAAATAGCTTACGGCTCGCTCGGGTTGTCCGGCAGCGTACGCCTCCCCCAGCCTTAGATACGGCTCCCCGTATTTCACGCGGGGATTTAGGCGGAGAGCCTCGTTCATCGAGGCCGTCCCCTGTTCCAGCTGTCCCAGCTTCAGGCAGCAAAGGCCGAGTTCATAATGGACGTCCGCGGAATCCCGGCGAATGTCCACGATTTGTTCCAAGTAAGTTTTGGCTTCGGCGTATTTCTTTTTTTCATTGAGAATTCTGGCCAATTCCAGCTTTGCCGACGTATCGTGCGGATTGGACTGCAGCGTTTGCTTCAGTCTCGACGCTTTGCGGCTCAGCTGAAAAGGCTTGAATACGTTCGGCGACAGTCCGATGAAACGCCGGTCCAATAAGTAAACGATCACCAGGAGCAGCAGAACGGCGACTATCGGATTGCCGGTAATCCACCACAAAAGCGAAAACAATATCCATTTGGCCAACGCGCGGCACCTCCGTACAAAGATCCATTCCATTGTACCATGAATCATGCCGGCGTTCTTCATATCGTACGGATTTTATTATGGCGGGGAGCGGCTCACAGGGAGGAATTTGGAAAAACTTGTCGAAACTTATTATTGGCATCATCCGCTGCCGAAAGAAGAGAAGCTGACTGGAATCCGGGGGAATGTATGATCCACTATTTCAAAGATATCTTATTGAATATATTCATTATTTTTTCCCCATTGGTATGTTATCCGTATATTTACAAAACGAAAAACAGAACGGGATTGTACCGGTTTTTATTGTATATCCTCTTCTCCTTTTCTTTAATCGTGACGATGTCTTTTCCTATCAGTTTAAACGGAATCATCTACGATTTTCGTTCCATCCCTTTGGCCATCGGCTCTCTGTACGGTGGAATACACGTTTCCGTTCTGTTATATTCGACCTTGATTTTGTACCGTTACGTCCTGGGAAATGCGCACAATTTGCTTTATGCCGTTTCGATATTGCCCAGCCTGGCATTGGTCATCTATTCTCTAAAAAGATACGATACGTTAAAATTGCCACAAAAAATAGAGCTGTCCGTCCTGTTATGTTCCCTTATTAAACTGGTGACCTTCACGGTATACCTTTCCTTGACCGGACAGCTCGGGCTTTTGCTGAACAAGCCGGCGTCAAACTTGGCCACCTATTTGCTTCAAGGTTTTGTCGTCGGATTGTGCGTATATGTCATTGAATTTCTTAACAAATACTTCCATATGCAAGAAGAAGTTTTTAACAGCGAAAAAATAAAAATGGTCAGCGAAATGGCGGCTTCGGTTGCTCATGAAATTCGAAACCCGCTCACTACCGTGAGAGGGTTTATTCAACTGCTCGGGACTTCGAATCTGGACAAAGAGAGAAAAGAATATTATCAGAAATTGTGTCTAGAGGAATTGGATCGGGCCCAGCTCATTATTACCGATTATCTTTCGCTTGCCAAACCCGATCCGGAATCGATTGAAAAAATCGATATTCATGACGAATTGAGGTATTTGTCGAATGTGCTGATGACTTACGCCAATTACTACAATGTGCAAATCAACGGCGTATTGCCGGAAAATCAGCCGCTACATATTACCGGAGACAAATATAAATTTCGGCAGGCTTTGATTAATATTTGCAAAAATGCGATCGAGGCCATGTCCGGCGGCGGCATATTGGAATTGAAGGCTGAAATGCTGGATAATGGCGTTGCGGTCAAGATCAGCGATACCGGAACCGGAATGACCGCCGAGCAAATCAAGAGACTCGGAACGCCTTATTACTCTACCAAGGATAAGGGCACGGGTCTCGGAACGATGGTTTCCTTCGGCATTATAAAAAAAATGAACGGGAAGATCGATATCCAGAGCGAATTAGGCAAAGGGACGCAAATCCAAATTGTGTTTCCCAAAACCTAGCGAGCAAGGCGATCACGGAAGCTGCACATTCGGCACGCTTCATGATCGCCACAACAACACTATGCCATGCGATGGGAATGTCACATAAGAGATGGAGCGGTGAAGCCTAGACAATGGCCCGCCTGATGCTCATTTCAAGCGGCGAATGATCTTCCGGATGTTCACGCCGCAAATTCATGCGCTCCTTCAACGGCGTAGTCCGGTTGCACATGAATCGCGGTTGCCCAGAATGATTCTGCGACGCCGCATGATAAAGAAACGGGTGGCATAGGATGGCGTCGCCGGCCGAACCCGTCGTCTCCACGACCTTCAGCGAATACCCCTGCGGATCGCGGTACGCGGTTTCCATAAATGTTCGGATACGGTTCCCGTCGGGGCTGCCGGCGTCCCGCGCCTCCTCCGCATAGATGCCGTTCGATGGCCCTTGGCCTGCGCCGGAACCGGTCAATTCGGCCAGCCACGGATGGCGGTTCGCGATGCGGATCGCTTCTCCCAGTTCAAGCCCTTCGGGATGTTCAGCCAACATTCTCGCCACGATATTGTGCGATCCTTCCGCGACAAGCGTGCCTCCCCCGCGCGGTCCCACATCGGAAAAAAGACAAAGGAGCAATAGTCCCTGCTCCGGGCTGTCCACATAATGGCGAAAATGGATGCCGTCGTAATGCCAGCCCGATGTCGGAACATCCCACGGCCTGTCGGCGCCGACCGCGAAGTTGACCGGCCACCAGCCCCAGCCGGCATGACGGCCGCGATACGCCCAGCGACCGCTGCCGACCAAATCTTCTATCGCATCCGCCAACCGTTCGGTATTGCACGCGCGAAATTCCGGCGTGTCGTACGTTTCGTTCAGCTGCACTTTCGGCTCGGTCCATGTGGAACGGTCGTTTTTCAACACTCCGCGCTTCTCGACGTTCTGCCAAACCACATTCTGCGCTTCAAGCGCATGTTTGCGGGGAAAAGCCTCCTCGAGCTTCGTCCAGCCGCACTCCATGAACTGTTCCACTTGCGATTCCGTCAATACACGATACTTCATTTCTCATCCCTCCCATACCACTCCCGGACGATCGCCTCCGCTTTTTTACCGAAGATGTCGAAACCGCGATTGGTTTTCGCTTCTTCCAACGGATACAGCTTGGTGCTCCAATCCCACCAGAAAAATCCGGCGAACCACGGCTCGTGCCAGAACGTTTTCAGCACGGAACTGTAGAAATTGGCCTGTTCCTCTTCATTGAACGGCAGATCCCGGTGCATAAAATCCCATGGCATCGTCGCGCAGCCGAGAGCGCTGCGGCAGCCGATTTCCATAAAAACACAACCGGCTTGTTAAACTTGCGGTGCAGCGCCTCCAGCTTGACTTTCACCGGTTCCCAATTGCGCATCATGTTCTCTTCGCTGTCGCCCGGCCGCGTTCCGACCGGATAATACGCGCTCGTTCCAATCACATCGACCTGGTCGAACCAGGCGACTCCCTCCTCTCTGCCGTGGTTCGCGTTGTAAAGAGCAATCCCTTGTAGATGTCCCGGACTTTGGCGATCAAGCCGCTCCAATGGCCGATTTGGGATTCGGTTTTGATCATTTCGCAGCCGATACAGAACATTTCACAGCCCAATTCCTCCGCAAGCTCGGCATAATGGAGCAAAAAATTCGTGTACGACTGGAACCATTTGTCCCAATATCGCCGGCTCGGGCTATCCTCGTCAGGAAAACCGATGTGCGCCCGCCAAATGCCGTCTCGCGAATTGACCACGGGCTTCAGGCACACCTTCAACCCCAACTGTTTCGCCTGTTTGACGGCAAACTCGATATCCCTGTCCGTTACCGTGTAGCCGTAGTCAAACGTGATTTCCGTGGAAAACACCGATTCCTGATACGTCCAGAAAGATAGGGCGATCCATTCGCTGCCGGTTTCCTTCAATTTTCTTAACGAATCGACGGCGTACGGCTGCCGGTACCCGCCTCTGGAAGTGGACCATCCGTAAGTCATCCCTTTGAAAAACAACCGGTCGTTCATTGCAGCACGCTCCCTCCGCTCAGTTCATAGCTATCGTGTCAACCGACCAAACCGGTCCGTTCCACGCTTTCCACAAAATGTTTTTGCACAAAAATATACAGGATGATTAGCGGCAGAATCGCCACCAGCACGCACGTGTTGACGAGCATGGACAAATAGAACGGATCGACCTGCCCCGTATTGGCGCTAATCCCCGCTTTGATGGAAAGATACGAACCGATGGAAGTCGCCACCGTAGACAGCTTGATCGACATCACCTCGGCATTGTTCAAATACATGGTCGTATAATACACGTCGTTCCACTGCCATACGAACGAGAACAGCATCACCGTGACGATAGCCGGCACGGCGTTCGGCAGCATAATTTTCCAGAACGTAGCCAACACGCCGGCGCCGTCCACATAGGCCGCCTCTTCAATCTCCTTCGGCAGACCGCGGAAAAACTGCCGGAAAATATAAATGTACAGGCCCGTCTTGAGCCCCATCGCCGTCATCGAAGAAATCACAAACGGCCAATACGTATCGATCAGTTTGATTCCGGGCCGGCCGGTAATCAGTTCGATCATGCCGAAGATGTCAAAGTTTTTATAGTGCAGGTAAGTCGGAATCATAATCGTCTGCGGAGGCACCAGAATCGTAAAAATGACGCAGGCGAACAGCAAATTGCTCCCTTTGAATTTCAGCTTGGCAAATCCGTAACCCGCCAATGCGCACGATATCGTCTGCAGAATCATCGTGCTTCCGGACAGAAGGATCGAATTCAACAGCACTTTATGGTACTCCATTACCTTCAGTACGAGGCGGAAGTTTTCCAGAGTAAAATGCTGGGGAATCCAAACGACCGTGCTGTTGTACAAATCGACCCGATCCTTGAACGCAATCGATATTTTCATCAGTATCGGATACAGGATGACAAAAGAAATGCCGATGATCAGAACGCCTCTGAACAGGCTCCAAAGGGCGCTTTTGATCTTTTCAGGATAAAAGATGCCGTGCAGCCTTCCTTTTCTCAGGTTCGTGCGTCTTTGGCGGGCCGATGCGCCCATCGCGTTGTCCATGCCGTCTTCCCTCCTTCAATCGCTTAATCATAGTAAAACACCTTTTTGGAAATCATTCTCCCGATAATCAGCAATATGACCGAGATGATGAGAAAGTAAATCCACGACATGGCGGCGCTGAGCCCGAAATTGAACGTTTTGAATGCGGTTTCCTGAATGAGTCTCGTCATCTCGTTATTGGTGAACGAATCGATAACGGAATAAATGACGTTCGTTAAAATGAGCGGGCTGACCATCGGAAACGTAATTTTCCAGAACGCCTCGTAACCGGTCGCGCCTTCAATTCTCGAAGCTTCGTATAAGGAGGGCGAAATCGACTGCAGCCCGGCGAGAAAGATTAAAATCTGCACCCCGGAAGAGCTGACGATTTCATAAATCCGGTTCACCGCGCCGGTCAAATACAGAACAATCGATTCGTGAACGCCCGACTCGAGCAGCATTCTTTCCAACTGAAAACTTTTCAGCAGAGAGAAATTTTCGCTTTGCGCCTCGTTGGCCGTTCTCATAATGTCCTGCAGAAAATCTCCGCTCTCAATGGTGGCGACCGCGCCGGAAGCCAGAATGACGGGAAGAAAGAAAATCGCCCGCGCAATCGTGCGGCCCCGGAATTTCTGATTGAGCAGACTCGCCGAAAACAAACTGAAGATGACAATGAGCGGCACATTGATCGCCATATCCAGAATCGCTTGCGTCAGCGTCCTGTTAAAATTCGCATGTTCGAACAGCGCGTTTTTGAAGTTGGCCCCCCCCGTGTAATCAAGAGAAAGCCCGGTCGGCGTCAGCTCAAGACGGCTTAAGCTGTAACGCAGCGATTCCAGAAGCGGTATGGCGAACAACAGCAAAAAACCGAGAAACCAGGGGGCGACGAACAGCATGCCCATGAAGCCTTTTTTTTGTTCGATTGTCAATTTCGCTCTTTTCAACGATGATCACCGCCTATGACATAACTTTCCGGCTCAATGGTGAAACCTTCCGCGCGAACGGCTTCCTTGTTGTAATTGACGATAATCGTCCTGCCGTTTTCATAAACCGTCCGGTAAACGTTGTCGGCCAGCTTGGCGTGCGCGACGATGCGCTGATCCCTGACGTCTTTCAACACCCGGTTGACTTCCTCGTACATCGTTTTCGCTTCGGAGAGCCAATCCTTGTAATGCGAAGAATACATGTAATCGAATTCCGTCTCTTTTACCGCCGAAGAAGGTTCATAAAACCATTGGAAATATACGTTCGAACCCGTCTCCAGCGCTTTGAGCACACTTTTTTTCACGCTTTGTCCATCCGATACGTTGACCGGCTCGCCCGCATAGTCGATAAATCCGTGTATCACCATCTGGTAAAAAGGCACACTTTCATCCGTGATGTTGAAATGACTGCCGGACAACGGGACGTGCAGCACATGTTTCGCGTAGGGCAGAGCCGGCGCGTTTCCGCCGACGATTAGGGTATCGTTGAACTGCTCGCGCAGCAGCTTCATCTGTTCCTTGATGAGGTTGGCGGCTTCCTGCCTGTTGACGACACGGTCGTTGCGAAAATCGGAGTTCACTTCTTCGCCGAGATCTCTCAGGGAAATGCCGGCAATTCCATACGGTTTGTAGCTTTCGATAAACTTGTTGACATACGCGGGCAGCCGGGACGGAGATAAAATATAGTACGGCGTTTTGTCCGGATCCCTTTCGTATGTGGCCGGATTGAACGGGTACAGCTTTGCCGGTTTCCGGTTGATGAATCGCGACGCTTCCCGGGAAAGGCTGAAATTCCACGTATCCTTGTACACGTTCAGGAAAGCGACGTCCGGATACAAACCGATCCCGTTCGCCTTCGCATAGCCTGCCAACTCGGCGAATTGTTTCTTGCCGCCCAGCTTTCCGTCCGGCGTGACACTTGTCGGTATCGTATGGTTGACTCCGCGGTTAAACCAGCCGACATACCTCAGCTTCACGTTGTTGACGTTCGCGGCTTTTAACTGCCGCACAATTTCCTGCGCCTGGCTGAACGTGGTCAGAGGCTCCAACGCGTTGTACGGTATGCCGAGAAACGATTTCTTTTTCGTGACGGCGCCTATGAGTTCCAGGTAAAACGGAAGGTCGCTCGCCTGCGGCAATTTGTTCCATTGATGCTTCCGCGCCAAATAATCCTGGTAATACCGCGCCATTCCCGCATAATCGGCCGATGGCCCGTTTAAAAACGCATAGCGGATGACGATGTCCCCTTCGTACATTTCGGACTGAAAAACCGGCACCGTATTCGACCGGTAGCCTCCCGTCAGCGTAAGCTCGTCTTTGGCGATGAGCGTATAGCTGCTGTAAACCTGATTGTACGAATCGAGCCTGCCGCTGACGTCCGCTTCGATCGAAGCGATCGCATCCCCGTTTTCGATAATGGCGAAGAACGCGCTGTCGTCCTGCTTCATTCCGAACACAGGCAGCCGGGCCGGTTCGTCAAACTGCGACTTTTCCCTCGTAAATCGGGCGTTGTCCAGCCCGTAAACGGGAGTTACGAACGGGTCGTGGAACGTTTTGCCGTTGTTCAAATAAATGAGCGATCCGGAACCGTCCGGAACGAAGATATAACCTTGTTTGCTTTCGTCCGCCGCGCCAAAAAACTGCAGAAGCTTGAGGGAATGCAGCGGATACGATTTCGGCTGCTTGATTTCCTTGGTCGGAACCGTCACCACCAGGTTTTCACCGTCAAGGCGATACTGGATCGGTATCGTAAAGGCGGGCTTTTCCGTGCCCGCGTCTTCTCCGGCTCCGTTTTCCCGGTTGTCCAACGCGACGTCTTCCTGGGTGTAACCGACTTCCTCGAACACTTTCAGCAGTCTTTTCAAGGCGACGTCGGTCAGCGCGGCATCCCTGCGCTCGTACACATTTTGTTCCTTGATTAATTTGAACCGCTTCAATATGTCCTGCTTCGTCTTCTCGTCCTTGATTTTGCTTAATATTTTGCTCTCCATCCGCTCGACGCTGATTCTTCTCGGAACCGCTTCGACGCCGAGCGAATTGTCGCCCATCGTGTACACGATCTTCACGCCGTTTTCCGCTTGAACGATCTCGAACTGTTTGTTGCTTATGCTGTCGTTGAAATTGTCGAACTCGTTCGCCTGGCCCGCGCTGTTGTAATACGTAATGGTCAGCTGCGATCCGAGCCGCGCCTTGTTGAACGGGGTAGCCCGTTTTTCCTGCTCCCTGCCCGCGGGATTCGAATGCCAGACCGTTCCGTTCCTTTTGTCCTTCACGGCAATTTCGGTCGTTTCGTTATGAAAGTACAGCGCCAAAACTTCGTTTTCGGCGATGAGCCGCATGCCGGACAGCTCCGCACCGGCCGACGGGGCGGTTTGCGCGTCTGCCGCCGCTTCTTTCGCGGATTCGTCCTTGGCGGCCGGAGCGGGCGCAGCCGTTGCCTCGCCAGCCGCCTCATTCGCGGTTTCTTCTGCCGCAGGTTCCGCCGAACCAATCGGGTTAGCCATATTCGTCATGAACAGCAGACTCACCGCAACCAGCAATAAGAACAGTGTTCTCGGCCTGATCATCGAACGATTCCTCCTCTCATACCCTGAACACCAATTCTTGATAGATGGTCAATATAAAAGAGACGATCTGCTGGATGAGGCTGAAGAACAAAAGGCCCAAAAAGATAATGACGCCCATGACGACCAGCGTCAAACCTATCGTCAACACCGTCTTTTTTACCGTATACTGGTGAACGGTCAGCGTACCGACAAACATCAGGTAAAGAAACCATAAATAAGCGAAGGAATCGAGAAAGTAATAAAACGGCGCCTCTTTGATGGTCAGGAAATTGCTGATGAACGTTGTGGGCAAATTGACGAGAATCATCGGCAAAAGCGAGTAGCCTGCGGCGATGACGATTTCCTTGAATTTCCCTTCTCCTTCCATCAAAGTGGTCAGCGACCAGTTGGCCACGCACCAGAGGAAGAAAGGAAGCACGACAAATTTCAATTCGTCGATGCTGTTCAATTCGGACAGCCGGTTGAAGTTCACAATAAATCCCGCATACTGCCTTTTTAAGATGACGGTCACGACAAACAGGAAAAGAAGGCCCAAAGCAATTCGCAGCTTGCCTTTATTTTCATACTTCAGATCCCAAAAACCGTTAAAAGGATGCACGATCAAGTAAAACGGGAATTTCAGATGTTCAATGGACATGAGCGCTCAACCTCCTCGCCTTCCTGCTTCTTCTGAAGTATGCGAAGCCGATAATCGCGATCGCGGCGATCAATGCGCACGTCATCACCGTGCCGAAATGTTCGCGCATCACTTCTTTGCGGTATCTCTCGTACGCTTTGGAATAATACTTGCGGCTCATGCCGTGATGAAAATATTCCA
The DNA here is from genome assembly GCA_041686835.1 of Paenibacillaceae bacterium. GTDB lineage: Bacteria > Bacillota > Bacilli > Paenibacillales > JAWLCZ01 > JAWLCZ01. Next base: position 2,587 of record JAWLCZ010000043.1, on the reverse strand, counting down.
TCGCTTCCTCGTTTTTGCCTTGGCGGAGCAGCGCCTTGCCTATGCCGATATACGCGATTTCGTAGTTGGCGTTCAATTTCAGCACCTTCTTCCACGCTTCGGCGGACTGCTCCTCTTTTCCGAGATAATACTGCTTCACCGCTTCGTTGACGCTGCGGCCGAACTCCGTAGGCTCAAACACATTGATTCGGTTCAGATCCCGATCGACCACGATGAGCTGCTCCCCCAGTCGATCGATGGCAACCGGCGTTTTGAACGTTCCTGCCTGTTTGCCGTTCTGTCCGAAGACGTACAGCAAATCTCCGTCGTCGCTGTACGTAAACACGCGCCCTTTTTTCGAATCCAGCGCACTGTAAAGGCCGTAGTCGCTCACGTCGATATCGACGAAGACGGATCCTCCCCGGTTGTCGCCCACATACGAATATTCAAGATCGCCGAGCGGATTGTAATACCCTTCCCTGCGCAGCACGTCCGTCCCGGTAGGGTTCAGCCTTTGGATGGGCGTGTTGGAATTGACCTCTGAAGTTGTCGTATAGATGAAGCCATCCTCATCCAGATCGAGATTGTTAAACTCGATGGGGATAAAAAGTTCCATTTTTTCCCTCTGGGCTCGCGTGGAGACCATTTTCCAGAAATAGTCGATCGGATTGAACTTCACTTTGTTCGTTCCGGTGAAGCCGGTGAACATGCCGTCCGCGTCGAACTCCATAATGCCGTCGAACACGCCGCGGCCGACGACGTATATTCTTTTCGCCTTGTCGAGCGCGATTTTGATCGGGAAGTACTCAAATCCTTGACGAATGACATCGGATTTCGGCTCGCCGATCTCGCGGACGAAGGTTCCATCGCCCGTCAGTTCAATCACCCGCCGGTTTTCCGTGTCGGCGACAAAGATATGGCCGCTGTCCGATACGAAAATGCCGCGCGGTTTGTTGAAGGTTTCCTCTTTGCCGTCTTTATGGAATTGCCGGATGACCCGGATGACGTTCCATTTGTCGTCCATGCACACAATCCGCCCGTTGCCGGAATCGAGCAAATAAACGGTCCCGTCGCCGGCGACAAAAATGTCTTCCGGCGCCTGGAAATGCCCGATACCGAGCTGCTTGCCGTCGATCACTCTGGAGGGGAGGTACGGGACGGGAGACGGCGTCGCTTCGCCCCAATAGTTGTAATTGTACCCTTTGTACGGGGCCGCCTCCGCAGACGGAACAGGTATAGCGGAAAGGATCATGGCAAGGAGCAGCGCAAAACATAACCGTTTCGTGTTCAATCGTTTCTCCCCCTGTACCTAGTCTTTGAGGCCGGAAGTCGCCATCGTCTGAATGATGCTGCTTTGCGAAACGACGAACAGGACGATCGGCACCGACATCATCATGAGCGCAACGGCCGCGCTGACGCCCGCCCGCGCAATGCCCCCCAGAATGATTTGTCCCAATGCGTAGTGCATCGTTTTCAATTCTTCGCTGTAAATAAAATTGCCCCCGTCCGTCCCCCACAGCAGTTGGAACAACAAGACCATGAGCGTCAGCCAGGCGGGTTTTACGAGCGGCATCACAATTTGCCAAAAAATGCGGTATTCGCTGGCGCCGTCGATTTTCGCCGCTTCCAAAAGCGCATCGGGAATTTGCTCCATGAACTGCTTCATCAGATACAATCCGAGCGGAAAAGCGAAAGCGGGAACGATGACAGACCAGTACGTGTCGATCCAGCCGAGCCAGGACATCGTCATATAGTTCGGAATGGCGGTGACATGCGGGGAAAACATCAGGGACAATACGATGACGGTGAACATGACGCGCGATCCCGGAAATTTGTGCTTCGCCAGCGGATATGCGGCGGCGGACGCGAGAACGATATGTCCGATCGTCCCGGCCAGCGTAATAAATACGGTATTAAACAAATACCGGGAGAAAGGCACCCATGAATTGGCCATTAGATTGATCAAATCCGAGAAGTTGTCCAGCGTAGGATTTCTGACGAAAAAACGCGGCGGAAACAAAAAGATTTCATCCAGCGGCTTAAACGCGTTGTTGATCGCATACACGAGAGGCAGAGCCATAAAAGCGCCGAAAAACCCGAGAAAAGCGAATAAAGTCGCATCGCCCCACCACGATCGGTTCACTTTCTTTTCACGGCGGATGGAAAACGGAAGCTGCACGGCCTATTCACCCACCTTCCTTAAAAGTTTCTGCGTCACGAGGTTCGTCCCCAGCATGATGAAAAAGAGCACCGTTGCAATCGCCGACGCATAGCCCATTTCGAAACGGATCGTTCCGTAATCAATCAGATGCGTGACAATCGTATGCGCCGCATACTGGACGCTCGGGAACCCGGCCAAAAACATCGCGACATCGGCAACCGCAAAGGACGCCGTTATCTGGATGACCGCGCCGAACGACAGCTGAGGCCTCATCGAAGGCAGCGTGACGAACCATAGTTCCTGCCACCTGTTGCGAACGCCGTCCACCGCCGCGGCTTCGAACAGCGTCTTATCGATGCTTTGCAGCCCGGCGATAAAGGCGAGAAAGCTCGTGCCGAGACTAAGCCACAACTGCACCAGCATCACGATCGCCAGTATATATTTCGG
>JAWLCZ010000042.1:0-24248 GCA_041686835.1 Paenibacillaceae bacterium | reverse complement strand
GTGCTGCTCAGCTTGTCCTTCGTATTTTTGTATCCGCTGCTGTATATGATTTCCCAGTCGCTGATGCGGGTTCAGGATGTGTCCGACGCTACGGTCCGCTGGATACCGAAACAGTTCGATTTCTTCAATTATGTGATCGCTTTTCAGGAAATTCATTATTGGAAAGGTTTTGCAAACAGCGCGGTCATTTCATTGGGCAGCGCCGTGCTGCAGATTGTCAGCTGCTCCTTTGTCGGCTACGGCATGGCCAGGTACCGTTTTCCCGGGCGCGGCCTCTGGCTCGCCTTGATCGTGTTTACGTTTCTGGTGCCGCCGCAGACGATAGTCGTTCCCCTCTATATCTTTTTCAGCGATTTGGGCTGGATTAACACGCATCTTCCGTTCCTGTTTCCCGCGCTGTTCGGCCACGGGTTTAAGGGGGCTTTGTTCGTTCTCATATTCATTCAGTTTTTCCGCAGGCTTCCCGGCGTTATGGAAGAGGCGGCAAGAATCGACGGAGCGGGGGCGTTCCGCACGTATTGGACGATCATGTTTCCGCTGGCGAAGCCGGCCATGCTGGTCGTGTTTTTGTTTTCCGTCGTATGGCATTGGAACGATTTGTTCGAGCCGAACACGTATTTGCTTGAACCGGACTATTTCAATCTGGCGCAAAATCTGGCGATTTTCAACGGCAACGCCAACGCGGAAGTGATGCAGATGGCGCAGAACGTGTCCGCAGCCCAGGCGCTTACGATGGCGCCGACCTTGTTCAATCAGGTGATGGCGGCGGTGGTGCTGACCATTTTGCCGATTCTCATCTTGTATTTATTCACGCAGCGCCATTTCGTGGAAAGCGTGGAACGGACCGGTATCGCGGGAGAGTGATGAAAAAGGTAAGATACGTCTACCTTTTGTAAATTTAAGCGGACTGACATGAGACGATTGCGGGTGTTAACATGAAGGTGGGTTCCCGCTCGCCGGACACGTTACCTGGCGGGGAGTCCGTCTTGGCCCATTCTTGTTAAAGGTGGTTGATGAATCTTGAAGAAGATGGAAGCGGTTTCGTTAAATCAGGTGGATATCCAGGACGCGTTTTGGTCCGGGCGGCAGAAGCTCATTCGCGAGGTGGTCATCCCGTATCAGTGGGATGCTTTGAACGACCGCATTCCCGGGGCCGAGCCGAGCCGCACGATCGAAAATTTTCGCATCGCCGCTGGTGAAGCGGAGGGCGAATATTACGGGATGGTATTCCAGGACAGCGACCTGGCGAAATGGCTGGAAACGGCAGGCTTCGCCCTGGCGCTGCAGCGCGATGAGCGGCTTGAGGCCATTGCCGACGAAGTCATCGATTTGTTAAGCCGCGCGCAGCAGCCGGACGGGTATTTGAATACTTATTTTACCGTGAAAAAACCCGGCGAACGATGGACGAACCTGCGGGACGATCATGAGCTGTACTGCGCCGGCCATTTGATCGAAGCCGCCGTTGCCTATTACGAAGCGACAGGAAAAAGGAAAGTTCTCGATATCGTATGCCGTCTGGCCGACCATATATCATCTGTGTTCGGGCTGGAACCGGGACAGAAGCGCGGGTATGACGGGCACCCCGAGATCGAATTGGCTCTCGTCAAACTGTACCGTGCGACCGGGAACCGCAAATATTTGGAGCTGAGCAGGTTCTTCGTGGAAGAGCGCGGACGGCAGCCGCATTACTTCGAACTGGAAGAGGCGGCGCGTACGGGTAGCCGGGTCGCCCCAAGGAGCTTCGATTATTTTCAGGCCCATCTTCCCGTCAGGGAGCAAAAAACGGCGGAAGGTCACTCGGTCAGAGCCGTATACTTATTCAGCGGCATGGCGGATCTCGCGATGGAATACAACGACGCCGAATTGCTGGAAGTATGCAAAACGTTATGGAACAATGTGACGAGGAAAAGAATGTACGTTACCGGAGGGATCGGTTCGTCCAGTTATGGAGAACGGTTCACCGTCGATTACGATCTTCCGAACGACAGGGCGTACACGGAAACGTGCGCGGCGATCGGACTCATGTTCTGGGCCCACCGCATGCTGCAAATGGAAGCGGACCGCGAATACGCCGATGTGATGGAGCGCGCGCTGTATAACGGGTTGTTAAGCGGAATTTCCCTTGACGGCAAGCGGTATTTTTACGTGAACCCGCTGGAAGTGTGGCCGGACACGACCGATCATCGCCACGACATGCGTTCGGTCAAGAAAACAAGACAGCCCTGGTTCGGCTGCGCGTGCTGTCCTCCCAATATCGCCAGGCTGCTAGCTTCGCTCGGTCAGTACATCTACTCGTGCAACGACAGCGAGCTGTACGTGCATCTGTACATCGCAGGCGCGGCGCAACCGTCGGTTGGCGGGCGCAACGTGGGAATCCGCCAGCAGACGAACTATCCGTGGAATGAAACCGTCGCGTTAACCGTCTCCGTGAAGGAGCCGGCTCCGTTCACGCTGGCTTTGCGGCTTCCGTCCTGGTGCCGGGATCCCCGGCTGTTTGTGAACGGCGAACCGGTACGGGTTGCGGACATATCCGAAAAAGGATACGCGAAAATAAACAGAGAATGGAATGACGGCGATCGGGTCGAGCTCGTGCTGCCCATGCCGGTGGAAAAGGTGCGATCCCATCCGAATGTGAGAGAAAACGCGGGAATGGTCGCGCTCATGCGGGGACCGATCGTTTACTGTTTGGAAGAAGCGGATAACGGCAGCAATCTCCGCGATATCACTATAGCGGCGGATGCCGGGATCAACGCGCGATTCGAAGAGCATTTGCTGGGAGGCGTCGTTGTCCTGGAAAGCGAAGGGTGGCGCACCGATCCGTCCACGGTGGGCGACAGCCTGTACACGACGAATCCGTACGGGAGAGTGCCGGCCCCAATAAAAGCGGTGCCCTACTTTGCCTGGGCGAACCGCGAGCCGGGCGAAATGCTCGTCTGGATACGCGAGCGCTGCAATTCTGATTCAACCCAAGGCTGAACAAGCCTTTGCTTCAAAGACAATAAGGCCCTCGTGCGGGTCTTATTATTTTACCGCATCGGAAAGTTTAAGTTCGCTAAAGCATTGAAGCGAACGGACTTTCCGATCGTCATGAAAAGCTACCGCTTAAGGACGAACCCGCATCTCCGAGAAGGCTTCGATAGGAGCTTTTCTTACATATCCGAATGCGTAACGGACAACAGGGGGGCGTTTATTTATTGTTCATATGAGTGCGGAAGAACGCTTTGCGGAACTCGGAAGGCGTCAATCGCTCATATTTCTTAAACAATTTCATGAAATATTTCTCGTCCCGGATTCCGATATCGCGGGCGATTTCCTTTATATTCATCGTCGTGCGGGAGAGCAGATCTTTCGCTTTCGATATTTTCAGCAGGTGGATATATTCCTGCAGGTTCATGCCCGTTTTTTGTTTAAAGTAGCGGGAGAGGTAATCTTTGTTGTAATTGAACCGGTTGGCGATGGACGATACGGAAATGTCGCCCATTGCGTGTATGCGCGTCCATTCCATGATTTTGGCCAGATTGATGTCTCCCTTTGTTTTAGTTTGCGGCATAAAAAAGTTGGTGATCGTTTGCTCCGAAAGCTCGATGAGCAGGGAAGTCGATAAATAATGAACGCTCTGGTGCGTGTAATAGTTGGAATTGGCGACATGCAGCAGCTGATGAAACAGGATGTTGATTCTTTCGATGCCGGGAGGATGGGAAAACAATGGGATATAGATGTCGGTGATGTGTCTGTGCGAATCGGGATTCGCTCGGAACTTGGACACTTCGCTGCCCAATTCGTATTCGTCGATCAGTTCATACGGTCCGGGACAAAGAAAATGGAACCAATAAAACGAGATATGCTTGGCGCAAACGGCGTAGCCCTGGTGAGTATGGTTGGGAAGCAGCAGCAGAACATGACCGGGCGTCACTTCATATTGAATGTCGTCCTGTTCCATGTAAAGGGTTTCATGAACGCCGATAATGAGCTCAAAGCTGTCGACGCTGCGTTTCGTATGCATCCACGGAATTTCTGACACGAACTGCCCGCCGGATACAAACTCAATCGGAGTTTTGATGCTCGTCTTCAAATACTGCACGGATAATCCCCTCCTTTTTGTAACTATTCAACGAAAATCGGCATTTTTCCTGTTATGTTCTCCGGACATTCGCTTTATGCGCCAAACATGCTTAAACAGGTCAGTAATATCCACTTATTGTTTTATTGCGACCACCGACAAACCGGGCCGTGGATGTTATGATTTGAGTAAGACCGAGGCCGAATGAAGAAATTGTGCGCGATAACGACTATAAAACATGATAAACGTGTTCGTTAACGCTTGTCTTTCGGAAAAATTCGTGTGCGTTAACGAAAGCGGTTGCACGATTCAAAAATCAACTTTAAATAAAAAAAGGGAGGGCTGTTACAAATGAAAAGATTAGGTTGGATCTTGGCATTTGTACTGTTGTTTTCCGTTCTATTGGCCGGCTGCGGCGGAAGCGGCGGCACCGCGAATACGAGCGGCAACGACAACTCGCAAGATTCAGGCGTGGGCGATGCGGCGGGCGGACCGGACAAAGCGGTTACCTTAAAGTTTATGGGATGGGAAGCAAGCCCGCTGGAAACCGAAAGCGTGAAGAACGGATTGAAAGCGTTTATGGAAAAATATCCGAACATCAAGGTGGAGTATACTCCCGTTCCCGGAGCGCAGTACTCGTCCAAGCTGCTTACGATGTTGGCGGGCAACGCCGCTCCCGACGTATTCTTCCTGGGCTCGACCGACTATCGCGCATTCCGCGAGCGGGGCGTGTTGCTGGATTTGACTCCGCAGTTCGGGGCGGAGTTTTCGGTGGACGATTTCATACCTTCCGCCGCCCACATTATGCAAATTGACGGGAAGGTGTTCGGTGTCAGCAGCTGTACCGTTTCCCCGGTGCTTTATTACAACAAAAGCCTCTTTGACAAAGCCGGCGTGCCTTACCCTCCCAGCGATCCGGCCAAGGCGTGGACATGGCGGGAATTTGTCGACAACGCCAAAAAACTGACGGTCAAAAACGGGGATAAAGTGGATCAGTACGGGGCGTACGGCTTCGAAAATTTCTACATGACCGTGGCGCAAATTTATTCCAACGGCGGTCAATTGTTCAATGAAGACGGCACCAAAATGAGCATCAATTCGCCCGAAGCCAAAGAAGTTTTACAGGCGATACTCGATTTGCGGAAAAAGGAAGGCGCGGCTCCCGAAGCGAAAATGCTGGAAAACATCGGGATGAGACCGGCGCAAATGCTGCAGACCGGCAAAGTGGCGATGCTGATCGACGGCTCCTGGGCGCTGCAGGAACTGGCGCAAATGAATTTTCCGGTAGGCGTCGGCGTGCTTCCGAAATTCAAGGAACCCGCCACCCACGGCCAAGCCCACGTTCATGCCGCCTGGGCGAATACGAAACATCCGAAGGAAGCGTGGGAGCTCATCAAATTCCTTTCTTCCGAGGAATACCAGATTCAGCTCATCAAGGAAGGATTGTGGATGCCGAACCGCAAATCGCTGTATACCGAAGAGGGAATAGCCAGATGGTATAACGACAAGGTGCATCCGGAAGGATTCAAAGACATGGTTTCTTATTTTAATGATGCGAAAGAGTACCCGTTTGCGCTAATCCGCCAGTCCAAGGTCAACGACATTATCACCGAGGAGATGGACAAATTCTGGTATGCCGATCAAACGGCCGACAAAACGGTTGAGAACATAGAGAGCCGGGCGAATGTGGAATTGGCAAAATAAACTGATGAAAGCCCCGGGGTCCTATCCTGGGGCTTTTGCTGGAGGCGATGGCATGAATGCCAAAAGATTGCTGCATAAAGACGGCACCTGGGCGGCGATTTTACTATTGCCCAATATATTAGGCTTTTTTATTTTCACATTGTTTCCGGTCGCGGCTTCTTTTCTGCTCAGTTTTACGTCTTGGGATATGCTTCAGCCCATCCAATGGGTCGGGCTGCAAAATTACACGGAGTTGTTTCGCGACGAAATCTTCGTCAAAGTGTTTTGGAATACGTTGTATTTTTCCGCTGTGACGGTGCCCTCGGGCATTGTCATCTCCCTTCTGCTGGCCGTGGCGCTCGACCAGGGAATCAAGGGGATTAAGTTTTACCGGGCGGCCTATTTTTTGCCGGTCATCTCTTCCATGGTTGCCGTCGCGGTCGTCTGGCAGTGGATATATAACCCGGAGTACGGCGTGCTTAATTATTTTCTGGGCCTGATCGGCATTGACGGACCCAGTTGGCTTACGAGCACCGTTTGGGCCATGCCTGCCGTGATGATTACGAGCATCTGGAAAGGTCTCGGGTTTAACATGCTCATTTTTCTGGCCGGGCTGCAGTCGATTCCGGACAGTTATTATGAAGCGGCGGATATAGACGGGGCCAGACGGATTGACAAATTCCGGTACGTGACGGTTCCTCTGCTTTCACCTACGACTTTTTTCGTTACGGTCATGTCTTTTATCGGTTCATTCCAGGTGTTCGATTCTGTTTTCTTAATGACACAAGGGGGGCCGGCACGATCGACGTCCGTCATCGTCCACTACTTGTACGAGAACGCCTTCAAATATTTCCGGATGGGCTATGCAAGCTCCATGGCTTACGTGCTGTTTTTTATGGTGCTGATCATTACGCTCATCCAGTTCTGGCGCCAGAAAAAATGGGGAGTTTATTGACGGGAGGCGTATACGGTGAAAACGAACATGGGACTTAGGGTTGCCGCCCACGTGTTCCTGGGCTTGGGCGCGCTGACGATGATCTTTCCTTTTTTATGGACGCTCAGCACCTCGCTGAAAAACATCAGTGAAGTGTTTGTGTTTCCTCCAACCTTTTTCGGCGAAAAAATACATTGGGAAAATTATTTGCGGATTTCGGATCGGTTTCCGTTCGATCTGTACTTCCTGAACAGCCTCAAAATTACCGTCATTGTTGTCATTGCGCAGCTCATCACAAGCTCGATGGCCGGATTCGTATTTGCCCGACTCCGGTTCCGGTACAGGGATCTGCTATTCGGTTTGTATCTTGCCACCATGATGGTTCCCGGGCAAGTGACGATGATCCCGAACTTTATCGTCATGCGTTTATACGGTCTGGTCGACACGCACTGGTCGCTTATATTGCCTGCGCTCGTCTCCGCCTTCGGCACATTTTTGCTGCGGCAGTTTTTCCTCACCATACCCGCGGCGCTTGAAGATGCGGCGAAAATGGACGGATGCACGCCATTCGGCATTTACTGGAGAATTTTTATCCCCTTGTCCAAACCCGCGATGGCCACGCTCGGCGTATTTGTGTTTATGGGGATATGGAACGATTTTTTGGGGCCGCTCGTCTACATCAATTCGCAGAACAAAATGACTTTGCCGCTGGGCCTGGCCTCCATGCAGGGCATGTATTCCACGGATTGGCCGGTGCTTATGGCCGGGACGGTCATCAGCATCATACCGGTCATTGTCGTCTTTCTGCTGGCGCAGGATTTTTTTATCCGCGGGGTTACGTTGTCCGGTTTGAAAGGCGAGTAGTTGTTCGAAAACCGAAGGGGGCTGACAGGTTTGTCGAAAGTCAAGGGTCGTCGATTGGAAGCAGCCGGTCTTTCGATGATGTTTAGACGCAAATACGTCAGATTGAGGATGAGCACAAACTGCAGGGGAGACAAAGTGTCCGCCAACACGGTAAAAAGCAGAATCAAGTCGCCGATTGTGAAGTATCGACGGGTGCATGACGATATAGACGTGAAAAACGGCCCACACCCTCCAGCTTTGGAAGGTGGGGCATTTTCTAGTTTTTCACTTAATCGTACCATTCTTTAAACCCTGACAACAGTTTTATAACCTTCGGATTCAATTCGTGTTTCATCTCCATCGCATTGGGCGGCATGCATCTGCCGACTTCCATAAACCAGTGATTCGCTCCCGGTATAATTTCTATACGATACTTGTCGTTTCCGCCTTGTTTCAGCAATCGCTCCGTAAGCGGAGCGTCCACTGCGGTTTTGACATATTGATCCGCTTCTCCGAAAACGGCGAGAACAGGAGCTTGAATCTTTGGAATGTACGTTGCCGGGTCGTGGTCAATGACTCGGCTCAAAAAGCCCAGCTTTACTTTGGAAGTAAGATGGAAATAAATATCGTACAGTTTTTTCCGGGTTTCCCACTTCTTCTTCACCTCTTCGGCGCCAAGGCCTTGGCAAACCAAATCGCTTTCCACTTCATACATGATTTGTTCTTTCACAGGGGATGCCGGAGATACGAAATTGATAATAAAGGCTACATCTTCCGGGTGTTCGGCGGCGACGATTTGCGAAACCCATCCGCCCTGGCTGTAACCCATCAAACCGATTTCGTTTGAAACGATATCTTCCCTGCTTTTTAAATATTGAATGGCTGCATACACATCGTCGGCGCGATCGTTCATTGTCGCCCTTTTCCAGTGGCCTTCGGTGTAATTGATTCCTTTTTTGTCAAGCAGCAGCACACTGTATCCTTGCTGATTCATCGTTTCCACAATCGGTTTCCACACCGACATCATATGGTTTTCATCCCAATGATAACGGTAGGTATCGTTTCCTGCTCCAATGATCGCAATGATGGCCGGAGTCGGATCGGTGGTGTCCGGTTTGACCAGGCTGCCTGAAATGGTCAGTCCGTCGGATTTGAATCTGACTTCTTCCCCGATTCGAATATGTTCGCTCAAGTAAACATGCAGTCCTCGATCCCATATCCATAGCGATACCGCGATGAACGAAATCAATGCGATTCCAATCAGGAAGACCACTTTTTTCTTAGACAATCGAAGTTTTTTCAATGTTCATTCTTCCCCTTGCTTCGTTGTTTTGGAACGATACATATCATAATCACTGGCTTAACGGGCTTCAATAAAATTGGAATAATGACTTGAAATCGCAGCATAACGACAGGAGTTGGCGGCATGAATTAGAACCGGATCGGATTGATCGGTCCGAAGCGGCTCCATTATAATGAAACTTGGCAGTTAACGAGGAAAGGATTGCGGGTTGGCATGTGGAAAGCAGCCATAGTGGAAGACTATCCGGTCATAAGAAGAAGACTGAGGAATATCGTCGAGGAAACCGGCGGCTTTGAAATCGTGTGCGAAGCGGATACGGGACAATCGTTCTTGGAGTCGTTTGCGAATCTGAATGCGGATTTTCTGATGCTTGATGTCCATCTGCCGGATACGGACGGTCTCGAGTTGGCCAAAAAGATTCGAGGGCAAAATCAAGATATTCCCATTCTGTTCATCACCGGATTTATGGAGCACGCTGCGGAAAGCTACACGATCAACGCGATCGATTATATCCTGAAACCGATCCAGCCGGAACGGGTACGTCAAGGGTTGAAAAAAGTGGAGCAATATTTGGCATCCCGGGCTTCCGGCTCGAATCCCCATGCAGCACGCGAGCCGGCTTCTTCCAAAACTCACGGAAAACTTGTAGTCAAAGGGGAAGACAAACTTCATTTCATCGATACGGAAACGATTGTATTCCTGTGCAAAGAAGGAAAGAAAACAATCATCTTCTCCATTGAAAAAGAGCCGGCCCGTGCGGTGGCCAAAAGGTACTATACGAACGAAGCCTTGAAAGACATCATGCAGCAGCTGAATCCGGACATTTTTATTCGAAGCCATAACAGTTTCATTGTCAATGTGAATTGGATCAAAGAAATCGTTCGGTTTACTTCGGAAAGCTACAAAATCAGCTTCAAACTGACCGACGAATACGCTCTGTTGAATCGCGACAAACTGCCTTCCCTCATTGAAATGTTGAAGCGGTAACGAACCGTTACTTGAGAGGAATAACAATTTCAAACACCACATGATCCGTATCCGGTTCGGATGCGAGCCTGATATGGCCTCCGTGCGATTCGATCAACAGTTTCAAAAATGCCAATCCGATGCCGGAATGTTTGGTTTTGGTCGTATAACCGGATCTGAAAATGTTTTCCCGCATATATTCCGGAATAGGCGGTCCGCTGTTGCTGACTTTTAAAATGGTTAGATTGAGCACGGTCCGGTATTCGATTTTGATCCATTTTTCTTTCGGATTGGCGTCGTCCAAGGATTCAATCGCATTGTCCAGCAAATTCCCCAATATTCGAATCACATCATAAACATTTAACTGCGGAAACATCACCGTTTCCGAACTATCGATCATGATACGGATATCCTTTTGTTCTGCATAAATGGTCTTAGCTGACAATAACGCATTGACTGCCGGTTGAGCAAAAGGAAAATCTCGTTTCTGCAAATCGCGCACCGAACGATGGATGCCCTTCATGTACTCCTTCAGACTGATTTCGTCCTTTTCATCCAGCAGCGTTTGCATGACCTCGATATGATGATGAAAATCGTGCGCATAACTTCTCCACCGAAACATCAACTGTTCGATTTGACCGATGAGAGTCTGCTCGGTTTGCCGGATCGCTTCGATCATTTCCGATTGATGAATTTTTTCCAAACCCGTAAAAAGGGCAAAAGACAAGCCCAGCCCGGCAACGGTAAAGACTGTCGCAAATAAGACATTCACGCCGGTACGTTCATTAATCGAATAATGTTCTGTGAAAAAAAGGTAATACAAAACAACGACTTGCGAACATTGAAAAACGATGACCAACATCATGTTTATTTTCTTTCGATCGATATTCATGACATCGATCCATGTAACTTTTCTCCACTGCATGAAGGCGGCTGCCGCTGCGAGGATCATACTGCCTGTCATTTCATAGACCCAGTTCCCGGCCTCGAACATGAAGCCCATAGAGTAAGTAAGGATATTACCGCTTAAGGAGAAAGCGAGTGCGGTGAGAACGAACAGAACCGGAATAGGCCAGCCTTCCCCCTGGAAAAGCAAAACTGCAAGAATCATGGCGAAGATATACACCACATAATAAATCAGCATATCCGGAACCGAAAGCTCCATGATGGCCGCGTGCACAAATCCGACAAACAGCGATAGCCCTAACACTTTCCGGAACGATTCCATCAGGGCGGGAAAAAACAATCTCCCCGCCAAAATAAACGAAGCCAACAGATCTATAAAGAAGAATAAATAATGCGTCTCATGTTGTTGCAAGGCAATTCCCCCGAAGCAAGGACGAATTTTTCCTTTTTATTGTATCAATGAAGGTCGCTCCTTGGCGATACCGATTCGTTCTTCAGACAAACCTAATTGTAGAGGAAGGGAGTGGACCATTCATGCCGTCTGGTTATGAAACGAAAAGGCGTTCATCTGGAAGAGCGGAGCATTGATATCGCCGACTTCACGTCTGTGAGCGCTATTTTTTTGTTTGAACGGATGCGATAATATGGTACGATCTAAAAGATATTGCAGCGCTTTCAACAGCCGCCAAATCAAATCAGGGAGAAGGAGTGAGCCGGATGCTTCATACCTACCATCTGCCGCGCAGCACCCCCGAACAACAGGGAGTATCGTCTTCCGCGATCGCCGCTTTTTTGGAAGCGGTTGAGCAAAACCAAAAGGAGCTGCACAGCTTTATGCTGCTTCGCCACGGTCGCGTCGCAGCGGAAGGCTGGTGGTCTCCTTACGGGCCCGAACGCCCGCATATGCTGTTTTCGTTAAGCAAAAGCTTTACTTCGACGGCGATCGGTTTGGCCGTGGAAGAAGGGCGTCTTTCCGTCGACGACCCGGTATTATCGTTTTTCCCGGACGAAGCTCCGGAACACCCGAGCGATCATTTGTCTTCGATGCGCGTTCGGCATCTGCTGTCCATGTCCACCGGACATGCGGAAGACACGATAGGACGATTAGGGGGACGCGAAGACGGAAATTGGGTGAAGGCGTTCCTCGGGCTTCCTGTCGAATATGCGCCGGGAACGAAATTTGTCTACAACAGCGGCGCCACCTATATGCTTTCCGCCATAATACAGAAAGTTACCGGGCTGACGCTGCTCGCTTATTTGCAGCCCCGTCTCTTTGAACCGCTGGGCATTGAAAATGCAGCATGGGAATCTTGTCCGAGAGGCATTAACACGGGAGGCTGGGGCTTGAGCATCAAGACGGAGGATATCGCCAAATTCGGTCAGCTGTATTTGCAAAAAGGAATTTGGAACGGAAAGCGCATCTTGTCCGAAGCGTGGGTGGAGGAGGCGACAACCGCCCATATTTCCAACGGAAGCGATCCGGACAGCGACTGGCAGCAGGGCTACGGTTACCAGTTCTGGCGGTGCCGGCACGGCGCTTATCGGGGCGACGGCGCCTTCGGGCAATTTTGTGTCGTGCTGCCCGGACAGGACGCGGTGATTGCCATAACGAGCGGGGAGAATGATATGCAGGGCATCCTGAATCTGGTATGGGAGCATCTGCTTCCCGGTCTATCGGACGCTCCGCTGCCGGAAGATGAAACGGCGCTGCCGTCGCTTACCCGAAAGCTCTCTTCCCTCGCATTGCTGCCGCCGCGGGAGCGGTCCCATTCTTCCGTCGCCGCAAAAGTGTCCGGCCTCCGTTACGTTATGGAAGCAAACGAGGTTCATGCGCAGACCGTTTCGTTTACTTTTGCGGAGGATGCGACTCTTTTTACGGTTTGGGACGACAAGGGGACGGAGCATCGCATCCGCTGCGGCAACGGGGAATGGCAGGAAGGGACGACGGCGTTGAAGGGAAATCCGCAGCGCGTTGCGGCAAGCGGCACGTGGCGAGACGAGCATACCTTCGTCATGACGTGGCGCTTTGTGGAGACGCCTTTTTACGATACGATCGTCTGCCGTTTCGACGAAGACAGGCTGCGGCTCGAACCGTCGACCAACGTTTCGTTCGGACCGACGGAGCATCCCCCGATAGAAGGTAAGCTCTTGTAGGTATGTACCGGACTGGATGAGGGCAGAACGCTATTGACTTTGTTGCAGCAAAGGAGAGTGGAGGACGATGCGAAAAATCGTATTCGTGCATCATCTGTCCCCGCAATATGTGGAACTCGTCCGCAGCGCCGCTCCCGGTTGGGAAGTGATCCAGGGCGGAGGAGAACGTTGGGTGGAGCATTTGCGCGACGCCGAGATCGTCGTCGGTTGGAGCGCCGCCGCCGAAGAGCATTGCTTGAAGCCCGGGGCCAAGCTGCGATGGGTGCAAAGCTGGGGAGCGGGCGTTGACCGAATGCCGCTGGACGCGTTTGCCGAAAGGGGCATCATCCTCACCAATGCGAGTGGCGTCCATGCGTACCCGATTTCGGAAACGATATTTGCCATGATGCTAACGCTAGCGCGCAACATTCATCTTTCCATCCGCAATCAAGCGCAAAGAAAGTGGCAAAGTACGGGAGTACTGGGCGAAATCCACGGAAAAACGATAGGCATTATCGGCGTAGGAGCGATCGGAGAGGAAACGGCCCGGCTGGCCAAGGCGTTCGGCATGAACGTCCTGGGCGTGCGCCGATCGGGCGAATCGTCTCCGTTCGTCGACAAGATGTACGACAACAGCGGACTTGATCGCGTGCTGCAAGAAAGCGATTATGTCGTCGTGACGGTTCCGCTCACCCGGGAAACGCGGCACATGTTCGGCCGGCGGCAATTTCAAATGATGAAACCGACCGCCTGCTTCATCAATATCGGCCGCGGAGAAACGACGGACACGGACGCTTTGATTGAGGCGTTGACGGAAGGTACGATTGGCGGAGCGGGACTCGATGTGTTCGAGCAGGAGCCGCTGCCGGAAACAAGCCCGCTGTGGACGCTGGAAAATGTAATCATAACCCCGCACAATTCGGGTTCAACCGTATACTATGACGAACGGGCGACGGACATCTTTTTGCAAAATTTAATGCAATATTTGCGAGGCTCTGTTCCGTCCGTCAATCGCGTCGATTTGGAAAAGCAGTACTAATTTCGAACAAATGTTCTTCTTTATATTGAGAAAGAATGTTATAATAGACAAGTACAATTGAATCTTGGGTGGGCATGGTTTCCCTTCGAAACTACAAGAGAAAATAAAAACCCACCCCAAGGTTGACCGCCGAAGGTGGGTTTTTGAACCTCTATGACCTAGAAGGGATGACCCATCCAAGCCAGTTGTATAGCCGAGTGTTAGCCGCACTCGGCCCCTTAATTCATATGATAACACAAAGAAACTGAGAATAAAACCGAAAAGTTATAGGAAACAAGTTTACCGATTACTCCAACAGCGCCTCGATATCGTACACCATCTCATCGTATTTCGGTTCCGTGCCGCTGTATGCTTTGACGACCGTGCCGTTCTGATCCACCAAGTATATCAACGTTTGATGAACAAATTGGTCCGATTGCGGATCCGGTTCGGCAATCGTTTTGAACTGGTCTTTGGCGAACTTTTTGATTTCTTCCTGCGTGTAGCCGGTCAGGAAATGCCAGTTGGACAAATCTTCCGTAAACCGTTCGGCAAACTGCTTCAACGTTTCCGGATTGTCCCGATTCGGATCGACGGTGAACGATACGAATTCGGCGTCCAGCTTTTCCTTCTTCAACCGCTCTTTCAGTTGATTCATGTTGTACGTCATCGGCGTGCATACCGTCGTGCAATTCGTAAAAATAAAGTCGGCAACCCATACTTTGCCTTTTAAATCGGCCAATCCGAACGGTTTTCCGTTCTGATCCGTAAAAGTAAAGTCGCTTAGCTTCCAATTGAGATCTTGGGGCTTTTGTTTGCCGCAGGCCGTAGCCGTCAAGGCTGCGACAAGCATTAGGACAATCAAGACTTTTTTCACAGTTCCGCTCCACCTCGTTACTATTGTTCGGCACCGGGCCCGTTAATTAAACATTATAGCAATTGTCTTTCCAGAAAAGGTTAACAATTTGATGAACAAAACGGCTCATTCCGCCGCACCATCCAATCCATCCGGTACTTCCGGATAAAAGGTCAATGAAAGAAGGAGCCGCAATGAACTGACCCGGAGCGCCCGGAGAGAGAAAAAAATAAGAGGTGTAAAAAACATATGGCTTCACGCATGATGCATTTAATTATTGGAGAGAAGGTATTCCGGAAGTTGAAGTTACAGGACGAGAGCCTTTTTCTGCTGGGCTCCGTCGCTCCCGATGCGGTTTTCGATCGTGAATTAAAGGATAGGTCGCATTTCTATGAAGGAAGTTCTTCGGATAATGGAGTCACATCCGTCAATTATGAGGCTTTTATAAGCAAATACCGGCACAAGATGCGGAACGTATTTATGCTCGGCTATTTGACCCACCTCGTGTCCGATGACGTCTGGCTCCAATTGATTTATTATAAAAACCGCTTGAAAGAGCGGCTGGAGGAAGAACCCGGGCTTCTCGAGCGATGGCATAACGATTTTCGGAACTTGAACGGAAAGCTGGTGCGATGGTACAACTGCGATCATATCAAAGAAAAAATAGCGAAAACAGCTGTCGCTGCTGTCACTGTCGAAGCGGAGGAAATCCGGCCGGATGATTTGGAAGCTTTTCGCGTCGAAGCGGTCAACGATTTTACATTCCGCCCGGAAGATGTTCGGCAGCCGCTGCATGTATATGATTTTGACGAGATCGTTCAATATATTGACGTTGCCGTGCGGGAGTCGGCGGATGTATGCCGTTCGATTCTGGAAGGCCAATGATACTGGCGATAAGCGGTCAAAGAAGCACACTCCATTACCTTGTAATATAGTGACTGCAATTCCATATTGTGGTACGATGATAGAGGATAGAGATGCCGAAACTCGTATCAGCACTTTTAAACATTGGTAAGAGGAGGAAAAAGATGAAAGCGGTTTATTCGATTTCCAAGAAGCTGCTATGGCTGCTGCTGTCCGCCGTCCTGCTGTGCCCTCTCGCTCCGGCCGATTCGGCCAACGCGGAAAGTAATAAGTACAGCACTTATGGAAGCGCTATCGCCAGCGGACTGATGGGCTGGTACAACGATCAGAACGGGTTATGGAACAGCACTGGCTGGTGGAATTCGGCCAATGCGTTGGAAGCAATCATCGATTACAGCGCGAAATCGGGCAGCGACAAATACGTTGCCGCCATCGCCAACACGTTCAACAAAAACAAAGCGGGCGATTTTCTCAACCATTATTACGATGACGAAGGATGGTGGGCTCTCGCCTGGATTAAAGCGTATGATTTGACGAATAATCCGGAATATTTACAGATGGCCAAAACGATTTTTGAAGATATGAAAGGCGCTTGGGACGAGACGTGCGGCGGAGGCGTATGGTGGAACAAGGATCGCAGGTACAAAAACGCCATCACGAACGAGCTGTTCCTCACCGTTGCGGCCAGGCTGCACCAGCGGACGCCGGGAGACGAAGGGGAGGGCAGCTACCGCGATTGGGCGGAAAAAGAGCTGGCCTGGTTTCTGAACAGCGGCATGATCAACTCGGATCATCTGATTAACGACGGCTTGAACAGCCAGTGCACGAATAACGGCGACGTGACGTGGACGTACAATCAGGGAGTCATCCTCGGCGGCTTGATCGAAATGTACAAAATAACCGGAGACAACGATCATTTGAAGTTGGCCGAATCGATAGCCGACGCGGCGATCAGCCGTCTCGTCAATGCGGACGGAATATTGAAAGAACCGTGCGAAGACAACGGCTGCGGTCAGGACGGCCCTTCATTCAAAGGCATTTTTATGCGCAATTTGAATTATCTGTACGACACAACGCATAAGCAGGCCTACCGGAAGTTTGTGATCCGGAATGTCGAATCGATGTGGGAAAACCGGGGCAGCGTGAACCAAATCGGCTTGAAATGGTACGTTCCGGCCGACGGGATGAGCGCCGCAACGCAGCACTCCGCCTTGGACGCCGTCAACGGTCTGGTCAAAAAAGAGCCGCACGGTTCGAGCGCATTGCCGAATCTGGCGTTGAAGGGAACGGCGACCGGATCGGAGCCGTGCAGTACGAATGAAGGGCCGGATAAAGCGATAGACGGCAGCGTAAAACCAAACAGCCAGTTTTGCTCAAGCGCGGCAGATGCGTGGCTGCAGGTCGATCTCGGCTCGCACTTCTACATCACCGAATTCGTGATCAAGCATGCCGGGGCCGGAGGGAAACCTCGGGAATGGAATACCCGCGATTACAACATTCAAATCAGCGGGGACGGCACGAACTGGATCACCGTGAAACGGATTGCCGGAAATACGGAGGACGTGACGGTTCACGATATATTGGCCGCCTCGGCCCGTTACGTCAGATTGAACATATCGGACAGCGGCTCCGATGCGGCTCATATTTACGAGGTTGAGATATACGGCGAGCCGAGTCCTTTTGGAGAAAATCTGGCGCTAAATCAACCGGCCAGCGGATCGACGGTCTGCGCTTCATCGGAAGGGCCGGAAAAAGCTTTCGACGGAACCGTGATGAATAACAGCAAGTTTTGTTCTTATACTCAGGAAAAGTGGCTGCAGGTCGACCTCGGTTCCGTTCATGACCTCTCGGGGTTTGTGATTAAACATGCGGGAGCAGGAGGGGAGGATCCCGGGTGGAACGCGAAAGATTTCAACATCGAAGTAAGCGAAGACGGTATAAATTGGGTGACGGCGGTTGATGTTACCGGCAATGTTTCAGCGGAAACGGTTCATCGCATCTCTCCGGTGTCCGCCCGATACGTAAAACTGAATGTAACGAACGCCGGCAAGGACAATGTCACCCGGATTTATGAAGTAGAGGTGTACGGAGAGTAACCGCTCTCTATGGTCTGAATAAAGAGACGGCGCTTCGCAAGACGGACCTGTTCAGGAAGAAAGCAACCTTGGATAACGCAGGTTTTGCGCCAAGGTTGCTTTTTTTCGTGCAACGGCTTCATGCGAGCCGTTCGCGAATCGTATAACGATTTCCCGCGCCATGTCTTTGGGGCAACCTTTGAAGTGCGGCCGGCAATTGTTCAGGCGAAATGATCTCCCCATACATAAGATTATGGTACCTTGATCATGGACGGGAAGAAAGGAACAAGGTAAAATAGTACAGACCATCGATTGAATGGATCCGACGATGATTTACCGACGAGGTGTAACTGCGATGAAGGAACGTATCGTTATATTTGCCGGAGGCAGTCTTGGGGAATGGGCTTTAGCGGAATTGAAGGATGAAGACTTGATCGTTGGAGCGGACAGCGGCGCGCTGTTCCTGGTTCGACACGGAATAAAGCCGGATATCGCTTTGGGGGATTTCGATTCCGTCTCCGGAGAGGAAATGGAACAAATCCGCCAATACAGCAAGCAGCTGATTGCCTGCGATCCGATTATGAAAGATTTGACCGATACCGAGATGGCTTTCAACTGGTCGCTAAAGATGCAGCCGCGGGAAATGGTGCTGTTGGGAGCTACAGGCTCCCGTTTTGATCATACGCTGGCCAACGTTCATTTGCTGCGGAGAGCGGCCCAACGGGGGATTGCCTGCAAAATTGTCGACGCCAGCAACGAAATCACACTAGTTACGGATGAGGCAGTATTGCGGAAAAGCCGGTTCCCTTATGTATCGCTTCTCCCGCTCAGTATGGAAGTGACGGGAATTACGCT
The DNA here is from genome assembly GCA_041686835.1 of Paenibacillaceae bacterium. Lineage (GTDB taxonomy): Bacteria > Bacillota > Bacilli > Paenibacillales > JAWLCZ01 > JAWLCZ01. Next base: position 5,752 of record JAWLCZ010000042.1, on the reverse strand, counting down.
GGAAGGATTTCAATATCCGCTGGAGCGGGCGACGTTGACGCTGGGACAATCCCTTGGCGTTAGCAACGCGATCGTTTCCGAATCCGCTCGCATTCGCATCGCAAACGGACTGCTGCTGGTCATTCAAAGCAAGGACTAGGAGGCCTCCGACAAAAAAAGCACTGGGCGGCTGGCGGTCGAAGTAAGGGTTATCCCGGTTTCCGTCAAGCCGGGCACGGCTTGACCGGCCTGTTAACGCTGCCGGCGCAGCCGAGCGTCAAGCACAAAAGTGCCGAACGGGACCAAGGAGGCAATCACCGCTCCCAATACCTGCAAAATGGACCAACGATGCGCGATCGTTACATGGGCCAGAGCAAGCATGTACAAAATAAATAGCAGGCCGTGGATCGTGCCGACGACGCGGACAGCCTCGGGAACGTCGGCAAAATACTTCAAGGGCATGGCGATTCCGAGCAGCAGGAGATACGAGACGCCCTCATAGAAGCCGGCCATCCGCAATCGTCTAATCGGGGTTTTCATCATGACAGCACCTTCCGTATTTAAGAATGTTGACATAGGGTGCAATGGATTTGCATCACTTTCCTATAACGTCATTTTATAAGAAAACCGCTGCCCACTCGTAAAAAACGGCATTTGTTCGGAAAATATTCATAATTTCTTTTCATAAGATAACCATCAAAGGGAAGGAGGCGAACCGGATGTTCATGCGCATTCCGCAAGGACTCGTCATTGTTCCGCTCATGCTGCTGCTTGTATCCGCTTGCATATCGGACGATTCCCCCTTAGCGGAAAAGAAGCCGGATACGTCCGAAACCTCGGCCGATGCGGGCGAGGCGTTCCCGTATACAATCCAGACCGTGGCGGAAGATCTGAACGTTCCTTGGGAACTGGAAGTCGCTTCGGACGGGCGCATCTTTTTCACGGAACGGTCCGGGGCCGTTCGGGTGATCGATAAGGGCAAGTTGCTGCCCGATCCGGTCATACGACTGGAACCGCCGTTCCTAAGCGTTGGGGAAGGCGGGCTGCTCGGTCTAGCGCTCGATCCGCAATTCGAACGTACGCATTACATGTACATCTATCATACGTACGAAGCGGATGGAGAGATCCGGAACCGTGTGCTCCGTCTCAAAGAGAAGGACAACACTGCGGCGATCGATCGGGTGCTCATCGACGGCTTGCCGGGATCGCAGAACCATAACGGCGGGCGAATCCGCTTCGGTCCGGATCGGATGCTGTACATCACATCGGGCGATCGGTATGAGCCTGAGCTGGCGCAAAACGTGAAAAGCCTTGGCGGTAAAATACTGCGGATCGGAGCGGACGGCTCCATTCCCGGCGACAATCCGTTCCCGGACTCTCCGGTGTACAGCTACGGGCACCGCAACCCCCAAGGATTGGCCTGGCATCCCGATACGAAACAGCTTTACGCGTCGGAACACGGACAGTCGGCTCATGATGAAATCAACCGGATCGAGAAGGGAGCGAATTACGGCTGGCCGCTCATCGAAGGGGACGAGACGCTGCAAGACCCGTCTGAAATGAAGACGCCCCTGCTGCACAGCGGCACGGAAACATGGGCCCCTTCGGGCATGACGTTTGTGACGAAGGGACCTTGGAAGGGCAGCCTGCTGGTCGCCAATTTGCGCGGAGAACAGGTGCTGAAAGTAACGCTCAAGCCTCCGGACTACCGTGAAGCGGTCAGTCAGGAGCCGGTATTCCGCGAGTGGGGCCGAATCCGGAATATTCGCGAAGCGGCGGACGGTTCGCTGTATGTGCTGACGAATAACCGCGACGGGCGCGGCTTTCCGCGGGAAGGTGACGACAAAATCATCCGTCTTATACCGAAATCATAACAGCTAAGAGCTAGCTTTTTAAGGACGGCAAGATGAATCTGCAGATCGGATTTCACGACTTTGCGGGGAAGAAGGGGACGGCATGGGAATCAAATACGGAAGAGAATACGCCGAGATTATCGGCGAACTGGCGTCGGCGCTAGCTCAAATCGATCAGATGTATACCTTTTTCGAGATGCCGGAACAGATTTGGCTGGGTATGAATGCCGACGACCGGAAGGAATGCATTCGCACGATGGCCGATGACATTTTCTACGGGCTGGGCGTGGAGCCCATGCTCCGGGTAGGATGCGGAACCGTCAGCCATGACGCGGAAAAGCATGTACTGAAAGTCAGTGACGGAGACCGCCTGGTTTCGATCATCTACCTCGCATAACGAACATTGAACCATACTGCGAAATGAGCGAAGTGATAAAGGACGGGCGCTGCTGTATTGTTGTTGAAGTTCGTCCGCGTCCCGAAAATATTTTCAGATGGCGGATTATCCGGAAGATAGCCGCCTTTTGTTTTATGGCTTGTTTCGTGTAAAAAAATTGAAAAGGATTGGACAGTAAACATGATCGTCTACAGAGATTCATTTCAGGATTTGACAGAAGAACGACTAGAAGGTTTCTTTCATGGTTGGCCGAATCCGCCATCAAGCAAACAATTGTTAAAAATACTGAAACATTCTACTTATGTGGTACTTTCTTTGGATGAAGAAAGTGGTAAAGTGATAGGTTTTGTCAATGCTCTGTCGGATCAGGTATTAACGGCATATATTCCGCTTTTGGAGGTGCTTCCCGAGTATAGAGGCAAGGGTATTGGTTCGGAACTGATGAGACGAATGTTAAAAAGACTAGAGAGCTACTACACGATCGATTTATTATGCGATCCTGATCTCGAGCCTTTTTACTCCAAAGCGGGGATGAGCAAGGCAACAGGAATGATGATCAGAAATTATGCTAATCAATCCGGAAAACTATAGCAGACCACCAATTGATTAGGCTTGCTGAGAAAGTCAAGTCTATTGCCTGCAGACTTAGAAGAATGGCTAAGGCAGGCTGCGGACCGGAACAAATCCTGTTTATCGGAGACGATGAGGAGAACGATTTTGCCGCGCCAAGAAGAATGGGAATGCAGGCGATACTGCTGGATAAAAAGGCCGGCGCACTCAAGGAACGGGTGAACGATTTTTATGGAATAAGTCAAATATTACTGGATTCAAAGGATGTGTAAAAATCCCAATATTACGGACAGCCCGCTGAAAATGAAGGTGGTATACGAATATTTTAACCCGTAGAATCATATTTTACTATTTTCGAAGGAGTGAAGCGGTTTGAAACGAAAACTGGGCTTGTCCGCTCTCATATCAGTCATTATTGTCATATCCATGTCTGTCGGAGCTTATGCCGCATCGAATGTTCAAGGTATCCAACGGCTCTTGGGAATCGAGACACCATTGGCCGGACAACAGACGCAGCCGGTTTTTTCCGAATCCGAGCTGCCCGGCGGCGGGTTGAAGCTGCCCAAAAATGAACGCCTTCACCTTTCCACCGATCAAAGATGGATTGAGGATCAAGGCCATCTTTCGGATTTAATCCGTCTTCAGTGGCTCGCCGATCGGGCCAAACCCGCAATCGTATGGGTGGACGAAAAAGGGAAAGACAAAGCGGCGATCATTGCCCACGAAAAGGCGAACAACCCCGACGCACCGGATCATAAACATATTTCCGTCGAAACGACGATGTCGCCGGCAGGGCCATACGCCAACCAATTGTTTACCCGGATGGAAATCCCGTACGATGAGGATGTCAGTGAGATTAATACCCACTCTTCCAACTTCACCGTTCGGAGCGGAACGTCACGGGTCACCGGAGAAAACGGGCAAAACAAAGATTTTCGGATTCAAAAGGAAGACGGGACAAATACGGGGGTCAGCCGCTGGGCGCTGCGCGGCGATTCCACAAAGGAAACCGGAGGCAACGCCGGGTCTGATTTTCGGATCGTTCGCTTCGACGATGCGGGAAATACGCTGGATTCGCCATTTTTCATAAAACGAAGCAGCGGATTTGTAGGAATCAATACGACCACTCCGGAACGGCGTCTCGATGTGAACGACAACCGGATTCGGGTGCGCGCTTCTTATACCCCGGCTTCCTCAACCGCGGAAGGGTTGAAGGGCGACATCGCCTGGGATGGCGATTATCTGTACGTTTGTGTCGAGGATAACAAATGGAAAAGAGTAGCTCTTTCAACGTGGTGAGTCAGGTCTGAACCGCGGCTTTCTTTTCCTGTAGCGGGGTATCTCGTCAAGCCACGATACATACTGTCGATGACATTTTTAATAAGCCATCTGATGAAGAAAATTCCCTTTTGCCGTTATAATGGCTGGGGGATTTTTTTTGAAACGGCAAGCTGAAATGAAACGTATTCCCTATGAAAGGAGTGAATACCATGGAGTTTTTTGGAGCGGTGTTTATCATTGCAGGAGTTATCGGGCTTTTTTTCCCGGCATTGGGCTGGTATATTAGGTACGGATGGATGGTGAAAGGCGAATCCGAACCAAGCGACGCATTTCTCTTTTTGTCCAGAGTTGGCGCATGTCTTTCCATCGCGGTGGGTCTCTACATTCTTCTTTCCGGCAATGGCGACATACTCAACTAAAATGAAAGGATGATTAGAAGGCTGCAGCAGCCCGCGATAGCCGTACCACGCAAAAAGATTCGCGTTGTTGGAAGCGTATTCATGATATCGACAACCGTATGCGATAAAAAAACTTAAAATCGTGTCAAAAAACGGCCGCTTGCGGCATCAGATTAGCAGACAGTCGAATGTCTTCACCAATTCAACAGTCAAAGGAGCCGAAGCGATGCGGGAGCTGATACAGGGACTGAACGATGGTACGGAGCAGGAGAAGGAAGACGCCGGGCTGATAGAACGTGCCCGATTGGGCGATCACGAGGCATTCAGCGAACTTGTTCGCCGTCATCGGGCGAAAGCGCACGGGTGGGCTGCCGGGATGACCCGGGATCCGCATATGGCGGATGATATCGTGCAGGATGCGCTCATCCGGGCTTTTATGCACCTCGGCACGCTGGCGGATGCCGGTCGTTTTCTTCCGTGGCTTCATCGGATTGTTCGCAATCAAGCGATGATGAAGCTGCGGCGGGGAGGACCTTACGGGAAAGAAAAACCTTTTTCCAGTTTCACGCCGGATGTGTATCCGAACCGGATCGACTGGGACGATATGGAGAGCATTCTCTCCTACATGACGAGAAAGTATGCGGATCATCAGCAAACGAATGGCAACCCGGAAGAGCGGCTTGTACGCAAGGAGACGATGGAAACGCTGCGCAGCCTGTTTCTCTGTTTAAACCGCCGCGAAAGAGGGATTGTGGAAGCTTTCTTCTTTAAGCATCTTTCCCCGCAGGAAATCGCCAGCCTGTTCGATACGACGACGGCCAACGTTTACAAAACGATTTCCCGCACCCGGCAAAAGCTCCGGCACGAACGCATTCGCGTCTATATCAACGAACATTTGATCCGCCGAAGGGAGAGAAAATGCATGAAAAAGAAAGTGTTGGAGCGGCCGTCCATCTATACGCAGCGAGTGGGAGAAAGCCATTTTTTAGGATCGAGGCCGTCACTTACTTACTGTATGTGGGGGCTGCTTCAGTATACGGACAAAAAAGGGATTTCGCTCGAGGAAGTAAACGGACTGACTGCACACGCGTTTTATTTAAAGGTTTTCCGGGATACGATTCATATTGCCGGCCCTTCCGTGTTTGCCGGGGAAGCGCGATTTGCGAATGCGATGGCCAATCTCGGTTACGATGTGAAGGTTTACAATTTTCTGGATAACGAACCGGCTGCCGTAGCCGATGCGCTCGCCACGATACACGAAACGATTGACAAAG
>JAWLCZ010000041.1:0-24664 GCA_041686835.1 Paenibacillaceae bacterium | reverse complement strand
TAAGGTTTTTAGCTTTTAACAAAATGATGCGAGTACGCCAATTATTTTCATGTATGGTGGCCGGAATGGTACATTACGGGATTGTTTGTGCAGGATATCCTCTATTGCAAGGAATCAAGTCGTTGGCGCACCCATTGCATCATCGCCGGCCGGCTGAGGAACGTATGGCTTTCTTCGCCCCATTGGTCGGATATTTCCCGCACAATGAAGTAACAAGGAATGGAGTACAGCATGGAATATCGTCTAGGGAAAAGAAGCGGAAGGCAGCGGATATAAGATAAAAAAGAATGGGTATGGGGGGAAGGCGATAGATCACGATTCCAACAGCGGTTGGAGCCACAGTCCATCCCTCCCCGCGCTTAAATGTATGGGTTTGGACAGAGGTTTTTCTTATAATTTTCCAGATTTGCGGTACAATAAGATAAAATACGGGAAAAATCAGCCTATGCCCGAGAACCGGTTTTTCCTCGGATACTTTGACCTGTGCTTGCGAAGACAGGTGCCTTCGGAGCTTATGGCCGTCAGGTGGTTGACCGCCACCATGTGGCGAACCGCGCGCTGGGAGTCGCGCGTGGCGAAAAGAGACTTCTATGGAAACTGGAGGAGGAACTTGCGATGAATTATCGTTCCGACAAGCCGCTTATGGTGCAGAGCGATTTTACGGTTCTGTTGGAAGTGAACCATCCGCGGTTTGGCGAAGTGCGGAACTTTTTAAGCCGGTTTGCCGATCTGATCAAGAGTCCCGAGCATTTGCATACATACCGCATTACGCGGCTTTCTTTGTGGAACGCCGCTTCGGCCGGACTGAAAGCCGAGGAAATCGTGCAATTTTTACAGGCGAACGCAAAATTCGATATACCGCAGCATGTTTTCGACGATATCCGGCATTTTATGAACCGTTACGGCCTCATTCGCCTCGAACTGTCCGGAACGGCACTGGTGCTGGCGGCGGACGATCGGGAAGTGATGAAAGAGCTTCAAGGCTGCAAATCGCTTGTCCCGTTGCTCGGGCGCGCGAGGGATGACGGTTCGATCGAAATTGCGCCGAAGCATCGAGGCACCATCAAGCAGGAACTTATCAAACTCGGCTATCCCGTACAGGATTTGGCCGGATACCATCAGGGCGAATCGCTGCCGATACGGCTGAGGGACTCCTTGACATCCGGCAAACCGTTCACGCTGCGCGATTATCAGCTTGCGGCGATCAATTCGTTTTACCGGAACGGCAGCGTGCACGGCGGAAGCGGAGTTCTCGTTTTGCCGTGCGGCGCGGGCAAAACCGTGATCGGCATCGCCACGATGGCGCGGTTGGGCTCTGCGACGCTAATCCTGACGACGAATGTGACTTCCGTGCGGCAGTGGAAGCGGGAAATACTGGAGAAAACCGACCTTTCCGGCGATCTTGTCGGCGAATACACCGGAACGACGAAAGAAGTGCGGCCGGTTACGATCGCGACTTACCAAATTTTAACCCACCGTAAAAACAAAGAAGCGGAATTTCTGCATATGTCGCTGTTCAATGAACGCGATTGGGGTTTAATCATCTATGACGCGGTGCATCTGCTTCCTGCCCCCGTCTTTCGCGCAACGGCCGATATTCAAGCGACCCGGCGGCTGGGCTTGACGGCGACGCTGGTTCGCGAGGACGGCAGGGAAGAAGACGTATTCTCGCTTGTCGGTCCGAAACGGTTCGATATGCCGTGGAAAGATCTCGAGCGGGAAGGGTGGATCGCCAAGGCCGAATGTGTGGAAATTCGTGTGCCGCTGCCGGCGGGCGCCCGCGAAAAGTATGCTGCGGCCGAACCGAAGCAGAAGCACCGGATTGCCGGCGAGAACGAACTGAAGCTTAAAGCGGTTGAACGGTTGCTGCTCCGTCACCGCGGCGAACCGACGCTGATCATCGGGCAGTATCTGGACCAGTTGAAACGGATATCCGCCACGTTCGGCGCGCCGCTCATCAGCGGCGAAATGACGCACGACGATCGCGAGCGGTTGTATGCTCGGTTTAAACAAGGGGATATCGATCTACTCGTCGTGTCGAAAGTGGCCAACTTTGCCGTCGATCTGCCGGACGCCGCCGTGGCGGTGCAAGTGTCCGGCAGTTTCGGATCGAGACAGGAGGAAGCACAGCGGCTTGGCCGGATTTTACGTCCGAAGCCGGGAACGAACGAATCGTTTTTCTACTCGGTTGTCTCCCGCGATACGCGGGAGCAGGATTTTGCGATGAAGCGACAGCTGTTTCTGGTGGAACAAGGGTACCGTTATCGCATCGAGGACGCCGAGAAACTGTTGGAACCGGAGGTGATTCCGAGTTGAGATGCGCCGATATCCTCAATCGAATGCCTGACGCCATGCTGCGGGAAATGGAGGCGTCCGGCTTTTTCGCGGAAAAATTGAAGCAAGGGCACCGTTTGCAGGACATACTGACTTCACCTTCCATGCTGCGTTTCACGTTCGAATCGCTTCACCGCATGGAAAAAGAAGCGCTCGGTATCATCGTCCGCCACATCGGATATGAGCCTTTTGACGATGCGAGACTGGAAAAATGCGGAGAAGGCGCCGTTTCCGGGGCGGAATTGAGATTCGGCCTGATCCGGCTGAGGCAGAGAGGGATCGTTTTCGCGCTGCGCAAAACATGGGGCGAGCATGTGTACATCATCCCGTCCGACACGTATCCGGTGTGGCAGTCGCTTGTGCTGCCCGGCCCGTTCACGGAAGACGACAGCGTTCCGGACGAACGGGTCCGCGCTTGGCACGGGAACGGCCTGGGACTGGCCGGCGACTTGTTTGCCTTACTGACGTACATCGCCCGGAATGAACTGCCGTTGACGCAAAAAGGGACGCTGCACAAACGGCACGTGCAAAAAATAACGGAGCAGCTTCAGCTGCAGCGCTGCGACTTGAGCGGTCTGCAGTTGAAATACGCGCATCAGGACGCGTATCCTCCCGCTTTCGCCGTCGTCCTCGACATCGCTTTGCGGCTTGGCCTGATTCGCCAGGACATCGAAAAGATCAGGCTGAATACGGGGCCGCTCGGCGCATGGCTGAGAATGCCCAGAGAAACGATGGACCTTGCGCTCTATAAACTATGGACGCAAATTTACGTGCCTTCCCCGTTATGGATCGGACAAGCGGCAGCGGCGCTGCGCTTCGTTCCGCCGGGGAAATGGTTTCCGCTCGGACGCATTGCGGAGTGGCTGAACGAGCATGAACTGCGGGACGGCGGCGCAAGCGGGGAAGATGCGATAAAAGAGTTTGTCGAGCGGTGGCTTGGACCGCTCGCCGGTTTCGGATGGGTGGAACTCGGTCAGACGGAGGAAGACGGCACGCCTGTTTTTCGTTGGACGATACGGCCGGACCCGACGGAAACCATGGAAGCGGGTCTTGACGAGCTTGGGAAGCATGACGCGGATGACCGCTTTTTCGTGCAGCCCGATTTTGAAATTGTCGTGCCGTGGACGGTGCCGTTCGATGTTCGCTGGGAACTGGAATGTATGGCCGACGCGCAGCAAATCGACCGGGTCAGCACGTATCGCCTCTCCAGGGAAAGTTTGGCAAGGGCGATGGAAAACGGCAGAACGATGGAGGAAGTGTTGCGTTTTTTGCAGATGCGCGCTAAATACGGCATTCCCGAACATGTGGAACAGACGCTGGCGGAATGGGGAATGCGATACGGACAAATGCGTTTTGCCGAAGTGACGCTGCTGCGCGTAGACGACGCCGGGACGGCTGCGGAAATCGCCGGCCATCCCGAATGTGCCGCATACTTGTTTGCCGCGGTGGGCGACCGGGATTTTATCGTCCTGCCGGAACATATCCGGCATTTGATGCAAGCATTGGAGAAGCACGGCTACCATCCGCGCAAAACCGTCGAAAAAGCGGGCGAATCACCGTCCTATACGTTCCCGAGATTGGAGACCGGATGCGCAGGGGAGTCGGCGGGTGACCTTGAACCCGCATCCGAAGCGAACCATTCCCGCGGGCTCATCTATTCCCGATTTGCGGTGCAGTATTATGAAATCGAAGACAAATGGCCCAAACCGGAGGATATTTACCCGAGGCTGCAGGAAGTTCCCTCCATGTGGCTGAAAGACTTGCGTTCCTACCACGCTTCGACGAGAAAAGAATTGATGCAAAAAGCGATTGAATGGAGAGCTCTCGTGCTGCTCCGCCGAAACGGCGGCGAAACGCTGTTTGCGCCCCGCACGGTGCGGGAAAGCGGCGGTTCATGGTCGGTATCGGGATGGGACCGCATCCGGGAAATCAGCCTCTCTCCCGAGCAGTGGGAAGAAATGCAATTGATTTTGCCGGGAATAAATGATAAATAAATAATAACGGCCTACCTGTATCGTGCGCCGATTCATGGTATGATATAGGCAAACATTTAGTATAGATGGGATGATCGTATGAGCATCTTGGAAACAAAAACGCTGGACATGTCGGTTCTTTTGTTGAAAGCGTATGAAATCGGCGATATGATCAACGCTTCCGCGGAAGTCGCGGAATATTTATATTGGAAAGACCAGGTGGATCGCGATTCGGACATCCAGAATTGCGTGAAGCTGTTCAAGATAAAGAAACAACAGTTCGCGGAGTGCGAACGTTTCGGGCATTACCATCCCGATTATCACGCCGCTTTGGAAGAGGTCAAGAAAGTACAGAGCCGGCTCGATGAGTTTGAGGCGGTCAAAAAATTCAAGCAGGCGGAGGAAAGGCTCGACGATCTGCTGTATTCCGTTTCCAAGACGATTGCCCACTCCGTTTCGGAAACGATTAAGGTCCCGAGCAACGATCCGCTGCCGGCAGGCAGAGGATGCGGCTCGGGAGGCGGGTGCAGCGGCAAGTGCGGCTGATGCGCCCGCAAGCTGCATCTGCGCATCTTTCACGGCGGGGTCACGGGCGAAGTCTGAACGCGGGTTCGGTTTTTCCGACGACGTTTCCGCTCCAATTGTGAATATCGGGGAAATGAAAGGGCTTTAATTGCTCCAATTCGCTGCCGACCAGAAGATCAAGCTGCTTCAATGTCTCCACAACCGCCGGATAAACCGCGCGCTGGTTGCCGTCTTCCGCTTTGAGGGCAATACCCAGGCCTTTATCCGGCACGGCGACGGTGAAAACCCCTTCCGCCCCGCCTTTCCCGATCAGCCGGCCTTTCGTCACTTCGATGAGCCGCGTGTCGAACCGGTCCGTTCCGGCCAAATAATACGGGAAGCGGCCAATGGCGGCGACGATGCGCTGGCATGCCTCCGCGCGTTTGGCGGATAGTCCTGTTCCGCTGCCGAGACGGGCGAAGGCATAAGCAAGTTTGTCGAGCGGCAAGCCGAAAACGGGAACGCCGCAGCCGTCTGTGCCAAGCGCGATCTCATCGGCCGGCACGCCGCTCATGTCGCTCACCGTTTCGAGCATCATGCGCTGGACGGGATGGTCCGGCGACATGTACGATTCCAGCGGGCTGCCGGTGTGTTTGGCCAGAAGAAGCATGCCGGTGTGCTTACCCGAACAGTTGTTATGCAGGGCGGTCGGCTTTTCGCCGCTTTCTCTCATCCGCACCGCGGCAGGCCGGTACAAAGGCTCGTGCGGTCCGCACTGAAGCCGCTTAGGGCTTATGTCGGCACGCATCAGCAGATTTCGGACCGTCTCCACATGCTCTTGTTCACCGCTGTGAGAGGCGCATACGATTGCGATTTCCTTGTCGGAAAGCTCATATCGCTCCGCCGCTCCGGATTCGATGACCGGAATGGCCTGCAGCAGCTTGGCGGTCGATCGGGCGAACGTTTTGTATGAGGCGTCTCCGACGTGTTTCAGCACGGTTCCGCCGCTGTCCACAACGGCGATATGACCGCGGTGGACGCTTTCCGCGAGCGGGCCTCTCGTGATGCGAACGATGGTTTCCGGTGCGGGCATTTCTCATCACTCCCTAATCATCATTGGAAAAGAAGGTGCGTTTATGTTTACAGAACGGGCCGGACTCATCGTATGGGTCAACGACCTGAAATCGGCGAAAAATCTTGAGCGTTACGGCACAATTCATTATATATCCAAAAGAATGCATTATGTCGTCATGTACGTCAATGCGGATCGGTCGGAAGACACGATGAAGCAATTGCAGAAGCTTCCTTTCGTAAAGAAAATCGAACGTTCGTATCGCAATGAAATCAAAACAGAGTATAATAGTAATATACCTGACAAAACGCGATTTTACACGTACTAGAGACGAGGCTCACCTTATGGGAGAGAGGGGTTGTAAATCGTGAAAGATAAAATGACGCACCGCCACAATATGCGCGAACCGTTTTTCGTCGTATTGGGCGATAAAAAAATTGCCGACATCGTCATTACGAACCATGCCCGAAGCCGATGGATCGACCGCGTCGAGGAGAAAAAAACCGGATACGACGACATATGCGCTTTTTTGTGGGAAAAGCTCAAACATCACCAGATTAAGCCATATTACAAAAATGAGCAAGATGTTTATTTGGTGGAAGACGATCTGGTGATGGTCGCCGAATTCGCCAGAATCGACAACGGGACGAACCATACCGCCCATCTACATAAGATGATCGTCGTCACTTTTTTGGGACGCATGTCCGAAACGATTGAATTGCGCGATTTGAAAGCGTATTATTCTTGGCTGCGCCATTCACGAAGAATGACTCTCATCAAAAACAGCCGGAAGCGAAAATAAGGATGAAAGCCGCAAAGGGAGAGGCGTGTAGTACCGGTTACTGCATGCTTTTTTTAATTGGGTTTGCGCTCATTTCCTTAACCGTTTTACGGTATAATGTTGAAAAGGAGGGCGGAAAAATCGTATGGCTTTAAATTTTCACCAGCTCCATATTTTTTTCACCGTTGCCGAAAAGGGCAGCTTTTCTTCGGCGGCGCAGTCTCTGCACATGACGCAGCCCGCGGTGACGATGCAGATTCAAGCTTTGGAAGATTATTTCGGCACCAAGCTGTTTCACCGCTCGACCAAACGGATCGAATTGACGGAAGCCGGAAGCGCCTTGCTTCCGTTCGCCCGGAAAGGCATTGATCTCATTAAGGAAACGGACATTGCCATGTCCAAATTTACACACATGCTGCAGGGCCGTTTGCAGCTCGGCGCCAGCCTGACGATCGGCGAATACATTCTTCCGCGCCTGCTCGGACCGTTCGGACAGGAGTATCCGCATATATCGATCAGCATGAAAGTGATGAATACGAAACAGATTTTGGATGAAATATTAAGTCATCAGCTGAATTTCGGCCTCGTCGAGGCGCCCGTCGATCATCCGGATATGCATGTCGAACCGGTGCTGAACGATGAACTGAAGCTCATCCTCCCGGCCCACCATCCCCTCGATGCGCTGGAGAAAATTACGATTGACGATGTGCTGCAGCATCCTTTCGTGCTGCGCGAACAAGGGTCGGGGACGCGCCAGGTTATGGAGGAAGAGCTAAGGAACAAAGGGATCGACCCGCGGCGGATGAAGATTGTGATGGACATGGGCAGCACCGGGGCGGTCAAATCGGCGGTGGAGGCCGGACTCGGAATTTCCATTTTGTCCCAATCGTCCGTGAAACACGAAGTCGCTCTCGGTCTGCTGCGCGTCAGAGAAATTGAGGGAATCGCCTTTACAAGGCATTTTTATTCGATTTACTTGAAGACGACACTGCTGCCGATATCCGCGGTCACGTTTTTGACGTTTTTGCGGGAACGCGATTTGAGCAAATGGCTGTAGCGGCGTCAGCCCATTTCGATAAGGAGGATCATGCGTTGAACGAATGGTATGCGGATTTGCACACGCACACGACGGCTTCGGACGGAACGAACCCGCCGAAAATCAACGTGAGGATGGCGAAAGAAGCCGGTTTGGCCGCTGTCGGGATAACGGATCACGATACGATCGCGGGCATTGCCGAAGCGATGGAAGAAGGAAAACGGTTAGGGGTCGAAGTGGTGCCCGGCGTGGAAATCAGCACGGTCATGGACGGCCTGGACGTGCATGTGCTCGGCTACTACATCGATTATGCTTCGCCCGAATTTCTGCGCAAGCTCGAGCAGCTGCGCAATACGAGGGAGCGCCGCAACGAAATGATGGTGGAGCGGTTGCGGCAGCTCGGCATCGACATTACGATGGAAGAAGTGGTTGCGAACGCGAAACGGGGGAATGCGAATGACGAGACGATCGGAAGGCCGCATATCGCCGATTTGCTGGTAAAGAAAGGCTTCGTTTCCTCCATGCAGGAGGCGTTCGACCGGTACCTCGGAAAAAGCGGCAAAGCGTATGTCAACCCACCGCGCATCCATCCGTTCGAAGCGATCGACTGGATTAAGGCGGCGGGGGGATGCGCCGTATTGGCCCATCCAGGCTTGTATGACGACGACAATCTTGTGCGGCAAATCATCGAGTACGGCGTTGACGGAATTGAAGCGTATCACGCGGACCATGATGCCGATGACGAAGCGCGGTATCTGGAAATGGCGGCGCGTTACCGGCTTATCGTGACCGCCGGATCGGATTTTCACGGGGAACGCCACGGAGAAGTGTTTCATTCCCCTGTAGGAGCGAGAAAAATACATATCGACACGCTGCGTCTGCTGAAGGAACGGGCACAGCGAAACTTGAACACGAACGAATAAAGGATGTGAATACCTGTGCGCATACGCAAAGCGATTATCCCCGCAGCGGGTCTGGGTACGCGATTTTTGCCGGCAACGAAAGCGCAGCCGAAGGAAATGCTGCCCATTGTCGACAAACCTGCCATACAGTTTATCGTCGAAGAAGCCATCGCCGCGGGAATTGAGGATATTATTATCGTGACAGGCAGAAACAAGCGGGCGATTGAAGACCATTTCGACAAGTCGGTCGAATTGGAATGGCTGCTGGAGAGCAAAGGCAATTACGAGCTGCTCGATACCGTCCGGAACATCACCAATTTGGCCGACGTTCACTACATACGGCAAAAAGAGCCTCTGGGCCTCGGCCATGCCGTCCTGTGCGCGCGCAAATTTATCGGAAACGAACCGTTTGCCGTGCTGCTCGGCGATGACATTCTGCAATCGGATCCGCCCTGCCTGCGCACGATGGTGGACTTGTACGTCCGGACGAACTGTTCCGTCATTGCCGTCAAAGAAGTTCCATGGGACGAAGTAAACCGTTACGGGATTGTATCGCCGTCCGGCGGGGAACGGCAGCAGGCCGCGCCGGCTCCGTACACGTACATCGACGATCTGGTGGAAAAGCCGGACCGCGAGCATGCGCCATCCAATATGGCGGTCATCGGCAGGTATATTATTCACCCTGACATTTTTCCGATTCTGGAGCAGTGCCAGCCGGGCCGCGGCGGGGAAATTCAGCTGACTGACGCGCTGCGCGAATTAAACCGGAGACAGGACATGATCGCGTACCATTTTAAAGGAAAACGCTACGACGTCGGGGACAAGCTCGGATATTTGGAGGCGACGGTCGAGTTTGCGCTGCAGCGGGAAGACCTTCGCGATCATTTCAAGGCGTACCTGGCCCAGTTAATGGGCCGAATCGGCGACGGGAACGGCGGTGGCGGGACTTGAATCGCCCGGAAATGAAGGCGGGGCGGCCGCTTGCGGATGGTCTGCGTGAGGGTCGAACGATGAGCGAATCGTCACCGGCACCGGTGTATATGGCGACCGTGCTGCCGGGGCTCGAGCCGATCGCCGGAAGTGAAGTCGCCGCCAAAATCGACGATGCGAACATCGTGGAAACGACGCGCGGAAAAATTTTGTTCACTACGCGGAAACCGGCGGACCGGCTGATGTCGCTTCGCACGATAGACAATTTGTACTTGTACATAGGCCGGTTTTCGCTCGGCCCGCACAAAATCCATTTAGCCGATTTGGAAAAGACGATGGCCCGCATCGATTTGTCCGCTGCGCTGGACGCCGGGCTTTTCCGGCGAAAGAACGTCTCTTTCGTTGTCAACGCGAGCCGTTCCGGCAAACATACGTACAGCCGTTTCGATATGTCGGAAGCGGCGGTGCGCGGTATACTGCGCCAATGTCCGCAGTGGAGGGCGGGTACGGCGGACGATCACGAGCTGGAGTTCCGGCTCGATTTGTCCGGCGAGCAGGCGCTCTTTTCTTTGCGGCTCACCCCGGCCGAATTTCGCTTCCGCGGCAGCCGGACGTTCTCGCAAGCCGCGCTGCGTCCGCCGGTCGCTCATGCGCTCGTCTGGATTTGCGGCATCCGGGATGACGACTGTTTTGTCGATCCGTTCTGCGGCTCGGGAACGATTGTGGCCGAACGCGCGGCTTATCCCGCCGGCCGTCTGCTTGGCGGCGACATCTCCGCCGAAGCGGTAGCCGCGGCCAAGCGGAACGTGCCGGAGCTGCCGGGTGTGGAGATTCACCGGTGGGACGCAACGGATCTTCCGTTGGAATACGGTTCCGTCGATGCGCTCGCAACCAACTTGCCGTTCGGCCAGCAAATCTTGACGCCCGAGGAAATCGCCGGCCTGTATTACCGGTTCATGAAAGAACTGAAGCGGGTGCTGGCGGCGGACGGCCGCGCCGTTCTGCTGACGGACAGGGACGAGGAGCTCAGGAGGGCGGCCGATAAAATGAACGTCCGCTGCGAAGCTTTGCAGCAGCTCAGCCTGAAAGGGCTGCACCCGTGGATTTATCGCGTCACCGTTTGACCGGCTTGGAGGGCGGCGGTGTTTGACATCGCCCCCCCTGCATGCCCCGCCATGTGGCGAGCCTCGCGCTGGGAGTCGTCCGCCGGCGAAAGCGTTGCTCAAGCGGGCGCATTCTTCCGGTCACCGCTTCGTTCCGTTCGCTTCCGGCCGTTACTTCACTTCTACAGGCAGCTGCTTGATCAGCTGTTCGTCAGGAGTCACATACAACGTTTTCTGGTGATCATAGATGACGAACCCCGGTTTGGCGCCGTTCGGCTTGCGCACATGGCGGATGAGCGTATAGTCGACCGGCACCCGGCTGGATGCGCGGGCCTGGCTGAAATATGCGGCCAGCTGCGCCGCTTCCTCCAGCGTCTTTTCCCCGAATGAAGCGCTGCGGATGACGACGTGGGAGCCGGGAATATCTTTCGTGTGCAGCCAGGTGTCCGACGGATGGGCGAGACGGTTCGTCAAATATTCGTTTTGCGTGTTGTTTTTGCCGACGTAAATCGGAATGCCTTCGCTCGAGGTGTAGCAGTTCAGCGCCGGTTTGTCGGGTTTCTTTTTCTTCCTGTTCTTTTTGCCGCGATCGCGAATGTAGCCCTGTTCCGTCAATTCGTCGCGGATTTCGTCGATATCGGCGAGCGATGCGTTGTCCAGCTGCTGCAAAAGCGATTCGAGATACGCGATTTCCTCACGGGTGCTTCTCACCTGTTCCTGCGCGGCCGTCAAACTGTTTTTGCTCTTCGTGTATTTTTTAAAATAACGCTGCGCGTTTTCCGACGGCGTAAGCTGAGGATCGAGCGGAATGACCAGCGTTTTTTGCTCCTCGTCGTAATAATTGACGACTTCGATTTGCTTGTCCCCGCGTTGAATCCGATGCATGGAAGCGGTGAGCAGCTCGCCGAGGATGCGGTATCGGTCCGCGTTTTTCGCCTCCTCGATGGTTTCCTCCAGCTTTTCCAGTTTTTTGATGTTTTTGGCCTTTTCGTTTTGCAGAAAACGGAGCAGATCGGAAACGCGCTGCTTGATCGTATCGCGTTCCGCCTTGTCGCCGTAAAAAGCCTCGAGGCATTCGCTCACGGAACGAAAAGCTTGGCGTTCCCCTGTGATGTGAAGAATGGGCAGCACATGGAAAAACATTTTGTCCGTTTCCGCCTGACGAATGACCGCGGGTTCGTATTCGTGACTTCGGATTTGCCGCATCGTGCCGGCGAACGCTTCCCCGATGGAAACGATACGATGTTCTTCCCCATGCAGTTCCTTTAGTTTTGCATCAACGGACAGACCGCCTCGGTAAACGATTTCCCGGGCGATTAATGGGCTGATGCCACTCAAGCTACGGACGATGCTTGCGGCGATCGTTTCTTCGGCGGCGGTATCCCCGTGAGCATCTTTACGGAGAAGTTCGACGAACGTCTCCTTCGTTATTGCCAGCGGGTTATATTTTTCCTGCTCCGGCGGGGCGACATAAGCGCTTCCCGGCAGTACGACCCTGTAGCTGCTGATCGCCGGTGTAACGTGATGGATGCCGTCCAGAACGGCGCCGCTTGACGGATCGAGCAAAATGATGTTGCTGTGCCGCCCCATCAGTTCGACAACGATGCGCTTTACGCTCGTATCTCCCAATTCGTCCCTTTGGCGGACGTCAATGTGGATGATTCGTTCCAGTCCGACCTGTTCGATCGATTCGATGACCCCGGTTTCGCAATGCTTGCGCATCAGCATGCAGAACATCGGCGCTTCCAGCGGGTTCATATAGCTGTTCTGCGTCGTGTGGACGCGCGGGTATGTCGGATTGGCGGACAACAGCAGCTTTTTGTTGCTGCCTTGCGCCCGCAGCTGAATGATGATGTCGTGTTCGGTGGGCTGGTGAATCTTGTTGATTTTCCCGCCGACGCACGACTGAAGTTCATGGACGATGGCGTGTATTACGAGTCCGTCTAATGCCATGGCAGACACTCCTATAATTTCGATAACGTATTCCTACCTATGATGCCATACTTTGCGGAAAAACTTAAGAGCTTTATTTGGGATATTTCGCTGCTTGTCTGAATACATTTACTCTAGTACAGGTTGTTGCTCCGAACGAACGATTGCACCCGGCCGGGCAAGCCCGACATGTGGTTGACCGCCACCATGTGGCGAACCTCGCGCATGCTATGAGGTTGCCCGCGATGCAAGTTTTCTCGGCAAAAAAGGTCAGGAGGGAAACTTGAACATGGTTCAGAAGCAGTGGTACCAAATGAGCGTCAAAGAAGCGTTGAGCGCTTCCGCATCGCGTCCGGATCAAGGGCTTTCCGGGAACGAGGCGCGAAACAGGCTGGAGGAATTCGGCTTCAACGAGTTGTCTGAAGGAAAACGGATATCTCCCGTCGCCATCTTTCTAAACCAGTTTAAAGATTTTATGGTTCTCGTGCTGATGGCCGCGACGCTCATCTCCGGTCTGTTGGGCGAATATTTGGATGCCGTCACCATTATTGCGATTATTGTATTGAACGGCGTGCTCGGTTTTGTGCAGGAATTCCGCGCGGAGCGTTCCCTGCGCGCGTTAAAAGCGCTGTCCGCGCCTACGGCGAAAGTGATTCGGGACGGGATCGTGCAGCAGCTGCCCGCAAGCGAACTGGTGCCCGGCGACATCGTCGTTCTCGAAAGCGGCGATCGCATTCCGGCGGACGTTCGCTGGATCGAAGCGGCCAGTCTGTATGTGGAGGAGTCGGCGCTGACAGGAGAGTCCGTCCCCGTTAACAAGCATACCGATCCGTTGGCGGAGCAGGACGTTCCGTTAGGCGATCAGCGCAATCTCGGGTTTATGGGCACGATGGTCACAAGAGGAACGGCGAAGGCTGTCGTCATTCGCACGGGCATGCGCACCGAGATGGGAAAAATCGCCGATTTGATTCAGCATACCGAGTCGGCGGCAACACCGCTGCAGCATCGGCTTGAGCAGCTGGGCAAAATTCTCATTGCCGCGGCGCTCGGCTTGACGGTGATGGTTGTCGTGGCCGGCATTGTGCACGGGCAGCCGGCGTACGGCATGTTTTTAGCCGGCGTAAGCCTAGCGGTCGCCGCCATTCCCGAAGGGCTGCCGGCTATCGTGACGATTGCTCTCGCCCTCGGCGTACAGCGGATGATTAAACGGAAGGCGATTGTGAGAAAGCTGCCTTCCGTCGAAACGCTCGGCTGCGCATCGGTCATCTGCTCGGATAAGACGGGGACGCTGACGCAAAACAAAATGACGGTCACGCATCTTTGGCTCGGGGGTAAGATGCTTGAGGTGACAGGCACAGGCTATGAACCGCACGGCGACATTATCGACAGAGGCAAGCCGGTGGACGTTCGCAAAGATTTGATGCTGCGTCGGCTGCTGCACATTTCCGTTTTGTGCAACAATGCGGTGCTGCAGGAGACGCAGCCGGAACCAAAAAAGAAAAAGGCCAAGGAAACGTTCCAACCGGAATGGCAAGTCAAAGGCGATCCGACGGAAGGCGCTCTCGCCGTGCTCGGGGCGAAAGCGGGAATCACGCCGAAATCGCTTGGCGACTTGTATGGAAGAGTCGGCGAAATTCCGTTCGATTCCGAACGGAAGCGGATGTCCGTCATCGTCAGGCATCAAGGAGGACATCTGCTCTATTCGAAAGGAGCGCCCGATGTTCTTATTCAGCATTGTTCTTATATACTGTGGGATGATAAAGTCGTCCCGTTTACGGCTACGCTGAAACAAAAGGTGATGGCCGCAAACGAGGGAATGGCGAAAGCGGCGCTGCGCGTTCTCGGACTCGCATACCGGGAACTGAAGAGCGCGGACCAGAGAGAAGAGGAATCGTTGGAGAACGGCCTTATTTTTGTCGGGTTGACGGGGATGATCGATCCTCCGCGCAGCGAGGTCAAGGAAGCGATACTGAAATGTAGGCACGCCGGCATCCGCACCGTGATGATTACCGGAGATCACCAGGCGACGGCGGAAGCGATCGCCCGGCAACTGGGCATGATTCCGGAGAACGGTTTGTCGATGAACGGACAGCAGTTGTCTTCCCTCACCGATGACGAGCTGGACGCGAAAGTCGATCAGATTTACGTGTACGCCAGAGTCGCGCCGGAGCATAAACTGCGCATCGTCAAGTCATTGCAGCGGAAAGGCCACGTCGTGGCGATGACGGGCGACGGCGTCAACGACGCTCCGGCGATTAAAGCGGCGGATATCGGAATTGCGATGGGCATCACCGGAACGGACGTCTCGAAGGAAGCTTCGGCGCTCGTTCTGAGCGACGACAATTTTGCCACGATTGTGGCGGCTATTGAAGAAGGCCGGGGCATCTACGAAAACATCCGCAAATTTATCCGCTACTTGCTCGCTTCGAACGTCGGCGAAATTATGACGATGTTTATCGCGATGATGATGGGGCTGCCTATGCCGCTCGTGCCGATTCAGATTTTGTGGGTCAATCTCGTAACCGACGGGCTGCCCGCCATGGCGCTGGGCGTCGACCAGACGGAAAAAGATTTGATGCTGCAAAAACCGCGCTCTTCCAGAGAGAATATCTTCGCGCGGCGGCTCGGCTGGAAAATCATCAGCCGCGGCATCCTGATTGGCATTTGTACGCTGGCCTCCTTCGTTATCGTGCTGAAGGACAATCCGGGCGATCCGGCGACGCTGGTCAAAGCGCAGACCGTCGCCTTCGCCACCCTGGTCATGGCCCAGCTGATTCACGTGTTCGACTGCCGCAGTTCCCGTTCGATATTTCACCGCAACCCGCTGCAGAACAAATACCTGGTCGTCGCCGTCATTTCCTCGATCCTCCTGCTGATCGGCGTGCTGTACATCAAACCTTTGCAGCCGATCTTCAAAACGGTGGAGCTTGGCTGGCAAGATTGGATACTCGTGCTTGTGGCCGCCGGCATTCCGACGTTTCTGATGGGCTTTGGCAGCGTGATGACGCCCGCCAAGAAGAAAAAAGTGATTCGATACGGCTCCAGGCCGGTTGTGAGGTAAATGTGCATAAGTTGGCGCTTCCCGAACGCCCGAGACTTTCACTGGAACCAATAATAGGTATTTTAGAACATAAACGACGGTTGCCCGAAGCGGCTGCCGCCGTTTATTTTTTTGAAATAGCCACTTTACAAATTATACCATTCGATTATGATTAGATTTAACGAACGGGCAGATGCTCGCTTTAAAGGAGAATAAAATGAATGAGAACCGCCTTGAAATCATTGAGCGCTGCACGACGCCGCGCGGAGAAATCCAGCTGCAGCGCAGAGGAACGGACTACGAGATCATCAGCAACGGCACATTTTTGATGGCTACTTATAATGGGGAATCGGAAAAACAGATGGTGAAAGCGGCGCTCGATGCGTGCGAAACGGACGATTGCTCCGTTCTTATCGGCGGCCTCGGCGTCGGTTATTCGTTGGCCGCGGCTCTGCGCGACCCGCGCGTCGGACACGTGACCGTCGTTGAAATCGAACAGAAGATCATTGAATGGCACCGGACATACTTGTCCGGATTTTCGGAGCATGCTCTGGACGATAAAAAAACGACGGTAATCCATGCCGACCTCATTCAATGGATTCCGCAAACCAGGGAATCATTTGATGCGATCTGTCTGGATATTGACAACGGTCCCGACTGGACGGTTTTCGAGGAAAATCATGTCCTCTACGAAAATGGCGGATTGGAAGCCCTTTCCTTGCTTTTAAACCCGGGCGGCGCCGTTTCGTTTTGGAGCGCTTCCTCTTCGCAACTCTTTTTGCAGCGGCTGCGAACCTATTTTTCCGAAGTGGAAGAACTGGCTGTGGAACAGAAACGCAATGCGCCCGATTATATTTACATTGCAAGGAAACCGTGTGACGCTTTGGATGTCTAGGGTCAGATTTATGTACAAGCGGCAATTTATTTTTTCTATTGAAGGAGATAGCGATGAATACATATAGCGACGATCAGCACGGACTTCAGCAATTGATACAGGATACGGTCAATCATTTTGTATCGCCCAACGCTCAAGTGGTGGAAATTGAAGAACAACCTATTAAACGGGGGTTACAAGCTGAAGAAGTATACCGGCACAAAGTCACACTCTGCGATCAAAACGGAGAAAGCATCGTGTTTCTCGTTACGAAAAAGGCCGGGCTCATCGAACGCCGGGTGTTGTCCAGGTTGCTGTCTCAATCGGCCAACGTTCCATTTCACTTGACCTATGATTTAAAGTCGGAACAGTCAGCTTATATTTGTATGCAGGATATCGATCATCATACAGACTATGGAAACCTGAACATTGGAAACATCCTCATTTCCTTTTGTGAAGCCGTTTTAGGGCGGGAATGGGTTAATATCGGAGTCGGCACACTCAATCCGTATCTTCTTGAAAAATGAAAACTCGTCTATATTCATTTTTTCCCTAAAGTGTACAGTACATTTTAATTTACAATAGCACTGTTGCGAGTCATTCGAAATCAAATAGTTGGAGGGGTTACCGATGGAAAAAAGACAGATCCGGAACAAATCGTTGAACTCAGTCGATGTAATGCAAAAAATAGAATATTTTGCAGAACGGACATCCTCGGGAAGTGCCCAAGAAGATGCGTGAAATGAAGACGTCAGACTTGTGACCTGTCTTTGTAACGCTGCTTTCAGACCGGGGCGACTAGCACGCTAGTGTCAAGTTATCCTGCAATACCATCGGGATGTCTGTTCAAGAAAGGCAATGATGTCAGAACATTATTTTACAAAAAATCCTGTTGCGAAGCACAACCGACGCAAAATCGAAACCGTGTTGTGCGGCAGACGTCTCGTGTTTATAACGGGAGTGTTTTTTCAAAACGTAAAATTGATTATGGAAGTAAGTTGTTGATTGAATCGATGCACATACCCGCACATGCCAAAGTTCTCGATCTGGGCTGCGGTTACGGCCCGATCGGAATTTGTGCCGCTCTGCTCGCCTTTGAAGGCCACGTTACGATGGTCGACATTAACCAACGGGCTGTCGAATTGGCAAAAGAAAACGCCGGATTGAATCTAATCCATAACGTGAGTATTGTGCAGAGCGATTTGTTCGAAGCTGTCCGTGATAAGAAATTTGATGTCATTATAACCAATCCCCCGATTCATAGGGGCAAACCATTTGTGCATTCCATTTTCACGCAAGCGGCGGAGCGGTTGTGTGCAGGCGGAAGCTTTTGGATTGTCATGAATAAAAAGCAGGGGGCGCCATCGGCTTTGGTCAAGCTGGAATCGCTTTTTTCCAAAGTCACGGAAGTGAACAAAGGAAACGGTTTCCGCGTATATCGCGCATCGGCGGAAAATTGACGGTCGGGTTGCCGCCCCCGCCAGCTTGATTTGATGATCGTTCCTTAGCTAAAAACAAGAACGTGTAAAGTTTGAAAGGGTCTGCGCGGCAGATCCTTTTTATTTGACAACGCAATCTTGAACCAGCGTGATTTTGGAACTTGAACCGGTGAACAGATGTTCCGGCATAAAATAAAAGCTCTCGTCGGCACTGATTTGTGTATAATTCCATAATTTCCCGAAAAATAAGACCGTATCAGGGCGGTATTCGCTTGATTTTTGCTCAACAGACATAAATTTCGGCGCGATAAGACCTTGTGGGGTCTAGAAAGAAGTTCAAGCAAATCGTCAAAATTTTGCCCACAATGGGCCGCCTTTTTCCACCTGCTTGTAATACAATGGGGTTAATATCATGTATAACGGGTTGGAGGAATCAATTTGTTCATGGGAGCGGCTGCGGCAGTCTGTGTTAACGATCGTCACGAAATTCTGATGGTCCTGCAGGGAAAACCGGAGGAAGAGAAAACATGGTCCGTTCCTTCCGGCCGACTCGAGCCGGACGAAACATACGAGCAATGCTGCGCCAGAGAGGTGTGGGAGGAAACGGGGTACCGTGTGCGGGTAAACCGACTGATTCACACAAAGGCAGACGGGTTGATCAAATATTATGAAGTGGAGTTGTTGGGAGGCCGGCCGAAGCTTCACGATCCGGATCAGTTATCAAATTGCGTGGATATCGCTTGACGACCTGAAGCGCATTGACATGACGTACGACGAAGACAGAGATTTCCTGCTTCAATATGTATATAAAAGGTCAAGACGTTGAACCGCCTCGTCAACAAAAGATTAGAAAAAATTATTGCATATGAAAAACTACTATTCCGGCCATTTTTGCGGTATGATAGTGGCTAAGATAATTGGGCAAGGAGAATGGAGAACAGATGAATTTTACGAAAATGCATGGACTGGGCAACGATTTTATTGTCATTGCAGGTGAAAACCGGCTGCCGGACAACGCGCCGCAGCTCGCAATCGACTTGTGCAACCGGAATTTCGGCATCGGTGCGGACGGGCTGGTCTATATTCTTCCTTCCGCGAAGGCGGATTTCATGATGAGAATCATCAATTCCGACGGTTCGGAAGCGGAACAGTGCGGCAACGCGATTCGCTGTGTGGCCAAATATGTATACGATCACGGCTTGGTCGACCGGGCGAGAACGGAGATTACGATCGAAACGATCGGCGCAGGCGCGCAAAAAGTGCAGCTCAACACGGACAACGGCAAAGTGGCGACCGTCCGTGTCGACATGGGCGAGCCGATACTGCAGGGAACGCAGGTGCCGACGACCGTGGACCAGGATCAAGTCATTGATTACCCGATCGAAGTGGACGGGCGGGAATTCCGCTTTACCGCCGTGTCGATGGGCAACCCGCATTGCGTCATTTATGTTGATGATGCGGTCCATTTCGACCTGCACACGTGGGGGCCGAAGCTGGAAGTTCACCCGTTGTTTCCGCGAAAAACGAACGTTGAATTCGTGACCGTGAAGTCGCGGGACTATGCGGACATGCGCGTATGGGAAAGAGGAGCCGGTCCGACGCTGGCCTGCGGCACCGGGGCTTGCGCGACGCTGGTCGCCTCCGTTTTGAACGGGCTGACCGACCGGAAGGCGACCGTTTCGCTGAAGGGCGGGAATCTGCTCATCGAGTGGAACGAGGAAGACAATCACGTCTATATGACCGGACCGGCACAGGAGGTTTTCAAAGGCACGATCTTGTGATACAGTGAAGGGTACTATTCTGCACGGGTGGGGAAGCTGATGAGACCTGATTTGCGCGATGTTTTAAAACAGAAGATTATAACCGGTGACGGCGCAATGGGGACCTATTTATACCAGCTGGGTTTTCCTGTCGGCATTTCCTATGAGGAATTAAACTTGACGAAACCGGAAGTGATCGCCGACGTGCACCGTCGCTATTATGAGGCCGGCGCGCGTCTCATTGAGACGAATACGTTTTCCGCCAACCGCGAAAAGCTGTCGAAATACGGATTGGAGCATGAAGTCGAGGCGATTAACAGGGAAGGAGTGGCGATTGCCCGCAAAGCGGTGGGTGACGATGCTTATGTGGTGGGGGCCGTCGGCTCGATACGCGCCGGAAAGCGTAAAAATGTCCGGACTTCGAAAGTGAAGCAGGATTTTGCGCAGCAAATTGAAATCCTGCTGGATACGGATATCGACGGACTGCTTCTGGAAACGTTCTTCGATCTGGAAGAAATGCTCATCGCCCTTAGAATTGCCAGGAAGCTGAGCGACATTCCGATCATTTGCCAATTCGCCACGGAAGACGTCGGGCGGACGCAGGACGGATTCGCCATGGACGAAGCGCTCAACATCGTTTTGCAGGAAGGAGCCGACATTGTAGGCTTTAACTGCCGCAGCGGTCCGAACGGCATTATGCGGACGATAGATAAAATCGGTTCCAAGGAGGGCATCCCGCTTTCCGTCTTTCCGAATGCCGGCCTGCCCGACTTCGTCGACGGGAAAATTACGTACATGGCGACGCCGGAATATTTTGCCGACAGCGCGATCAAGTTCGCCGACAGGGGGGCGCGCATTATCGGCGGCTGCTGCGGAACGACGCCCGAGCATATTGCCGCCATGGCGCGCGTTCTCGACGGATATGAACCGGACCCGGGCCGGAGTGCGGAGAAGTCAGGCGGGGGGATAGCGATCGCGGGGAAAAAGAAGGAAGGCGCTCCTTCCGCAGCGGGTTCCGCTCCGGTCGTCATTGAGGCGCCCCGCGCGGAAAAGGGGCGGTCGGACCGTGTGAAAGAGCCGCCGACGCTCATCGATACCGTCAACCGGCGGAAAACGGTCATCGTCGAGCTGGATCCGCCCCGCGACCTCGATACCGGACGGTTTATGAAAGGCGCGGCGGCGCTTAAGGAAGCGGGAGCCGACGCGATTACGCTGGCCGACAACTCGCTGGCCGTGACGCGCATGAGCAATCTGGCGCTCGGGCATCTGATCAAAACCGAACTCGGCGCAAGGCCGCTTTTGCACATCGCCTGCCGGGACCGCAATTTGATCGGCACCCAGTCGCATTTGATGGGACTTCACGCGTTAGGGATCGATCACGTTTTGGCGGTGACCGGGGATCCGGCCCGATTCGGCGATTTGCCGGATTCGAGCTCCATCTACGACTTGACTTCGTTTGAAATTATCCGCATGATCAAACAGTTGAACGAGGGCATCGCTTTTTCCGGAAAACCGTTGAAGCAAAAGGCGAATTTCGTCGTAGGCGCGGCGTTTAACCCGAACGTGAAGCATTTGGACAAAGCGGTGCAGCGGTTGGAGCGGAAAGTGGCGTCCGGCGCCGATTATATTATGACGCAGCCGGTATACGATCCGCTCTTAATCGAAAAAATTTACGAATCGACCAAACATTTGTCCGTTCCGATTTTTATCGGGATTATGCCGCTGGCGAGCGGCCGGAACGCGGAATATCTGCATAACGAAGTGCCGGGAATCCAGCTGTCCGATGAAGTCAGAAGACGGATGGCCGGACTGGAAGGGGAAGAAGGGCGGCGCGCCGGCGTGCAAATCGCCCGGGAATTGCTGGATGAAGCGATGAAATATTTTAACGGCATCTATTTGATTACGCCTTTTCTGTTTTACGATATGACGGCGCAGCTGACCCGTTATGTGTGGGAACGGACGAATCGGGATTACCACTTGTACCCACTTTCAAAATGAATTAAAATAGGGTAATGGATGTGGTGATCTGGAATGATTCGAAGTATGACCGGGTTCGGCCAAGCCGGGCGAATAATCAACGGATATAAATTGCAGGTGGATATCAAATCGGTAAACCACCGTTATTCCGAAGTGGTCATCCGCATGCCGCGGGAATGGATGCGTCTGGAAGATTCGCTGAAGAAGACGATTCAGCAAACCGTCAAACGGGGACGCGTCGACGCCTTCATCACGATTGAACGCGAAACGCCCGCGGAAGTGAAGGCGGAGATCAACTGGCCTTTGGCCGAAGGATATCACCAGGCCGCGCAACAGCTGCGGGAGAGGTTCCAATTTTCGGATTCGCTTACATTAAAAGATATGTTGGGTCTTCCTGACATCGTGACGTTTCAACACCATGATCCGACTTCCGAAGAGCTTCTGGAGCAAGAGCTCGGCGAATGCTTGAACGAAGCTTTGCGTCGTCTTGTGGCGATGAGAGAAGCGGAAGGCGCGCATATGTATGCGGAAATTTGCGATCGATTGCGGCTCCTGGACAGCTACTATAAGGAAATGTTGGCGCTCTCTCCGACTGTCGTCGATGAATACCGAAACAAACTCCGTCACCGTATTCGCGAATTGCTGCCGGATACGGTGACTTTTGATGAAGCGAGATTGGCGATGGAAATCGCCTTGTTTGCCGAACGGTCGGATATTGACGAGGAATTGACGCGACTGCAGAGCCATTTCCAGCAATGCAGGAATATGCTGGAGCTGGATGAGCCGGTGGGACGGAAGCTGGACTTTTTGGTGCAGGAAATGAACCGGGAAGTGAACACGATCGGTTCGAAAGCGAATCATACCGAACTAATCAACAGAGTTGTCAGTATGAAAGCGGAGATAGAGAAAATTCGGGAGCAGGTTCAAAACATAGAATGAATCCATCCGATTGCTTTCCGTTAAAGCCGTTCGCTCCGCTGAAAACCGTATGCGGGTACTGCGATTCGGCAAAAATAGAGCAAAGTATTAGGTATGAGGAGGAACTGTCATGGCAATAAAACTAATAAATATCGGGTTCGGAAACATCGTTTCCGCCAATCGGATCATTTCGATTGTGAGCCCGGAATCTGCTCCCATCAAACGCATCATTCAGGAGGCGCGCGACCGCCATATGCTTATTGACGCGACGTACGGGAGACGTACACGCGCCGTTATTATTACCGACAGCGATCATGTCATCTTATCCGCGGTCCAGCCGGAAACGGTAGCGCATCGATTATCCAACAAGGAAGATGAACATGACGAATAGGGGTTTGCTGATCGTATTATCCGGCCCTTCCGGCGTCGGGAAGGGGACGGTTTGCTCCGCGCTCCGCAAAATGCAGCCGGATTTGGTTTATTCCGTCTCGGCGACGACGCGTCTGCCGCGTGAGGGCGAAGTAGACGGCGTCAACTATTTTTTTAAAACGAGAGAGCAATTTCAGTCGATGATCGAACGGGACGAGCTGCTGGAGTGGGCGGAATATGTCGGCAATTACTACGGAACGCCGCTTCATTTTGTAGAAAAAACGTTGAACGAGGGCAAGGACATTATATTGGAAATTGAAGTGCAGGGCGCTCTGAAAGTGAAGCAAAAATTTTCCGAAGGCGTATTTATCTTCTTGATGCCGCCGTCGCTGCACGAATTGAAGCACCGGATCAAGCATCGGGGAACGGAAAGCGAAGAGATGATTCGCTGCCGGATGGATGCCGCCCTGGAGGAATTGAAGATGATGGAAAACTACGACTATGCCGTAGTCAACGATCGCATCGAGAACGCCTGCGAAAAAATCCGATCGATCATTACGGCGGAGCATTGCCGGCGGGAACGCATCGTTCCGTGTTTACAACAATGGTTTGAAGAGGTGAAATGAATGCTGTATCCTTCCATTGATATTCTGGTGAAAAAAGTGGAAAGCAAATATTCGCTTGTCGTGGCCGCCGCCAAACGGGCAAGAATGCTGAGAGACGGCGCCAAAACGCAGCTCCGCAATCCGAAATCGCACAAATACGTCGGCGTTGCGCTGGAAGAAATTTACCACGGAAACATCTCTTTCGAGCCGGTACAGTCTAAAGAAGCGGCAAAGTAGACTACAGACAACAACCCATGCGGTTGTTATTTTTTTCTTTCACATTATCGGGAAAGCGGTGAATCGAATGCTGAACGGAAAAACGATTGTGCTCGGAGTAAGCGGGGGCATCGCCGCTTATAAAGCGGCCGCCTTATGCAGCAAACTGGTCCAGGCGGGGGCGGACGTGAGGGTGATTATGACGCCGGCGGCGGCCAAATTTATTACGCCCCTCACGTTTCAAACGATTTCGCGGCACCACGTGGCGATGGACACCTTTGACGAGAAAGACGCCGGCGTCGTCGCCCACATCGATCTGGCGGATCGGGCCGATCTGGCGGTCATTGCGCCCGCGACGGCCAATATCATCGGCAAGCTGGCGGGCGGCATTGCCGACGACATGCTCAGTACGACACTGCTGGCCACGACCGCTCCGGTGCTGATCGCGCCGGCGATGAACGTGCACATGTATGCCCATCCGGCCGTGCAGCACAACATCGCCGTACTGCGGCAAAGAGGCGTAGCTTTCATCGAACCGGAAGAAGGACAGCTTGCCTGCGGATACGTGGGCAAAGGACGCCTGGCCGAACCGGAGCATATTTTTTCGCGAATCGTGCACATGCTGAGCCCCGTGCGTCCGCTTGCGGGAAAGAAAGTGCTGGTGACGGCGGGGGGAACGATCGAGCGCATCGATCCGGTCCGGTACATTACGAACGATTCATCGGGCAAAATGGGGTATGCGATTGCCGAAGCCGCCAGAGACATGGGCGCGGAAGTGACGTTGATTACCGGCAATTCGTGCCTTCCGCATCCGGACGGGATTCGCACCGTTCCGGTTCAATCCGCGCTCGATATGTTTGAGGCCGTCACCGGCGCGTTCCCGCACACGGATATCGTGA
>JAWLCZ010000040.1:0-24715 GCA_041686835.1 Paenibacillaceae bacterium | reverse complement strand
ATCATAAATTTCGATTCGTCCGACGCGAGGAACAGCGCCGCATGGGCCACATCTTCCGGCCGGCCCAGCTCTCCGCTCAGTTGGCGCGTTTTCAACGAGGCAATCGCGGCCTCCGGGTCGTCATACGACGTGCGTATGTAATGTTCCACAAAAGGAGTGAAAATCGTGCCCGGAAGAAGGGCATTGATGCGGATGCCGTACTGCGCATAGTCCACCTGCATCGATTTGGTCAGCGCGAGCACGGCGCCCTTCGTCGCGGCGTATGCCGCCCGCCGCGCAAGACCGATTTCCGCGATGCACGACGACATGTTGATGATGCTGCCGCTCCTTTGTTCGATCATGTACGGCAGCGTAAACTTGGAGGGCAAATAAACCCCTTTCACATTTACGCTCATAATGCGATCCCATGCGTCCGGTTCGATTTCATGCAAGGCGCCGACACCGCTGATGCCTGCGTTGTTGAACAGCACGTCAATGCGGCCGAATTTGCTGATAGCGTTTTCAATCATCGCCTTCACGGAGTCCGGATCGGTAACGTCGGCCTGAATAAATACGGCCTCGCCGCCGGCCCGGGTGATTTCCGCAACCGTTTCCTGCCCTTTGTCGGCGTCCAGATCGTTGACGATGACTTTCGCTCCTTCCTTTGCAAACAGGCTTGCCGTGCTTTTGCCTATGCCGGAACCGGAACCGGTTATCAAGGCGACTTTATTGGACAACCTCATTGCCTTTTCCTGCCTTTCCCACATACCGTGTAGTATTCTGACAAGTTCGATCCATCGATCTACCAAGTCCATGATAGCACCATCTGACGAATCAGTCCATATCATTGTCCATGTGCGGGCATACATCGACGTTTACCTGCCCGTAACATAAACTGCCGCCGTAATTGTACACTTCGATTTCATAGCCGGAACCGGGGGGAATGTCCGCAAACGAATGCTCAAACGCCGGCCCGGACCGGGGATAATTATCGGCAACCGTGAAACTGGCGAAATACGCCGGGCTGCCGAATCCCTTCCTTTTTACGATGGAATACCGTACGGGATTCGCGGCCTGTTCCTGCCATATGCGCATATGAACTCGTTCACTGCCGTCGGGAACGGAAAATTTGCTCAAGTAGACGACAGGGCTGTCGATATTCAAGCACCACCCCTCCGCCCCGGCAAATCTATCGTTCAACGAACCGGACATCGGCATGGCCAGCTTGACCAGCAGAAAACAGACGATCATGATTGCCGTCAACAAAAAGACACCTCCCGTTCCAAGTATGCGTTCGTCTTACAGTGCATCCGTGCGTTCATTGTCGCGAACGAACACCGATTTTTTGTTGTCGATATGCTGCAGCGTGCATGTTCCAAACTTTGCGATTTTCCGCAGCGCGCCTTTCGGAAAATCATCCCGGTGCAGCTCAAGGCAGTCGCTTAACTCGTCGTACCAGGGCAGCAGGTTCGTTTTAACGACCAGGATGTTCTTTTTCATGCGTATCTCCCCGTTATGGAAAGGATGTACCGAGCAATCCGGCTACTACAGTATATTTAGAAAAAACGGGAACGAACTGGATAAATATGCATAGGGTGAAACGCACATGAAAAGCGAATGATGGGGGACAATGTGGGGAAAGCACTACAATCAACAAGGAGGATGAATATGGGTAAATTGGGGAAATTGGCAATCCTGCTCGTTCTCGGCCTGTCCCTTGCCGCGCCACAGGCGGGGTGGGCCGCACCGTCCTCAGCTCAAGCGCGGGACGATCGCGACGAAATGGACTGCACGCGCAAAGTGAAATTATCTGCAGCAACGAAAAAACGGCTGGATCAAATCTATCACCGGATCTATATGGACTATCTCGACATGATTCACACTTACGCTTCGGCCGGGGCGCTGACCGAATCGCAGAAACGGACTCGGATGGCGATGCTGAAAAATTATGTCCAAACGTTCAAATGGCGGAATTACCAATGGTGCAGCGAGCATGAAAGGGACGAGTGGGAGGAGGAATGGTTCAACGCCGATTAGGCGGACGTCTGCCGTCCGAGGGCATATCCCGCGAACGCCAGGACGATGCCGGAAATGTAGCTGATGGCGATATACAAGTAAAATACGGACCACTGTTTCGTCCTGGCCAGTTGAACGCTCTCCGCTTTAAAAGTGGAAAACGTCGTGAACGAGCCCATGAATCCGGTCCCGAGCAAAAGCACGAGCCTTTGTTCCGCCCGCATGCCGATAAGATATCCCAATAAGAAGCTGCCCAGCGCATTGACCAGCAGCGTACCGTAAGGAAAGACGGACGGAATCGTTCTGGCCGCCCACCGGTTGACCGAATAACGGGCTATCGCTCCCCAAAACCCGCCGATGGCGACCAGTATCGAAGCGGATATCATGGTGTGCCGCACCTCCTAGTGTCGAATGCCGGACCGGCTTGCCACAATGGCGCGTCCGAGCCAGGCCAGGGCGAGCCCTCCGAACAGGCTTGACAATATATAGATACAACCGAGAGCGTTCAATCCGTTCTGAAACAATTCCATCGTTTCGATGCTGAATGTGGAAAAGGTTGTAAACGAACCGATGACGCCCGTGGAAATTCCCGCCTGCAGCCAAACGGGCACCGATTTTACGGCGGAAACCCACGCGGAGAACGCGCCGAGGGCGATGCAGCCCAAGTAATTGGCGGCAAGCGTTCCGAGCGGGAACGGATCCGTCCACCATGAGTGTATGTAGATTCCCAGATAAAACCGGAGCAGGGCCCCGATGATTCCGCCGACGCCTATCGCCATATACATCATAACCGGAAAACCACCTTTAGAAGGATAGCCGGCGCCAATTCGGCCGGCCGGTGTCCGAACCTTATTATAAGGTTATGCAGCAGTTGTTGTCTATATCGCTCGTCGAATAACGATATTGGAGCCGGCTGCGGCGGTTAAAAAAACGATGTCCCGCGCCACAGGCGGGACATCGGCTCATGGGGCCTTTTCTTCACTCCAATCCCAGGCAAAATAATTGCCTTCGAAATATCCTGCCGTCAGCCGACCGCCAAATCGTTCCAATAAAACGTCCACGAAATCGATCAAGCCTTGTTTTTCCCCATCCCGATAAAATGTTTCCAGATGGGCGATAAATTCGCGGCAAAACGATTCGTCGAACATTCTCAGCGAACGAACGATCCATTTGCCGTCGCCAATCCATTGATTGTTCGCCCGCAGCGCAAATTCGTGAACCAGTTGGGCCAGTTTGTTGACGACAAACAAGTTTTCCGAACGGTGATTCGAGCCGGACAAATCCTCCAGACATTCCGTAATTTCATATCTGGCCCGATTTATCTCGTACGTCGTCCACGGGAGCGGCCCGTTCCGCAAGTTTTGTCTCGCCGTCTCGATGATGGAGGCGGCGGAGCCGTCGTCCACGATCACCGTTCCGTCCGCGCACATCCGCTGCAGCGTCGGAATGCCGGCAATGCGGCTTTCTTCACAAAAATCCTCGTACTCTTCCGGCTTCAATACAAAAGCCTCGATTTTCCAATCCGAATCGAAAAAAGTTTTACGAAACGAATCTCTTTGCGATGGGTCGAATATGACGATGTCGAGATCGGAAAACGGTGTGGCCAGGCCCTGTACGACGCTTCCCGACAATATAGCGACACCCGCGTCAGGAAAATAAGCTTCCACAAAACGTCGGGCCGCCGTTTCCGGAACGAGCTTCATCGCACTCCCTCCCTGTAATGGGCTAGTGATACCGGATGAATATTTCTTTATACTGCTCTTCCTTGTTTTGCTTGCGCATTTGTATCTGCAGCACGCCTTGCTTCATAAGGGCTCTGCTCACTCCCGGATTCACGTGCGCCGGCAGCGGGATGAACTGTTTGGCTCCTCCGGGCAGCCCTTCAAGCCTGATTTGGTTTGAGGCGGCAAAAATTCGCA
This sequence comes from Paenibacillaceae bacterium, assembly GCA_041686835.1. GTDB lineage: Bacteria > Bacillota > Bacilli > Paenibacillales > JAWLCZ01 > JAWLCZ01. Next base: position 20,801 of record JAWLCZ010000040.1, on the reverse strand, counting down.
GATCGCCGGGCGATATATGTTCCGGAACGGCAATTTTGGCGATGACGTCCCGGTGCGTTTCGAACACCTCGCTTTCAAGCTCGTCGGGTTGATCATTTTGCGGCATCGCTTGCTTCATGACGCTCTTCACGTAGTCCTCCACCCAGGACAAATCGAATGACTTGTTTCCCGACAATGTGCTGAAAGGAAATTGTTTTCCGAAAATACTCTCCATCTTTTTCCAATCAAAAAAATGGTTTTTGTCCGGCTTGCTCATGGCGCGCTTCCCTCCTTCTCTGACACGATGTATGAAAATCCCGATTGGCGGTGACTTATCTTCGAAAGGCTTCGACAGATGCTTTTTCTTATTATATGTGCCCTTGCAGGCGAAAGTGATTGAGCGCAGGCGCGCGATGAACGTCTGGGCGCGGATAAACATACATTGAAGTATAAATACCCAATAAAGGATGTTCGTCTATGCCCGCCATTGTCGGAAACATAAAGATTATCAGCGTAGGCAGCGCCGGAATCGTTCAGATAGGCGACGCCCTTCAATTGAATCCGCAAAGCACGACCAAAACATTCGCAGGTTCCGGATCATTCAATACCGGGGACATACCGATGAACTTCAATGCGGTTAACGCTACGAACACGAACGACTCGGATCTCCTGGAAGCCGATCAGGCCCGAGCCGGCAATGTGGGGAGAGTGTCGTGATGAATCTTACCGTCCATCAGCATATCGTCATCCACAATTTTCGGGTGAATGCGATTACCCAATCTTCGGTATTGCAAATCGGCAGCGCGGGCATCATTAAAGCTTTGTCCAATTCGTACAATACCGGGGGATTCACCGGACCCGCCCCTTTACCGGAACGAGCCGGAGCGCTAGTTCCGCCTCTCGTGCCGTTCCCCCCGCCAAGCGAGTGATGGCGGCAAATCGTTGTCATTGGCTGGTACAGGGATGGCATAGGATGAAGCAAGGGGGTGACCGTACAATGTATATGGGACCCGAGATGGTTCGATTTTTGCAGCAGCTGTACTATCAGCTGGGATGGCAGGCGGAGAAACTGAACCTGTTGGATCAATCGTTGCGGCAAATGCAAAGCGAGCTGGAACAATTAAAACAGCAGCGGCCGATAACGATTGAAAAAATCGAATACAATTTTGACCAGCTGAAGGTGGAAACTTTGGAAGGGACGCTGAATATCGGGATTACCCCCCAGAGCGCCGGAGCGCTGGAACAAATGACGGTAAACGATCAGACGGTTGAAGATGTGCAGTTTGAGCAGGAAACGCCGGACAGCTTCGGACAAATTCAGCAGGAAATGCGGAAATTTTTGGTGGGGGAAGCGGAACAGAAAATCGCCCAGTTTGAAAACAAACATCATTTTATTTTCGGAGACGAATTGCGGAAAGCGATCATCAACGACATGTTGAAGCAGATGGATGATCGCATACGCCACTATATGAACGTGAAAGACGGGCGGGAAGCGATTGTGGAAAATATGAAGCGCGATATCCGGTCCGCGCTGGGCGCATACTTAAACCGATTCCAACATAAGGAAGGTGAAGGTTCATGAATTATACCGTAGTCAATAAAGGGATTAACGTAGGGGATATCAAGATTATCGCCATTGCCAGCTCAACCGTTTTCCTGGTCGGGGATACGCAGATCATTACCGCTTCTTCCCTGTTCGACACGCCGCCGGAAGCGATAACGCGCGGTCCGTTGGTACCGCTGGAAATCGGCGGAGGAGTAACCCCCGCTGTAGCTCCGATTTAATGCGGGTTTCGTCATGGCGCGCATATCCGTTGTCCACGACCTTCAGGTTAATGTATTATTGCTCTCCTCCACCGTATCCGTAGGAGATTCCGCCAGCATCGCCCCGATCTCTCAATCGATTGCGGTGCAGAGGGAAGTGCCCGCCTTTCTTGCCGATGAAGGCGATTTTGCCCGTTATCCGATATTTTCCCGGCCTGCTCCGCAGCCCATCGTCAAGGAAAAAGTCAGGATGTCGGTAATCAATGCCTCTCCGTTCATTCAAGTGAACGGAATCAGAGTGCTGGCCATTTCCGCCGCTTCCGTTCTGAAAATCGGTTTCTGCGGCATAGTCGACGCGGAAACCCGCATCAAACATTTCCGACAGCTTATCTCGTCCGACACAGATCCGGAACCGCCGACAACGCCGAAGCCGGCTGCAGACGCCGCCGTCACATAACGTTATCGTCCGATGCCTTTCGTCCTACAGCAAACAACCTGGGGCAGCGAACCGCCCGCAGGTTGTTTGCTGCTCCCGGATTCAGGCGGTCATGCGCGCTTGGATGCGCATAATCTGTAGTAAATGAGGACGAAGCGGGGAGAAAGGCGTGAAACCTGAAATTTATTATGTGGCGATTGGCGATTCGCTTACCGAAGGCGTTGGGGCGTGGCCGGGCTCCGGTTTCGTAAACCGGTACGGCATACTGGCTCAGCAAACGGTTAAAAAACCGGTCGTCTTTGAAAATGCGGGGCGAAGAGGGGCAACGGCGCGGGACGTAGCCGACTTGATCGCTTTCCATGCCGAGATCCGACTGAAGATTGCGCAGGCGGACATCATTACGATTACGGCGGGCGGGAACGATTTGATACAAGCGGCAAAGCAGTATATTTCAGACGGGGAACACCGACATTTCCGGCACGCATTGGAGCAATTCCGGGAGCATTTCAGCCGGATGGCGCGCATGATAACGCAGCTGAAGCGAGGCCGTAACGGCAAATATATCGTGCGGTCGGTCGGTTTGTACAACCCTTTTCCGAAGCTGCATAAAGGCGGTTTGTGGGTAAGGGAGTTCAACCGGCACATCCAAAGCTTCCAGGGAACTCACTTTCGCTCAGCCGATGTATACGGCGCGTTTCTGGGCAGGGAGAAGAAGCTGCTGTCCTTCGACCATGTTCATCCCAATGCGGAAGGATATCGCGTCATCGCCGAACAAATCCATAGGACGGGCTATTTCCCGTTGGCTTAGAACTGCCGCCGGAACAAGGCACATTCACCCCTGTCCGGCGATTTTTTTGACCCAGTCGAAGCCTTCGCGGACAAACGCATCGTTCGGATTCTATGCGGCGTATGTTTCTTAGATAGTACACCAGACAGAAAGGTGTCGTCCAACATCGTTTTTCAGCGATAATCCAGTAAAAGCGGCTGCTTGCACGGATGCCGGTTGCCGGCGAATCGAATGTATACCGGTCATCCGTTTTTTGTTATTCTATTATAAGAGCTTTTTGCCAAGCTACGTTCCGTGATCGTAAATAAATGCAACATTTTTGCTTTTTTGCACGTCTAAGAGTATGCAAGAGAGGGGGCCCCGCTGGTGGTTGAACCAGAACTGATCAGAGCGGCGCAGTCGGGCGATCGCGATGCTCTCATTTCTCTGTTGCGACAAATCGAAACACATGTTTACCGCACCGCGTTTTATATTCTTGGAAACGAACAGGATGCGATGGATGCGGCCCAGGAGGCGCTCCTTCGCATTTATACGAAAATCAATTCATACGAGGAAAAAGCGCTGTTTAAAACATGGGTGCAGCGTATTGTAACCAACATTTGCATTGACAAATTCCGCAAAACGAAAGCGACCGTTTCCATCGAAGAACACAATATGGTGTTTACGGCGGAGCGAAATGTGGAAGAACAAGTAGTGTCCTCCGATATTGCGAAAGATATACGGGAAGCGATTGACAAACTGCCCGAACATCATCGGGCCGTCGTTGTTTTGCGATATTTGCAGGAGTTTTCATATAACGAGATTGCCGATTCCCTGGGCTTGCCTTTAAACACGGTCAAATCTTACTTGTTCCGGGCGAGGCAGCAATTGCAATCCCTCCTTCAAGAATATCAGAAAGGTGGTGTGTGAGGATGATTTGTGATGAGGTGATGGAACTGATGCAGAGGGACCTGGACGGGGACCTGAACGAAAACGAACAAGAAGCGATGGTTGCGCATCTGCGCCGTTGTTCCGCGTGTGCCGAAATGTACGAACGTCTGCAGCACCTTTCTAACGAACTGCACAATTTGCCGAAAGTCATTCCTCCGCACAGTTTGGTGGACGCGATCCTTCCGAAGCTGGAACAACTCGATCAACTTGCCGGGGACGAGCCTGATCGCGCGAATGCTGCGGGGGCGACGGCATTACGCCCATCCGGAAACCGGACGCGAAGATGGATTGCTCGGTTCCCGTTCAAGACGGTCAGCGGCGTCGTCGCCGCAGGCATCGTTATCGGCATGTTTATCGCCGGCATCGGCCAGCGTCCTTCTTCTGAACAAGCCGATGAACTGCTGTTGAACGAAGCGGCCAAGGACGGCGCCGAAAGCTCCAGTTCGGCGGCGGAAGACGCCCCGGCGAGCGGCAGTAACCGTGAAGTCGATAAACAGGCGCCGTTGGATCATGAGATCGCCGGTACGACTGCCGCCGATACGACTGCCGATACGAGCGCCGATAACGACGCATCCGCGCAAACGTTCGATCAGAAGCCGGGCGGTAAACAGGACACCCCTGCCGCCGCAGCGAACACTAAACGGGAGAAGACCGCCGATGCCGCGGCGGCAAATGAATCCGGAAACGGAAAGAAACAAGCGGCGGACGCGTCGGCGAATGAAAATACGATAAAGAAAGACCCGGCATCCAACGTGTCGACCGGCGATAGTCCCGAACGACGGCAGCCGGAGGATGAGCCGGCAGCCGGCAATCGAATAGATGAACAAGTGGGGCAGGAAGACGGGAAACGGAAAGCCGAGGAACCTTTGTACGGGATTACGATCATGCCGGAACAGCCAGCTCCGGATGCGGGAAAAGCGGGAAACCGGGAACATCATACCGCTTTCTTCGCGCCAATCGAGCCGGATCGGCAGCAGCTTACCTCTCCGGACGGACTTTACAACGCGGCAGTCGAAAACCGTCAAGTCGTCATCACGAATGCGAAGACGGGAGAGCGCGTTTTCGTTTCGGAGCACCAATGGGAGGAATCCGACAGAGTCCAACTGTTCCGATGGATGGACAATTTAACGTTGACGTACCGGGTCGTCTCCGGGGAAACGGAGCAGCAGTTCACCATTGACGTCGATAAGAAGACCGAAACGAAAAATTAACCGATTTCCTGCACACATCGCGCGCGTCAGCGTATATTGTATCCATGAAGAGTCAGCGACGTGTGAAACGTCGTGTGACCACCCGGCCAGAAGTTCCTAGGCCTTCTGCCGTGTGTTAATATAGAAAGGGATTACGCCGGATTTTGACGTAATCCCTTTATTATTGGTAAGATGGTGCTGAAGAGGTGTAGCGGATGGACTACAAACAGGCGGTCAAACGAATCGAAAAGGGAAGCATTCTTCCCGTTTATTTGTGCTACGGGCCGGAAAAGCATTTGCTGCAAGAGTTTCTCGCATTTCTGACCGAGCGGTTAATCGAACCGGAGCATCGCGACCTTGCCGTAAGCAAGTTCGAAATGTCGGAGACGAATGTGGAAGCCGTCATCGAAGACGCGGAGACGCTTCCTTTTCTGGTGCCGAGGAAGCTGATTATCGCCCGGGATGCGCAGTTTTTTACGGCCGCCAAAGACAGCTCGAAGGTGGAACACCGAATCGAACGGCTGCTGGAATATATGCAATCGCCCGCAGACTACAGCGTCATCGTCTTTACGGTGGATGCGGAAAAAGTAGACGAGCGGAAAAAAATCGTGAAAATGATCAAAGAGTCGGGAGGGCTCGTTCCGTTTGCGGCGTTGTCGTCCGATGAGCTCGTCCAGTGGGTGAAACGCAGAGCGGAAAAAGCCGGCTTCACCTTCGAAGACGGCGCGGTGGAAAGCTTGATTGTCAGTGCGGGGACGAATTTGCAGGCGCTTGCGGGGGAAATCGAAAAACTTTGCCTGTTTGCGGGTTCCGACGGGGAAATTACGAAGCATTCGGTCGAGCAGCTGGTCGTCCGCAGCACGGAACAGAACGTGTTCATCCTGATTGAAGAAATCGTCAGGCTGCGAATGAAGAAAGCGCTCGATATGCTGTACGATCTGCTGAACCGGCGCGAAGAACCGATCAAGCTGTTGTTGCTCATGGCGCGCCAGTTTCGCATCATTTTGCAGGTAAAGGAATTGTCCCGCCAAGGGTATTCCCAGCAGCAGATTGCAGGGAAGCTCGGTCTTCATCCCTATGCCGTGAAACTGGCCGGGGAACAAGGGCGGGCCTATACTCCGCAGCAGTTAAACGCCATTTTGGCGCGGCTGGCCGAGCTTGATTACCAAATGAAAAGCGGTAAAATCGACAAGGTGCTAGGGCTCGAAATGTTTGTGCTTTCATTGGCGGGCTAGTCCGCTGCGGGAAAGGCAAGAAAAAAGTCCATGATTTCGCTCTTTTGAGCGTTCATGGACTTTTTGCGTTCGCGGTTAAGCTTGAGCGATGAGCGAATTGATTTTTTTGGCCAGCCGCGATTTTTTGCGGTCAGCTGCGTTTCTATGGATTAATCCTTTTGTTACTGCTTTGTCCAACTTTTTGGTTGCAGTCAAGAGGGCTGCTTTCGCGTTTTCCACGTCATTGTTCGCTACGGCAACCTCAACAGCCTTTACCGCAGTACGAAGGGCGGATTTTTGCGAAGCGTTGCGAAGACGGCGCTTTTCACTCGTTTTCACTCTTTTGATCGCAGATTTGATGTTAGGCATTGCATTCACCTCCTCGACAAACAACCGTTACCCATTTTGAACCGGTATTTTTCACAACTTTAGACATTCTACCACGCGCATAGGCAAAATGCAATAGCGTAAAGCGCACATGCGATAAGAGGGGCAACGGCGGGAAAAGGCGCACAAGCAAACGGGTATAAGACGCCGGGCAACATTGCAAAATAAGTGGGAACGATTTGAATGAAAGGAGACGGGTATCATGGATTGGAGCAAATTTTCGGAAAGAACCGATCTGGCGCTGGAGGCCAAAGAGATCGCCTCCCGTTCCTCCGGCAGCGACCAGATTCCCGGGGTGCGTACGGAAACGGAGCATGACGGAGACATTACGGTGACGAGAATCGACGTGCTGACGGACGAAGGAGCGCATGCGATCGGTAAATTGCCCGGGCACTATATCACGCTTGAAGTTCCCGCGCTCAGGCAGAAGGATTCCGATTTGCAAAACCGGGTGGCGACGAGGCTGGCGCAGGAGTTCGAATCGTTCCTGCAAAAAATCGGCATCGCGCCGTCCGCAAAAGTGTTGATTATCGGGTTAGGCAACTGGAACGTGACTCCGGACTCTTTAGGACCGCTCGTGGTGGACAATGTCTTGGTGACGCGGCATTATTTCGAGTTGATGCCGGATAAAGTGAATCCCGGATTCCGGCAAGTGAGCGCGGTGGCTCCCGGGGTTCTGGGAACGACAGGCATTGAAACGAGCGAAATCGTTCAAGGTATCGTGGAAAAGTCCAGGCCGGATCTGGTCATCGCGGTCGATTCGCTCGCTTCCCGGGCGCTGGAACGGGTCAACACGACGATACAGATTGCCGACACCGGCATCCATCCCGGATCGGGCATCGGCAACAAACGGAAAGGATTGACGAAAGAATGGCTCGGCGTCCCGGTCATCGCGATCGGCGTCCCGACCGTCGTGTACGCCTCCACGATTGTCACGAACAGCATCGAATTGATCGTCAGCCATTTTAAAAAGCAAACGCGGCATACCGAACAAATTTTCGGGATGCTGGACGGAATGGAAGAAAACGAGCGGCTTCAGCTCGTGAAAGAAGTGCTCCATCCGCTAGGCCACGATCTGCTTGTCACTCCGAAAGAAATCGACCAATTTATTGAAGATATCGCCAACATGATCGCCAGCGGATTAAACGCGGCCCTGCACGAGGCGGTGGACACGGACAACGTGGCGGCCTATACGCACTGAGGCCGCATCTTTTGCGCAGCGCAGCGGACGTATTTAAGCCTATACTCGATTGCGGAGGAAACGTTCAATGCTCCAAAGAATCGCAACCTTGTTATTCGGCTGCATGCTTCTGACTTATCCGGCGAATCCCGTTTCCGCCGAACCGGCCAAACGGCTCGCTATTGTCGTTCAATCGTCGCCGGGAGCGACTCATCAGTCGAAGCTGACGGTCATTTCAGGCCCCATGCTCGATCGCATCGTAAAGCGATCGGTAAAAAGCAAGGCGGGTCATATTCCCGTATCCGACGTTTACGTTACGATTGAACACCCTAAATTGCAAGGGACGTATATCATGGATCGTTCCGGCACCTTATATGACGCCGAGAACGGAGAAGCGTTGAAATTCCCCGGTGCCCTCAAAGCCCGCCTCCGGCAGTACGCCGATTCGTTAAGGGCAGCGCACTACGGAACCCTCATGCCGTGGGACGTCGCGAAGGAGATCGTTTCGCGAAAAAGCAAGTTTACCGTCATCGATCTGGAGTCGGGGCTCCGCTTCAACGTGCAGCGAAGAGCGGGAAAACATCACGCCGATGTCCAGCCTTTGTCCAAAGAAGATACGCAGACGATGAAACGCGTTTACGGCGGGGAATGGAGCTGGAAAAGAAGGGCGATTCTCGTCCATAAAGACGGACGGTTCATCGCCGCGTCGATGAACGGGATGCCGCACGGCGGAGACGGGATTTCCGGCAACGCGTTTTCCGGTCACTTTTGCATCCATTTTCTCGACAGCGTGACGCACGGATCCGGCAACAAAGACCCGGATCATCAACTGATGGTTTACCGGGCCGCAGGGAAATTGGAGGAATATTTTCGCGGATTGACCCCGGACGAATTGGTGCGGGTGTTCATGACGGCGCTGCATGAAAAAGATTCGCAGCTGCTTGAAATGAGCTTCGCTCCCGGCAACGGGAATCAGCTGGAGTCTTTTCTGGAAAACATGGGGAATGTGAAGGCCGTCCGTCAGCGTTCCTCTCTCCCCGTCTCCGATACCGCCGGTCTGTTGCTGACGGAAATTCCCGTCGAAACGGAAATTTATCGCGTGGGTACGGGGAAACAAAAAACGACGCTCTATTTTCAACTGCAAAAAACATGGAATGACGGATGGAAAATCGGCTGTATTCATACGATATCCCGTTCTGCGCGGCTCCGGTAAGGAGCTTTTTTTCTGTCCCCGAACGCCGAAAGTTTTTCTTTTATCCGGTTCTATCTACTTCTTCCGTTTCATAGATTGCTTACTAGATAGATTCAAAGACAATCGAAAGACGGGAGGAACTGGAATGAAATGGACGACGATGAGCAGAAATATCGGCAAAGCGGGACAGTTCGGCCGGAGAATGGGTGCGGTCGGCCGGGCGTTTGCTCTGATGGCCGTATGCACGCTATGTTTCTTCATCGTTTTCGGGCTGGCGGGATTTTTACAGTCCCGAATGACGACATCGCCCGTATCTTCGATGAAAGGAATCGCTGCGGCGGTTTCCAGCCAATTTTTTATGGATATGATGGCGATGGAGGTCGCCCATATGAACCGCGATGTGAAGGCCTCCACGTTTTCGCCGAAAAACGTTTCCGGATTCGTATTCCAGTTTTTAACGAGCATAAATCCTCTGGATCCGAAAAGCTTTATCGCCAGAGAAGTGCCGCTCATGGGAAGCGACAGCGCAATTTTGCTGCATAAAGGTTCGGGAACGAACACTTCGGTATACCCTCAGGATTACCATCCGCCGGCGGACAGTTTAAAGCCCCATCGTCCCTCGCAGCCAAACGGCGGTACGGCTGACGGCGGCAAAGGTGCGCCAAGCGGAACAGACGGAGGTGCGCCAAACGGAACAGATGGCGGCACGCTGAGCGGAACGGACGGCGGCAAGTCGCCGGAACCCGGCAGCGGCAGCGCGAATCCGCAGAGCCCGCCCGGGAACGAAACGCCGGGAGGCACGCAGGCCGGGAAACAGCCGGAAAAGAAAAAGGTCGTCTTTATTTACCATTCGCACAATCGGGAATCGTGGTATCCCGAGCTCAAGACGAAGAAAAAAGACGCCAACGATGCGGAGATCAACGTGACGCTGCTCGGGAAAAGAATGGCGGAAAAATTGGAAGGATTAGGCATAGGGGCGGTTCACTCGGGCAAAGATTATGCCACGGAAATCAAAGGGTACAACTGGAATTTCTCGTACAAATATTCTTCCGCCACGGTGAAGGAAGCGTTCGCCGTCAACCCGGATCTGCAGTATTTCATCGATATTCACCGCGATTCGCAGGGACGCAGCAAAACGACGGCAACGATTAACGGCAAAACGTATGCCCAAGTGTATTTCATCATCGGACACGGAAATCCGAACTGGCGGAAAAACGACGATTTTGCCAAGCAGATTAGCGACGAGCTGGACAAGCGGTATCCCGGCTTATCGAGGGGCATATTCGGCAAAAATAAATCTTCCGGGCACGGGGAGTACAACCAGTCGATTTCCCCCCACAGCATATTGATCGAGATTGGCGGAGTGGACAACACGCTTGAGGAGTGCTACCGTACCGTCGACGTGCTGGCGCAGGTCGTCGCGGAGATTTATCGGCAGGCGGAAAAAGTGAATGCGCCCGCGGATACGTTGGTGAAAAAAACGTCCTGACGGCGGGCGTCCGATTCGGATAAATGGCGGAAACGTGGGGAATGAATATGCCTCGCTATGCGATGAAAATGATGTTTCTCGGCGCGCTTGTAGTTTTGGGCATGTTTTTCGGGGTAGACATGGCGACACGGGGAATCGAGCGCATCAACGGTCCGATGGCCGCACAGACGGCGGCGGACGCGCCGCTTAAGGCGAACGTCGCCGGGAAACCCGGGACGTCCGCGGTGCGAGCGCCCAACGTACAAGCCCCTCCGCCGGCAGCGGAGAGGCCGCCGGAGCGGTTGGCGGGTGCCGAAGCCGTGGAACCGCACGACTCCGGGGAGCGGCCGTTGGTGCGCCATCTGGCGGCAAAGACGGGCGATCTGCTGCAAATATTGGCGCATTATGCCATTAAAGGATTCGTATCGTTACTGGACGGAATACTCGATTAATGCCGCATTGAAGCGTTACCCGGCAACTGGTATAATAAAGTTATTTTAGCGCTTTGGTGGGGGTAAAGAATGGCTGACGATCAGAACAGACAACAAAAGATTCGCAATTTTTGCATTATCGCGCATATCGATCACGGCAAATCCACTTTGGCCGACCGAATACTGGAATATACAGGCGCGCTGTCCAACCGGGAAATGCAGGATCAGGTGCTGGATCAGATGGAACTGGAAAGGGAGCGCGGCATTACGATAAAACTGCAGGCGGTGCGCCTGAACTACCGTGCTGACGACGGGGAAGAATATGTGCTCAATTTGATCGACACCCCCGGGCACGTCGACTTCACGTACGAAGTATCCCGCAGCTTGGCCGCCTGCGAAGGGGCGCTGCTTGTCGTCGATGCGGCGCAGGGCATCGAAGCGCAGACGCTGGCCAACGTCTATTTGGCGTTGGACAACAATCTTGAGATATTGCCGGTCATCAACAAAATCGACCTGCCCAGCGCGGAACCGGACAGGGTGAAGCAGGAAATCGAAGACATCATCGGCCTTGACGCGAGCGAAGCGGTGCTTGCTTCGGCGAAAGCGGGAATCGGCATCAAGGAAATATTGGAGCAAATCGTCAAGAAAGTGCCCGCGCCGTCCGGAGATGCGGACAAGCCGCTCAAGGCGCTCATCTTCGACTCGCACTATGACCCGTATAAAGGCGTCATCACTTACGTCCGGATCATGGACGGCAAAATCAGGCCCGGATCGAAAATCAAAATGATGGCGACGGACAAAACGTTCGAAGTGATTGAGGTCGGCGTGTTCAAACCGCGCATGACCATCGTCGATGAACTGAACGTGGGGGACGTCGGCTTCGTCGTCGCCGGAATCAAAAACGTGAAGGATACGCGCGTCGGCGATACGATCACCGATGCCGCCAACCCCGCCGCAGAACCGCTTCCCGGTTATCGGCGCATCAATCCGATGGTGTTTTGCGGACTGTACCCGATCGACACGTCGGATTACGACGACCTGCGCGAAGCGTTGGAGAAGCTGGAACTGAACGACGCGTCGCTCCGGTACGAACCGGAAACGTCGACGGCGCTCGGCTTCGGTTTTCGCTGCGGCTTTCTCGGGCTGCTGCACATGGAAATTATCCAGGAACGGATTGAAAGAGAGTTCAATATCCCGCTCATAACGACGGCGCCAAGCGTAATCTACAAGGTCACGACGACCAGCGGGGAAGTGCTGGAAATCGACAACCCGACGAACATGCCGGAAACCGGTAAAATCGAACGCGTCGAAGAACCGTATGTCAAGGCTTCGATTATCGTGCCCAACGACTATGTCGGGGCGATTATGGAATTGTGCCAGTCGAAGCGCGGCGAATTTCTGAACATGGAATATTTGGACACGAACCGGGTCACGCTCACTTACGACATTCCGCTGTCCGAAATCGTGTACGATTTCTTCGATCAGCTCAAGTCGAGCACGAAAGGATACGCTTCTTTCGACTATGAGCTGTCCGGCTACCGCCAATCGAATCTCGTCAAAATGGACATCCTGCTCAACGGGGAGAAGGTCGACGCGCTTTCGTTCATTGTGCACCGGGATCGCGCCTACCAGCGGGGCCGCGTATTATGCGAGAAGCTGCGGGAGATCATCCCGCGGCAAATGTTCGAAGTGCCGATTCAGGCGGCCATCGGCAATAAAGTCATCGCCCGCGAAACGGTGAAAGCGATGCGCAAAAACGTGCTGGCCAAATGCTACGGCGGCGACATTTCCCGGAAAAGAAAGCTGCTGGAGAAGCAGAAGGAAGGGAAAAAACGGATGAAGCAGGTCGGCACCGTCGAAGTGCCGCAGGAAGCGTTCATGGCCGTGTTGAAAATCGACGAATAAGGAATGACGCCCCGCGCCCGTGCGGGCACATCGGCGGGGCGTTTTTTGCGATTGAGTATTATCGATTTTTATATTATTATCATTATATAAAATAATAATAAAAGGGGAAGACAGGGTGAAACTGAGCAAAGCCGATTTGATATTGCATCCGGTTCGCATTCGCATCATTCAAACGATGGCCGGGGGCAGGCGTCTTACCGTTCAGCAAATGGCCGAACTGCTGCCGGATGTCCCTCAGGCGACAATGTACAGGCATCTGAATAAATTGACCGCGGCGGGACTCCTCTCCGTCGTGGATCAAAAGCAAATACGGGGAACGGTGGAAAGAGTATACGCGTTGGCGGAACAAGCGGATAACGTGACGGAGGAAGATTTGCGCCAGGCGACCCGGGAAGATCATATGCGCTATTTTATGACGTTTTTGGCAACGATGATGGGGGAATATGGAACCTATTTGGAGCAGGATCGCATCGATCTTGCCAGGGACGGAGGCGGTTACCGGCAGGCCGTCTTGTATCTCGATGACGAGGAGTTCTCTGAATTCATCCAATCGCTCGCGGCCCTTTTTCAAAAAGCGATGGCCAACCGTCCGGCTCCCGGCAGGAGGCGCCGAACGATTGCCACGATTATCGTTCCGGAAGCAAATCGTAAACCGGACAAGGGGTAGAGGAATATGAACGAACGTTTCAAAGAAATCCATGTGACGATCGAGAGCGTTTATCCGCTTGCGGGAACGCTCGCCGTTCCGGCGGCGCAGGCGGAACCGTTCCCAGCCGTGCTCATCGTTCCCGGAACGGGAAAGAGCGACCGCGACGGCAACGGCGGCGGGCTGAACATGAACCTTTACAAACAATTGGCGCACCGCATCAGCGAACTCGGATTCGTTACGCTGCGCTACGACAAAAGAGGAACGCACGCAAGCGGCGGGGATTATTACAAAACCGGATTATGGGATTTGGTCGACGACGCGGAAGCGTGCGTACGGTTTTTGCAATCCCGTCCCGAAGTCGACGCCGGCCGCATCATCATCCTCGGACACAGTGAAGGATGCTTCATCGCTCCGGCGGTTCATTCCAGGCGCCCGGTGCAGGGGCTTATCCTGCTTTCGGGAGCGGCGGGTCCGATGGATGAGATTTTGCGCAGACAAGGGGAAATGGCGATTCGGGAACTCGAAGCGTCAACCGGTTTCAAAGGTTTTCTCGTTCGTCTGTTAAACATCCCGAACAAGGCGAAAAAGCAAACGGACGAAGTATTTGAAAAAATACGGCGAACGACAACGGACACGGTCCGCATTAAAGGCGCGAAAGTTAACGCCAAATGGTTCCGCGAATATTTCGATTATGACGTCTTCGAGCATCTTCGCCGCGTAACGTGCCCGACGTTAGCCGTAACCGGTTCGAACGACATCCAAGTGGAGCCGGAGCATGCCAAAGTGATAGCCGAAGCGGTAAACGGCGAAGCGGAATGGCACATCATCCCGCAGATGAACCATATTTTGCGGAAATTCGCCAAACCGCATACGATGCTGGGGCTGAAAAAAGAGTACAAATCGCTCCTCGATCAGCCGATAGATTCAAGATTGATCGCGTTGATCGCGGACTGGCTGCGGAAACATTTTCCCCGTCCGTAACCCACTGCCGTCGCGGCCCGCTTCGGAAAAAACGGCTATAAATAAAAGTTCCGACGCCGGAGTTATTACGCGTTTGCGAATCGGCGCTATAATGATTGTACAATACGAAGGAGAGTGGACGCCGGAATGAACGTGGAACAAATCGAACAACGGGTCGTTGAAATTATGGGGGAAAAGCCTCTTCACATGGAGAGGATGACTTACGGACACGCGAATACCGTCTATAATGTCGTTCTGCCGGACAAAGAGATCATCGTGCGGGCGAACGAGAATCCGCACGTCATGAAGCGACGGTTAAAAATATATCCATATTGGCGGAGCTCGGGCTTCCCGTTCCCCGCGTCATTTTTTCCGACTTGAGCAGACGGCGGGTTCCTTTTGACTACATGATGCTTGAAAAAATTCCCGGCCGCGATCTGGGCTACGAGCTCGGCAGCATGACCCGGGAGCAGATGACGGCCGTAGCCGAACAAATTGCGGCGTTTCAACGCAAGGTAGCCGAATTGCCGAAAGGCGCCGGATACGGTTGGGTGCCGATCAACGATGAACCCGGCCCGTATCGGACGTGGGGAGACCTGGTGGCCGAAAACAGGAAAAACAGCGTCGCCAACGCGCAGGGCAGCCTGACCGCAGAAGACATCGGGCGTTTGGATCGGAAGCTTTCGCAGCTGCAGCCGTATTTTGACCGGATCGAACCGGTCTGTTTCCTCGACGACGTGACGACGAAAAACGTCATCATCCGAAACGGCAAGCTGGAGGGGATCATCGATTTCGACTGCGTATGTTACGGCGATCCTTTATATATGATTGCGCTGACGCAAACCGCCGTCGTTTGTGACGTGAACGAGAATGCGCTGTTTTACATTGATGAGCTGTGCCGCTGTTTCGGCTTGTCGGAGCGGGAGAGAAACATAGTGAACGTGTATTCCGTTATTTTCGCCGCGGACTTCATCGGTTTTTGCCGGAAAAGCGGCGATGCGGAAGCCGAGAAGCGGCTCCTTGCCTCTATCAGGCGGTGGCTGGCGGACGAGTAGGCAAATTTTCCCTGCTTAGCCTTCCTCCCGTTTTTGTGATACGATGTCATATAAACGACCCAGCGGGAGTGAACGAACGATGATTCAACTGACGGCGGCGCCCAAGGCGGTTTACATTCATATACCGTTCTGCACGAACAAGTGCCATTATTGCGATTTTAATTCCTATATCGTCAACGGGCAGCCGGTCATGGAATATTTGCAGGCTTTGGAACGGGAAATGGAGCGGACGGTGCGGCTCATTCCTCCGGAACGGATCGAGACGATTTTCGTCGGCGGCGGAACTCCGACCGTGCTGATGCCCGAGCAGATGGACTATTTTTTGCGTGCCGTGAGAAACTATTTCCCGTTCGGCGACACGGCCGAGTTTACGATGGAAGCGAACCCGGGCACGACGGATGAAGAAAAACTGGCCGTGATGAAAGCCGGCGGAGTAAACCGCATCAGCTTCGGCGTACAGTCGTTCGATAACGGGCTGCTGGAGCGAATCGGCCGCATCCATACGACGGACGACGTGTACCGCAGCATCGAAAATGCGCGGAAAACCGGCTTTACCAACCTTTCCATCGATTTGATGTTCGGTCTGCCGAAACAAACGGTCGGCATGATGGACGACAGCCTGACGGCCGCGCTCGCGCTCGGTCTGGAGCATTATTCGATTTACAGCCTGAAAGTGGAGGAAAATACGCTGTTTCATACGCTGTACCGGAAAAACCAGCTTCCGCTTCCCGACGAGGAGGAGGAGCTGCAGATGTATTTGCTCATTATGAGAAGGCTTAAGGAAGCGGGATACGAGCAGTACGAGATCAGCAATTTTGCGAAGCCGGGATACGAGAGCAGACACAATATGACGTATTGGCGCAACGAGAGCTACTACGGTATCGGCGCGGGGGCGCACGGCTACGCGCACGGCGTCAGGCACGTAAACGTCAAGGGGGTTCAGCCGTACATCGACGCGGCGAAGAAAGGGCTGCCGAGAATGGAGTCGTGCGAGGTAAGCCGGAAAGAAGCGATGGAAGATTTTATGATGGTCGGTTTGCGCATGCTGCGCGGGGTTCGCCGGCAAGACTTTTTTGCGCAGTTCGGCTGCGCTGTCGACGACGTGTTCGGGCGGGAGATCGGCCGTTTGCTCGGCCGCGGTTTGCTCGAATCGACGCCGGAAGGGTATCGTTTGACGGAACGCGGCATTTTGCTCGGAAACGAAGTTTTCGCCGAATTTATTTTATAACCTGCCGAGCCTGCCGGGGCATTGTCTGGCCTGCCTGAAATAAACCCGACCGGAACGGTTCCGAAAGGGCAAAAAACTCTTGTGCTCCATATACGCAATGATGTATATTTATTCATATGTTTCTAGTTTGACCTGGGTGGGATGCGATATGGGCACAGTGACGGCCACTTGCAGAAAAGCGGCGGCGTCCGACGTCGATTCTTTGTTTGCGATTATTCAACACTATGCGGAAAAAGGCATTATGCTGCCGAGAACGCGGGAGGCGCTCTCGGCGCAAATCGGAAGCTTCGTCGTGGCCGAGGTGGAAGGCGTCGTTGTCGGCTGCGGTTCGCTGTGCCGGCTCGGGCAGGATTTGGTGGAAATCCGTTCCCTTGGCGTGACGGAACAATACAAAGGGGCCGGGATCGGGCGGAAGCTTGTCGACTTTTTGGTGGAAGAAGCCAAAGAAATGGGCGTTCCGAAAGTGATGGCGCTCACCTATGAGGTCGCTTTCTTCCAGAAAAACGGATTTACCGTCGTTCCCAAGGAAATATTCCCCGAAAAGGTGTGGATCGACTGCATTCACTGCAAAAAGCAGCACTGCTGCGACGAAATTGCCGTGTTGAAAAGACTGGATTGACTTGACAACAAGCGTTCCGGTCTGATATTTTTGTATTGATGGTTAGCACTCATTTAATCCGAGTGCTAATCACTTTCGATGGATTTTTGTCCCGGAAGCCCGATCCGGGTAAAGTCCCGTCTTTGCGGCGGGATTTGTGCCGGACGGAGCAAAGCCCCGTCCGTAAAACTCGATGTTCGGCATAAGCTGCGCCTTCGCGGCTTCATGCCTTTCCGGAGGATAATTATGCTTACGCAACGCCAGAAAATGATATTGAGCATTATCGTTGACGACTATATCCGTTCAGCCGAGCCTGTAGGTTCCAGAACGATATCGAAGCGCGGAGACATCGGGTTCAGCCCGGCAACGATCCGCAACGAGATGTCCGATCTGGAGGAGATGGGTTTTTTGGAGCAGCCGCATACGTCTGCCGGCCGCATTCCTTCTCATAAAGGCTACAGGTATTATGTCGATCATCTCATCAAATTGGAAGATTTGTCCAGACATGAGCTGGAAGTGCTCAAGTCTTTCTTTGCCGAGAAAATTCAGGAAACCGAGCAGGTCATTCAGCAAGCGGCGACGATTTTGTCCAATTTGACCAACTATACGTCGATCGTGCTCGGTCCCGAAGTGTTCAGCGCTACGCTGAAGCATATGCAGCTCGTCCCTTTGAACGATGAATCCGCCGTAGCGATCATCGTGACGAACACCGGACACGTGGAAAACAAAGTGGTGACGATTCCCGAAGGCATCCCGATTTCGGAAATCGAGAAAGTGGTGTCGATCCTGAACGCGAAGCTGGTCGGCGTACCGCTTTTCCAACTGAGATCGAAGCTGTACAACGAAATCGGATCGGAACTGAGCAAATATGTGTCCAGATATGAAGAATTGATCCGCATGATCGAATCCGTGTTCGAAAACGACGACGATAACCGCATTTTCCTGAGCGGTACGTCCAATATGCTGATCCAGCCGGAATTCAGGGATGTGGAGAAAGTGAAATCCATCCTCGATCTGTTTGACGAAACGCATACGCTGATGCGGCTGTTCAGTTCCATGCCCGAAGGCATCCAGGTCAAAATCGGCACGGAGAACAGTGTGGATGCGATTAGCAACTGCAGCCTGATTACCGCGACCTATTCGATTGAAGGCCAGTCGCTCGGAACGATCGGCATTCTCGGACCGACCCGGATGGAATACGGCAAAGTGATCAGCCTGCTCGATCATTTGTCCAAAGATTTGGCCGTTATGTTCGCGCGCTGGTACAAGTAAGCGGCGGGTCTCGTTTTATCTCAACTCATAACGGAGAGGATTAGCCATTTCATGAGCCAAACGAAGCAAGGGAATATGGAAGGGGAAGAACGCTACTCGACGCTGCTCAACAACGCCGCCGCGATACGCGCGGTATGTTCGGCCGTGGAAGGCACGCTCGGGCCGAAAGGCCTTGACGCCATGCTCGTCGGAGCGCGAGGGGACGTCATCATCACGAACGACGGAGTGACCATTCTGGATAAAATGGACGTGTCGCATCCCGCCGCCCGGCTGCTGATCCAGGTCGCCCGCTCCCAGCAAAGCCGCGTGGGGGACGGCACGACAACGGCGACGGTGCTTGCCGGCGCCCTGGTAAGCGAAGGGGCGGCGCACGTCACCCGCGGCGTGCCGGCGGCGAAAATCGTTCACGGCATCCGGGACGGCATCGAACGCGCCATCGCCGGACTTACGTCGCGCGCCCGCCCGATTGAGGGGCTGGACGACCCGATGCTGCGGCGGATTGCCCTTATTGCCGGTCGGGAGCAGCGCGATATCGCGGAATTAGTCATCACTGCGGCGGAAAGGCTCGGCACCCGGCATTTGCTCGATGACGAGTTTCGTTTCGCCGATACGGTTTTCGCTCATGAAAAAGCGGCAAACGAAGTGTGGCCCGGCATTTTCATCGGCGGCAAGCCGCTTGAAGCGCACGCGGAAACGGCTGCGCGCGGAACGGCCGTTCTTGTCGTTCAGGACGCGCTGGAGCCGGAAACGCTCGATGAGGAAGCGCTGGCGACCGAGGCCGGGTTCGCTCAATATATCGGATTGAAACAACAGTTTAAAGCCCAGTTGGAAAAGCTCGTTTCCATCGGAGTAGGGCTTATTGTCGTTGAGCGGGGAGCCGCCCCGGAAGCGGAGCAGTTTTGCGCCGATCACGGAATTATGCTCATCCGGAGGGCGCTGCGCCGGGATGTGCAAAGCATTTGCGAATTTACCGGCGCGAGGCCGCTCAAACGAATGGCTCTGAACAAATCCGCCGAGGAACTCGCGTCCTGTCTCGGCCGCGCAGAGGAAGTGTACTACGATCCGAAGCTGGAACGGGTGCGCCTTGCCGGCGGCAGCGGGAAACCGGTCGTTACGGTGGTCGTCGGAGCGGCGACGGCAGAGGTTGTCGGAGAACGGGCCCGAATCGCCAAAGATGCGGCTGCGGCCGTGCAGGCGGCGGTTCGCGGCGGTTATTTGCCCGGCGGCGGCGCTGTGGAAATCGCCGTTGCCCATGAACTGGAACGGTACAGGGAAACCGTGAAAGGAATGGAAGGGTTCGGCATTGCCGCGGTCGCTCAAGCGCTGCGCAAACCGCTAGCGCAAATCGTCGTGAACGCGGGCTTCAATCCGCTGGAAAAGGTCGAGGAAGTCCGGGCGGCGCAAATTGCCGAAGGTTCCGACGCCATCGGCATCGACTGCGACACCGGGGCATTGACCGATTGCTTGCGGAACGGAATCGCGGATCCGGCCATCGTCAAAGCGCACGCGCTTCAAGCGGCCGGCGAAGTGGCCTGCGCGGTGCTGCGCATTCACAGCGTCATTAAGATGAAGCCGGATGACGCTTAACGTTCCGGTGGATGCTTATGATGCTGATCTGCTGGGAAAACTGTTAACACGCATTTTCACCGGCCTGCATATTCCTATCGAAACAAGGAGAACGGTTTGCAAATATTAAGGAGGTGACAGGAATGGACCACACGGACAAGGAAGCGGTCGAATCCAAAGCGGTAAACGAGGCAAACGAGGAACAAGAGCAGCAAACCGAACAACCGTCCGCGGCGGAGAACGAAGAGGCTACATATCCTGAAAACGGCGAACAAACGGCGGACAGCAGTACGGAACAGCCGACCGGAAACGATGAAAGCGGAGAGGAGCAGGATACCGCCGCTGCCGGCCCGGAGGATCAGCTGGAACAACTGCGCAAGCAGGCGGACGAACATTACCAGCGATATCTCAGGGTTCAAGCCGACTTCGAAAACTTCCGCCGCCGCACGCGCCAGGAAAAAGAGGAGTTTGCCAAATACGCTTCCATGAAGCTGCTTGAGCGGCTGCTGCCCGTCATGGACAATTTCGAACGGGCGATTTCCGCCAGCAGGGACAATAAAGATTTCGACTCTTTTTCCGAAGGAGTGGAAATGATCTTCCGGCAAATGGA
>JAWLCZ010000039.1:0-24878 GCA_041686835.1 Paenibacillaceae bacterium | reverse complement strand
AACCACGCGTACCCATCCCGAACACGACCGTTAAGCCCTCCAGCGCCGATGGTACTTGGACCGAAGGGTCCTGGGAGAGTAGGACGTTGCCAAGCGAGCCAATGTCGAGTCCGCGTGAGATTCATGCGGAAATAAAGGAGAAAGACCGGTTCCGATAGTTGGAACCGGTCTTTTTTGATGATAAAACATGGTTTAAGTTCGCTTAATCGTTGTACCCCTTGACGAAGTCAAAGAGTACAACGATTCGAATCGGAGGCAATCGCCAGCATATGTTGCACAAAATGCAACATATCCCCAGGGAAAAGGGCACGGAGCGCAGTAGATTGCATTTTGTGCAACATAAACCGGTAAAATCGTCATCTTCGCCCGTTTTGACCCCAATAAGTTGCATTTCGTGCAACATAAACGGACGAACAGCAAGTACAGAGCATATAAATTGTATTTTTTGCACGATATCCTCTCTTGGAACCCCATACCCGATTCCCTTATAACGCTCGAATGTATGGGTTTGCACATAAGGACCGTCCGGTGATTTGCCCGGACGGTTTTTCCTAATTTCTACGGTTTATAATACGAAACGTCGCGCTCGCCCAGCTTCACGATGGCCGAGTTTTCCTTGCGCATCATGAGGATCAGGAGCCGCGGCAGCAGAATCCATACGTGTATGTATACGAGTGTGCAAAGAAACGCCGCGGATGTCCACGGCACGAGGCAGCCGATAAAAGCGAGCCCAATCCACAGCAACTGAACATGCACTCGTTGAAACAATCCGACAGAGCAAAACTGTTTGGGAAGCACGCCAATCCATGGCGGGCGGAACTGGAGCGACCAGGAGGATGCTTCCGATTCCGGTTGAATGGACAGCATCGCCCGGATGATGAACAGATGCAGCACTTGCACTAAACCGAATCCGAGCAGAAACGATATCAATTGGCTCCATCCGGACAGCAGAATTTCCATCACCGGGAACAATAGCAGCACCGTAAAATATAGGACGTTGAATATATCGCTGAAGGGAATTTTTCCGACTAACGTATATTGATAAATGGTGGAATCTTGAGACATACGATGCCTGCTCATACGAACCTCCATCGAATTTGCAAATGGCCTGCATCTATTATCTCACATTATGCCGCCGAGCGGAACAAACCTTTGCGGCTTGCGCGCTTGCGCTTGGATTGCATCCATATCGCCCGAATGGGGCAAATGGACAGACGAGCCTGCCGACAGGCGCCGGGATATGGTCCTGATTCAGGATAACCCGTGAATGTACAAACACCTCTTGCCGCATGGCAACATAACAATATACAAACGAATGATTTTGATGCGATACGAAATTAAGTTTAAGAGGATAGAGTTTGTGGCATACTAATAGGAAAAAGAGAGAAAGGCGGGGGTGTTATGGAAAACGAAACCGGTCTGACGTGCATCATTTGCGAACAAGTGCGGCATGAGGGAATCATGATTTGCTCCGAGTTTATTTGCGTCGATTGCGAGAAGGAAATGGTGCGCACGGATGTGAAGGATGCAAAGTATCCTTTTTTTATAAACCAGATGAAGCGTATCTGGTATAAGAGAGACGCTTAACGCGCCGAATGGCGCTGGACATGGCAGGGTTCCCCGGTAAGGGGTCTTTTTTCTTTTGCGCACGTTTGATGTAGTATAGATTTATAGAGACAAGCAAAAGGACGGATTAAACCATGGATCGTACACATGCGCCGTTATTTGAAAAAATGGTGTCGCATTACCGGAAAAAACACGTTAGTTTCCATGTGCCGGGACACAAATCGGGGAAGCCGCTAATGACTGAGGAAGCCGAATTTTTTTCGGGAATCATGTCGATCGATTATACGGAGATTACGGGCCTCGACGATCTGCATCATCCGGACGGAGTCATCCTGGAAGCTCAAAGGCTTGCGGCGGAATGTTTCGGAGCGGAAAAGACGTTTTTTCTCGTAAACGGCAGCACCGTGGGCAATTTGGCGATGATCCTGACGGTATGCCGGAGAAACGATATATTGATTGTGCAGCGCAATGTCCATAAATCGGTTATTCACGGATTGATGCTGGCGGGGGCGCGAGCGGTGTTCCTGTCTCCGAGATGGGATGAGGAAACCGGTCTGGCCGCGGGAGTCCGGCCGGAAGATGTGGATCGTGCGCTCGCCGCATACCCTGAGGCGAAAGGCGTGCTGCTGACGAATCCCAATTATTACGGAATGGGCATCGACATCTCCGCCGTCGCCCGAATTGCGCATCATTACGGCAAACCGCTGCTTGTCGACGAAGCGCACGGCGCCCATTTCGGCTTTCATCCGGACGTTCCGCCGTCCGCACTGTCATGCGGCGCGGATGCCGTCGTCCAGTCCACGCACAAGATGCTCACCGCGATGACGATGGGCGCGATGCTTCATGTGCAGGGGGAACGGATCGATCGGAACGCGCTGAGCCGGAACTTGTCGATTCTGCAAAGCTCCAGCCCGTCTTATCCGATTATGGCCTCGCTTGACCTGGCCCGCCGAACGATGCATATGCACGGAAGGGAGCGATTGTCCGAAGGGCTGGCCGCCGTACATGCATTCCATCAAAGGATGAAGCCGTTGTCGTGCTTCCGCATCGTCCGTAAAGCCCCGGAAACAAGCGCATACGAAACGCTGGATCCGTTCAAAGTGACGGTTTGCGACGCGACCGGAACATTAAGCGGATTTGCGCTGCAAAGGGAATTGGAGCGCTTTGGCTGCATGGTTGAGATGGCGGACGCGCGGCACGTGCTGCTGGTGTTCAGTCTCGCCTCGGAAATGGATGACGCGGAACGTCTTGCTTCGGCATTTTTGCGAATTTCCCGGCAATTTCACCTGCAAAAGAAGGAAAATCGGCGATTTGCGGCGAATAGATATAGCATACCTCAGTATACAGCGATATCTCCCCCGGTTTCGTTCGATTTGCACAGTTTCTCCGAAACGGCTTCCGAAGAAAAGATTCGCACGGTACGGCTGGAAGAGGCTGTCCATGCACGCTCGGCAGAAATGATCGTTCCTTATCCTCCGGGCATTCCGGTCGTTTACCAGGGTGAAGTCATCACTGCGGAAACCGCCCGGTACTTGCAGTCGCTTGCCGAGGCCGGCGCCAAATTTCAAGGTGCGAAAGATCCCCGGCTGAACACGGTGGCCGTTTATGATCATTTCCAGTAGCCCGATAAGAGAATGCAGCATACTATACAGCAACGGAGGGATAACGTGCCAGGACTATTCATCACTTTTGAAGGGCCGGACGGCGCGGGAAAGACGACGCAACTCAAAAGGCTCGCGGATCATTTGTCGAAGCTGGGACACGATGTCGTGACGACCCGTGAACCGGGAGGAACGCCGATCAGCGATCAAATTCGCGCCATCCTTCTTTCACTCGAAAACAAAGCGATGGCCGATCAAACGGAAGTGTTATTGTATGCCGCGTCCCGCGCCCAGCATGTGCATGAACGCATCATTCCGGCTCTTGAGAGCGGCCGCATCGTTCTGTGCGATCGGTATATCGACGCGAGCATCGCTTACCAGGCCTACGGCCTCGGCATCGATGAGGCGATGGTGAGGAAGATTAACCGTTTCGCCAGCTCCGGACTGGAGCCTGTCCGGACTTATATGCTCGACATCCCGGCCGAGGTGAGCCGCGTCCGCCTGAGCGGAAGGACAAACGGCGAACAGCCGGAACCGCTGGACCGAATCGAGCAGAAGCAGCTCGATTATCATCGGAAAGTTCGCGAAGCATTTTTGCGCATTGCCGCTTCGGAACCCGAGCGTGTCGTTCTGATCGACGCCAATCGCCCGGCAGATTGGGTCGCACGGGATATAGCCGCGGACTGCATGCGTTTACTCAACCATTCATCTCATAAATAAGATATAATTAAAAGGAGGGACAAACGATGAAACTGGTCATTGCCGTAGTGCAGGACAAAGACAGCAATCGTTTATCCAATGCGCTTGTAAAAGAAGGATTCCGGGCGACAAAGCTCGCCAGTACGGGCGGATTTTTACGCGCCGGAAACACGACGTTTATGATTGGCATCGAGGATGACCGGGTGCAGGAAGTGCTGAATGTCATCAAGTCGAACTGCAAGGTGAGGGAGCAGCTTGTAACGCCTGTGTCGCCGATGGGCGGAACGACGGATTCGTATATTCCGTTTCCGGTTGAGGTGCAGGTCGGCGGAGCGGCGATCTTTGTCATCCCGGTGGAAAGATTTGAACACTTCTGAAAGTCCGGACGCCGATAACCGTTTGTACGGGCCCACCTGATGACCGAGTGCGGCGGGCAGGTCGGGCTTTGTCCGTTCCGTGTACTGGATAACCGCCGTATGTCGCGCGGAAAGAAAAGAGGTTGGAAATCGTGAAAATCAATCCGGGATGGCGGCCGCTGGGCAGCGATGTAAAAATTTCCGACAACGCTTCGTCCCAACAAATTATGGCGAAAAGCTTCTCCGATGCGATGCGGCAGCAGGAGAAGCAGTCTTCCCGCGAAGAGCTTCAGCGGAAGCTGAAAGAAATCCATCAGCAGGGAGAACGTCTTGCCAAGTCGATGACCGTGCGCGAACTGCGCCAATACAAACAGCTTGTCAAACGATTTCTTGACGAAACGGTGCGCAGGGGCGTCGGCTTAAAGGAGACGAGAGGATGGGATCGCAGGGGACGGACGAAGCGGTACAAGCTGCTGGAGGAAATCGACGGCCATCTTCTTGAAATGGCGGACGAGCTGCTGCAAAGCGAACAAGGGAGAATCGAGATTTTGCATAAAGTCGGGGAAATTCGCGGAATGCTCATGAATTTATTATTTTGAACGAACCCACATCTTTGAAAGGCTTCGATAGAAGTTTTTCAGACGGAGTGAAATAACGATGTCATTTCAATCGATCATCGGGCAAGAACGCGCCAAGCGGTTGCTGCAAAACGGCTTGCGGCAAAACAAATTGTCGCATGCCTATATATTCAGCGGCCCGGCAGGAACGGGCAAAAGAAAAATGGCTTTGACGCTGGCCAAAGCTGTTTTTTGTTTGGAGCAAAACGGCGATTCGTGCGGAAACTGTCTGGAATGCCGGAAAGTCGAACACGGCAACCATCCGGACCTTTTCTTTGTCCAGCCTGACGGCGCCTCTATCAAGATCGAACAAATCCGCGAGCTGCAGAAGCTGTTCGCATACCGTTCCGCCGCCTCGCAAACCAAAGTGTATATTATCGATCAGGCGGATCGGATGACCGTGCAGGCGGCGAACAGCTTGCTCAAATTTCTGGAGGAGCCTCACGGCGCCACTGTGGCCATTCTCATTGCGGAAAACGGACAAGCCCTGCTGCCGACGATCCAATCGCGGGCCCAGTGGGTGCCTTTTACGCGCATCGCTCCGCAGCGAATGATTCCGGCGTTAATCGAAGAAGGCTATTCCCCCGCGCTTGTCCGCCCGGCCGTTCATCTTGCCGCCGGTCCCGATGCCGCCAGAGAACTGATCCAATTAAATTGGTTTGCAGAAACGAGAAATGTAGTGATACAATTAGCTAAGGAGTGCACAAGCAAGGCTGCTTCCGCGCTCGTGACCGTACACGAGAAAGTGGTGAAAACCGAGCTGGTTCACCATATCGATACGATGTTCGACTTGTTCGTTCTATGGTTTAAAGATATGATTCATATACAAACTGGCCGCAAAGAAGGCATCGTCTATATAGATCAATCGGACTGGATGGCGGAGCATGCATTCTCCCGGAATACGGAAGGTTGGGTCCACTGCATGGAGCAGGCGGTCGAAGCGCAAAAAAGGTTACGATTCCATGTCAATCCCCAGCTTGCTTTGGAGCAGTTTATCATTGAAGTACAGGGGGGGTAGGTTTGTATTGTGTGGTAGGCGTCCGTTTTAAAAAAGCCGGCAAAATCTATTATTTCGATCCGAACGAAGAGCCGGTGGAAAAAGATCAGCATGTCATCGTGGAAACGGCCCGCGGAATCGAGTACGGCAGCGTGGTCATCGGGAAAAGGACGGTCGGCGAAGACGATGTCGTCCTCCCTTTGAAAAAAGTGATCCGCATCGCGGACCAGAAAGACGCGAAAATTGTGGAGGAGAACAAAGCGGCCGCCCGGGACGCGTTCACGATATGCCTGGAAAAAATCAAACAACATCAATTGAAAATGAAATTGGTGGACGTGGAATATACGTTCGATCGCAATAAAATCATATTTTATTTTACCGCTGAAGGCCGTGTCGATTTTCGCGAGCTCGTGAAAGATTTGGCCAGTATTTTCCGCACGCGCATCGAGCTCAGACAGATCGGCGTGCGCGACGAAGCGAAAATATTGGGGGGAATCGGCCCCTGCGGACGAATCCTTTGCTGTTCCTCCTTCTTGGGGGATTTTGAACCGGTTTCGATTAAAATGGCCAAGGATCAAAATTTGTCTCTCAATCCGACAAAAATATCGGGGCTATGCGGCAGGCTCATGTGCTGCCTGAAATACGAACACGACAATTATGAAAGCGCCAAGGAAGAACTGCCGGCGGTCGGCAGCCGCGTCGTCACCTCGTTAGGCGACGGCAAAGTGGTCGGCTTAAATTTGAACGGGCAGAAGGTGCAGGTCAAATTGCTCGAACTGGACAAAGTGATGGAACTGCCTCTGGACGATGTCGTAGTACAGGAATAGAGGATTTTGATAGCCGAGGGTGGAACAGTGGACAAAAAGGACATTTTTTTGCAGCTCAACCAAATCGAAGAGCAAATGGGCAGTATTCACGGGGATCTCGGTTCACTCAAAAAACGGATTATTCTCCTCCTGGAGGAAAACAAGCGGTTAAGCATAGAGAATCAGCAATTGCGCAAATTATTAAAGAAAGACGCTTTGCCGGTTCCCGGTCCGCACGGACCGGAAGAAGAGGTCGTCGTCGGGGAAGGCTATGACAACCTGGCGCGGTTATATTATGAAGGATTTCATATTTGCAACGTGTATTACGGGCATTTGCGCACGGAGGGAGATTGTCTCTTCTGCCTCTCTTTTCTAAACAAATAACGAAAACACGCCGTAGGGATGCTTGCTCTCTACGGTTTTTTACCTCGTCGGAAAATAAAGGAGCCGTATGGACAACAGCGTAATCGTATATCCTCAAGAACGAATAGACGATTTGTTGACTTCAGATTTGAAAATCATTCAAAGCAGCGAAGTGTTCAGCTTCTCGCTCGACGCCGTTTTGCTCGCCCGGTTTTGCACCGTTCCCCCGAAAGGGAGCATCGTCGATTTGTGCACCGGCAACGGGGTCATTCCGCTGCTTTTATCCACCCGGACGCAGGCCCGCATCGTGGGCGTGGAAATTCAGGAACGGCTGGCCGATATGGCGGTGCGCAATGTGCGCATCAACCGTTTGCAGCACCGGATTGACATGATTCACGGTGACGTGCGCCAAATCCACCATATGCTCGGTTACGGCCGTTTTGATGCGGTAACCGTCAATCCGCCGTATCTTCCCGTCGCGGCCGGGGAACAAAACGAGAACGAGCATGTGGCCATCGCCCGCCACGAAATATACTGCACGCTGGAAGACGTCGTGGCCGCCTCCAGCCGGCTGGTACGGACCGGAGGAAGAGTTGCGATGGTGCACCGTCCGGCGAGATTGGCGGAAATCATCACCGTCATGCGCCGGTATCGGCTTGAACCGAAACGAATCCGCTTCGTGCATCCCCGTTTGTCGGACGAAGCGAATATGGTGCTGATTGAAGCGCTGCGCGACGGCAAGGCGGAAATCCGGCTTCTGCCGCCGCTCATCGTGTACAATGAGCGGGGCGAATATTGCCGGGAGCTGCTGGATGTATACTATGGACGCGCCCGGGAGCTGGGCGCTGGCGGCGCTGACGAATGAAAACATGTGCAAAAAGAGGGATGAACATTGAACATTCAGAAAAGTTTTCAGGAAGAGCCAGGTTCGCACGGTTCCGGCAAAGGCTCGCTCTACCTTGTCGCCACGCCGATCGGCAATCTGGAGGATATGACGTTCCGCGCGGTGAGAACGCTGAAGGAAGCGGACTGGATCGCCGCCGAAGACACGAGGCAGACGCGCAAGCTGCTGGCCCATTACGACATTGCCGCCCGGCTCGTCAGCTACCATGAACATAACAAGCAGACTAGCGGACCGGAACTGCTGCGCAAACTGTTGAACGGCGAATCGGTCGCGCTCGTCAGCGACGCCGGGATGCCTGCCGTATCCGATCCCGGCTTCGACCTGGTCAAGCTGGCGATCGACAACGGGGTGAACGTGATTCCGATACCGGGAGCGAACGCCGCATTATCCGCTCTCACCGTGTCCGGCCTGCCGACGGACGCGTTTTTGTTTGCCGGCTTTTTGCCCCGGGAGAAAAAGGAATTGCGCGAATCATTGGAGAAATTAAAACGGGCGAGGCAGACGATCGTATTGTACGAGGCGCCTCATCGCGTGGAAAAAACATTGCGGGCCATACTCGAAGTATGGGGGGATCGCGCCGTCGCTCTCGCCCGGGAATTGACGAAGAAGCATGAGGAAATCATTCGCGGCACGGTAAGCGAATGCCTTGCGTTTCTCGAACAACATCAACCGCGGGGAGAGTTCTGCATCGTGGTTCATGGAAGCACGCGGGAGGAACAGGGGGAAGAAGACGGAACATGGTGGCGCCTGCTCTCGGTGGAAGAGCATGTCGAGCATTACATGAGACAGGGCGGCAGCCGGAAGGAAGCTTTAAAAAAGGCGGCGGCCGATCGCGGCTTGCCCAAACGGGAGCTTTACAACCGCTTGATTTGAGTTGGAAGCGAAAAAAAATACCCTAAGCGAGTTGCAGACAAACAACTTAGGGAGATGAAAGGAGATATGAAAAAGGTTAGAATTAACAACGTTCACAAGTTCTATTATAACCTATTTTTTTTATTTTGTCACAGGTGTTGGCATTTCCGATAAACAATCGTTGCAGACGATTTTTCCCTTGAAGTATGTAACATTCTCGGCGTTGCTGCAAAAAATGCACGCAGGCTCATATTTTTTCAGCATGATTCGCTCGCCGTCCACATAAATTTCCAGCGCGTCTCTTTCCCCGATGCCGAGAGTGCGGCGAAGCTCGATCGGAATCACAACGCGACCCAGTTCATCGACTTTTCTTACAATGCCGGTGGATTTCATCATAATCGGTGTTTCTCCTCCCAGAATATTAATTCGTCATTATTCGACATAGTTCTCGCAATTATGGTACCAATGTTTCCCATAATAGTCAATGTAAATTTGTGGAATAATTCGCGGAAATGGGAAGGTTTTTGGGTGATTTTGGCGGATGGACACCGGAACGAAAGGCGTCGGGACCATATGGAGCGGAACGATCGCTTTTGAATTGTTGGATGGTTCCAAGACGGATAAGCCATACGGCGACTGGAACGGCAGTGCGAATATTGGAAACGCGCAATCAGATATTTTTCGACAAATTGCTTGAATTTTGTCGAAAAAGTTAAAAACTTGTTAAATTTTTATGAAATTTGGAGAGGGGGTTTCGGAATGAACCGTCAGCTGCGGGAGGAAAAAGTGTTTAAAGATCCGGTCCATAAATACATCTATGTTCAGGATGAAACGATATGGAATTTGATCAATACGAAAGAGTTTCAAAGATTGCGCCGCATCCGCCAACTCGGAACTTCCTACCATACGTTTCACGGCGCCGAACACAGCCGGTTTTCCCATTCGCTCGGCGTGTACGAGATTACCCGCAAAATCATTTCACAATTCGAACGCAACCGGTACGAAGGCTGGCCGCAGGAAGAAAAATTGCTCTGCTTGTGCGCCGCGTTGCTGCACGATATCGGACACGGCCCGTTTTCCCACTCGATGGAACGGGTGTTTGGCATCCGCCACGAGCAATGGACATGCCGCATGCTGTTGGAGAATACGGAAGTGCACCAAGTATTGCGGGATGTGTCCCCGTCGTTTCCGCAAAAAGTGGCGCAAGTCATCGAAAAGACGTACGACAAAGAAATCGTCGTCAGTCTCGTCACCAGCCAGCTCGACGCCGATCGGATGGATTATTTGCTGCGGGACGCGTATTTTACCGGGGTCAACTACGGCACCTTCGATTTGGAGCGGATACTGCGGGTCGTACGACCTTACCGCGGGCATATCGTCGTCAAGGAGAGCGGCATGCATGCGGTCGAGGATTACTTGATGTCCCGTTACCAGATGTATTGGCAAGTTTATTTTCATCCGGTTACCCGCAGTTCGGAAATCATTTTGCGCAAAATATTCGAAAGAGCGAAGCTGCTGTACGAACAGGGATACCGTTTTCGCTTCATCGTCCACCCGTTGCCGGAACTGTTCGAGCGGCGGCTGACGATAGAACAGTATGTGCTGCTTGACGAATCGTTTATGCAGATGGCGTTTATGCAGTGGTGCGGCGAAGCGGATCCGGTGCTTTCCGACCTGTGCCGCAGGTTTATGCACCGCAAACTGTTCAAATACGCGGCGACGGATGAACTGGACGAACATGCCGCCGAAACACTGCGAAACAGCATGGAGCTTGCCGGAATTCCTCCCGAATATTACCTGGAAATTGATTTTCCCACCGATCTCCCTTATGATGTATACCGGCCGGGGGAATCGGAAGAAAAACTGCCGATCTATTTGCTGAACGAGCAAAACGAAATGGTCGAAATATCGCGGAAATCGGAAATTGTCCGCTCGATCAGCGGCATTCGACAAGGCCGGCACCATATTTACTATCCGGCCGATCTGCTCCGGGACAGGGCGGATCGGCTCCCTTCCGAAGTGCGCCGCCTGCTTGGGCTTTAGGACGGTTAGCGGCTTTTATCGAAATTTGAAGCAGAGGAGATTGAAATGCTTACCGATTCGCATACACATTTGAACGCCAGGCAATTCGACGGAGATCGCGAACAAGTGATTCAACGGGCTTTGGACAACGGCGTAACCCGTATTGTCAATATCGGATTCAACCGGGAAACGATACCGACCTCGCTGGCCCTCGCCGAGCGGTACGACTTTATATACACCGCCGTCGGCTGGCATCCGCAGGATGCCGTAGACATGAAACCGGAAGATTTGGATTGGATTGAGGAACTGTGCAAGCATGAAAAAGTGGTGGCCATCGGGGAGATCGGCCTCGATTATTACTGGGACACGTCGCCGCGCGACATCCAGCACAACGTATTCCGCGAGCAGATCCGGCTGGCGCGCAAGATCGGCAAGCCGATCATCATCCATAACCGGGACGCCCATGAAGATATCGTAAAGCTGCTGAAAGAAGAAAAGGCCGATGAAGTAGGCGGCATCATGCACTGTTTTTCCGGCAGCTGGGAAACGGCCAAACAGTGCCTGGACATGAATTTTTACATCTCGTTCGGCGGGCCGATCACGTATAAAAATGCGCGGCAGCCGAAAGAAGTGCTGGCCAAAGTGCCGCTCGACCGCCTGCTCATCGAAACGGATGCGCCGTACTTGACGCCGCACCCGTACCGGGGCAAGCGGAACGAGACCGCTTATGTGCGCCTTGTTGCCGAAGCGGCTGCGGAAATCAAACAAGTTTCTTTCGAGGAAATCGCGAAAATTACATCGCAAAATGCCACCCAATTATTGGGAATCTCATGATTTTTAAACGTACGATGAGATATCCTATGATTTACGGAAAAGAAACACGGTTTTGCTTCGCATATTCCGCTAATTTGGATGTTTAATCCGGATTTTGGGATGTTGACGCCGTATTTCTTAGCTTTACAGCCTGCGCTGAAGCATTGTAATATACTTTTCATAAAAACTTAATATTCATTTAGTTCGCTGAGTTCCCGAACAGGGGAACGGGGGAACCAAGCCAGTGATCGATTGTCGGGATACAGGTCCCGATTCATCGGTTGCAAGGGGTGAATGTTGCTGTGAGAGCGGGACGCGTTCTCGCGGCAATTAGGGCGACTCTCACGCCCGAATCCGTCAGCTAACCTCGTAAGCGTTCAGAGAGAGGCAACGATCCTCGTGCATGCAAGCTTTTATTCTCATCCGAATGAAGCCACGAAGAGTCTCTCTTCGCGGCTTTTTTGTCTTTATCGGGGCAAATGAAAACGATAATATATTCGCCGGGGTTGTCATACATTGTTTAACACGGGATGGGTTGTCACGAAAAGCGGGCGGAGGTGAACCGGAAAATAGAAACGAGAGCCTAAAAAACTACTACAGTCACGTCATACCTATCATGCGTTACAGTCGACGGCGGGACTTTGAAGGAGGACCGATGAAATGGGAGCTATCCGGAAAGAGGACACCCATGTAAAACGATCATCCAGCATGTCTTTCGCATTGCGATGGAAGCATGAAAAGTTGCGTTTGATTTCATTCATTGCCTTATTTTCATTCGCTATGATTTTCATGTTCGTGATGTTGGCAAACAGTGCGTCCAGCAAAAGCGTATCTGTAGTGATAGACGGACAAGAAACCGTTGTGAAGACAAAACAAAAAGTGCTTAAAAACCTGCTGGATGAGCAGCAAATCGCAGTCGATCGTCACGATCGCGTATCGAAGCCTCTCGATTCCGAATTGCAAGACGGGGACAAAATCGTGATCGAGCGTACGGTGCCTGTCCAGTTGACGGCCGATGGCCAGACGAAAACGGTGCATACGACCGGCAAGACGGTGGCCGGTGCGATCCGCGATTTGAACGTTCATTTAGGCAAAGACGACCGGGTCATACCGGCTATGGATGCGACCATCACGGATAATACAGCCATCCGGGTGATCCGGGTGAAAAAAGTCGTGGAGAAAAAAGAGGAACATATTCCTTACCAGGTCGTGAAGCAGTCCGATTCCGGCCTGGCGAAAGGAAAGCAAAAGACGATTCGCGCCGGCAAAGAGGGCGTGGTCGTCAAGCAGATCGAAAAAACGTACGAAGACGGGAAACTCGTCTCTGCATCGGTGATCGGAAAAACGGTCAAGGAGCAGAGCGTGAACAAAATTATCGCGATCGGGACCAAAAAACCGGTCGTCGCGTTGTCGGCTTCATCGCCGTCCGTTCATAAGCTGAGCTTGGGCGGAGTCAGCATTCCGGTCAAGCGGATTTTGAACAACGTGACGTTGACGGCTTATTCGGCAAGCGAAAAATCGACGGGAAAAAGCCCTTCTCACCCCCAATTCGGCATTACCGCGTCAGGCACGAAGGTAACGGAAGGACGCACGATTGCCGTCGATCCCGGCGTCATCCCGATGGGCTGGTGGGTATACATCGAAGGCATCGGGTTTCGCCGCGCGGAAGACAAGGGAAGCGCCGTGAAAGGCAAAAAAATCGACGTCTATTTTTCCAGTGAAGAGCGCGCCATGCGGTTCGGCATGAAGAGCGGCTACAAAGTGTATGTCGTCGGGCCGAGAAAACCTGCCGTTAATTAATCGGCGCATTTGTGATATACTGTATAGCTATAGGACAGCCATGAAGAAGAGGACAGGGGACCTCTTCTTTTTGTGCGTATAAGGAAAGGAACCGACGCATGATCAAAGAAATCATCGTAGTTGAAGGCAAGGATGACACGACGGCGATTCGCAGGGCGGTCCAGGCGGATACGATCGAAACCGGCGGATCGGCCATCAACAAAGAAGTTCTGGAGAAAATCAAGCTGGCGCAAAAGCGGAGAGGCGTCATTATTTTTACCGATCCCGATTACGCGGGAGAGCGGATTCGCAAAATCATCAGCGCCAACGTGCCTGGGTGCAAGCATGCATTTTTGACGCAGGAAGAAGCGGTATATAAGGGCGATATCGGCGTGGAGAACGCGAACCCGGAAATGATACGCCGGGCGCTCGATAACGTCAAAACCGAGTATGAGGGCGCCGAGGCGGAAATCGGCTGGAACGATTTGATCGAAGCCGGATTGATTCATCACCCGCAGGCAGCGAAACGCCGGCTGGAAATGGGAAAAATTCTCGGAATCGGGTATGCTAACGGAAAACAGTTTCACAAGCGGTGCGCCATGTTTCAAATCAGCCGCGGCGAATTTATGGCGGCGTTACAACAAATCGATAATCGAGGTCAAGGGAATGAGCCGAAATCAGGTTGAAGACGTCGCAACACCGAAAAAAACGAAAGAAATTATCCAGGCCTACGGATTGGCGCTGAAAAAAAGCCTGGGACAAAATTTTTTGACCGATCAGAACATTTTGCGCAAAATCGTCGCGGCCGCCGAGCTGGATGCAACCAAGGGGGCGCTGGAAATCGGCCCGGGAATCGGGGCGCTCACACAGCAGTTGGCCAAAGCGGCGGGGAAAGTCGTAGCCGTGGAAATCGACGGACGGCTTATCCCGGTATTGGAAGACGTTTTGCGCCATAACGGGCACGTCGCGATCGTTCACGGCGATATTCTGAGAATGGACCTGGCCCGGCTGTTCCGCGAATATTTTCACGGCATCGGCAAAGTCAGTGTCGTCGCCAATTTGCCATATTATGTAACGACGCCCATCATCATGAAGCTGCTGGAGGAAAAGCTGCCGCTCGAACATATCGTCGTCATGATTCAGAAAGAAGTGGCCGAACGGATGGCGGCAAAGCCGGGCGGCAAAGAGTACGGCAGCCTCAGCATTGCGGTGCAGTACTATTGCGAGACCGAACTCGTCGCCTTCGTGCCCCGCACGGTGTTTATCCCCCAGCCGAACGTCGACTCGGCCGTCATCAAGCTGAAGCTGCGGGACAAGCCTCCCGTACGGGTGGACGACGAGCGGATGTTTTTTGAGACGGTCCAGGCGTGCTTCGCGCAGCGTCGGAAAACGATATATAACAATTTGCTTTCCCGCTTTTTTGACAAGCAGTCGAAGGAGCGGCTATCAGAGCTTTTGCAAAGTTGCGGAATCGATCCTTCGCGGCGCGGCGAAACGCTGAGCCTTGAAGAATACGCGCGATTAAGCAACGGTTTGCGGGAACAAAGAAAATAACAGGCCATCCCCTCCTTTTTTGCGCAAATGTATACACCAAACGCCTATAGGCGCCATAGGATAGACGAAGGAGGGGATGAACGTGTTAAAGCCGGGGGAATTTGTCACCAGAAAATCGTACGGCGGGGACATTGTGTTCAAAATTCAACATATCCAGCAGCAGAACGTGATTTTGAAGGGCGTGGAGTTCAGGCTGCTGGCCGACGCCCCGTTGATTGATCTGCAGCAAGTCCACGATTTGCACCGGCACCGCAGCACGGTGCAGGTGGTTGACAAACTGCAGGAAAACATGCGATCCATGGAACAGAAGCAGAAGCTGCAGCGGGAAAAAAACGAAGGTCATCTGCTGAAAAAAACGCAAAAACCATACCCCTTTTTTGAAATGCCCGGCAAAGTGCTTCATCTGGACGGGGATCCGCTCTATTTGCGCAAAAGCATGCAGCTGTACAACCAGCTTCGCGTACCCGCGGAAGGGTATTACGTCCCGGAGGCGAATATGGCGGCGACGGTTTACCGTCTCCTGCCCCGGGTAAAGCCGGACATTCTCGTCGTCACCGGGCACGACGGTCTGATTAAGCACCGGAAGGAAGGCGGCAAAGCCAATTTGCAAAATTACAAAAATTCGTTGTATTTCGTCCAAGCCGTGCAGGCGGCGAGGGAATACGAACGGGACCGCGACGCGCTGACGATTATTGCCGGAGCGTGCCAATCTTATTTTGAAGCGCTGCTTCATGTCGGCGCCAATTTTGCCAGCTCGCCCGCCCGCATTCTCATTCACGCCCTCGATCCGGTATACATCGCCACCAAAGCCGCCTACACTCCGATTAAGGATACGATTAACATTTACGACGTCATCAGCCATACCATCAGCGGGATTGACGGTTTGGGAGGCATTGAATCGCGAGGCAGCTACCGGATTGGACTGCCGAAAATACAAGCTTGATGTTGCGAAAACGTTGTTGGGGATTCGGGATGAGCGGCTCGTCCCGCTGCGCCAAGGATCCCCGGCCTTCGGAAAGGGCGGGCCGGTTGCAAAAGAAAAGATCGGCGCGATGAAGGCACTTAGACGAACAAAATGTGAATGTTTTGTGAACAATGATCGGGAAAATGAAACCGGGCCGCAGAAATGTCGGAAAAATCGCCATTGACAACGGGATCCGTCGGCTGATATAATAGTTGGATTATTTGACATACTACCTCTTCATAGGGTATAATTTGTGGAGAAAGAGGTGGTAGTGACAATGGCAAAAAATGCGCTATTGGAAATTAAACGCAGTTTGGAACCCCACGTTGGGCAGAAAATTATGCTAAAGGCAAACGGCGGTCGCCGAAAGACCATTGAAAGAACCGGCGTACTCGAAGAAACCTACCCTTCTGTTTTTATCGTAAAATTGGATCAGGAGCAGCATGCCTTTAAAAGGGTTTCCTACAGTTATGCGGACATATTGACGGAAACCGTCGAAGTGACGGTATGCAGCGACGATGGACAAGTCCGCATTACTTACATTCAGCAATAAATGCGATCATGGTTACAGCGAAGGCTTCCGGCTTTCGCTGTTTGTTTTTTGCGCGGTTGGAAGAAAGCGATCCGGGTATGCAAAACGCTTCTTCATCGCATACTACATTTAACCCGACGAAAAGGAGGCGGTTGGATGGGCCGCAGAAACCGTGGAATCATGTCTGAGCGATTCAAGTACGAATTGGCGAAAGATCTCGGGTTTTACGAAACGGTGCAGCGTGAAGGTTGGGGCGCCATTCGAACGAAGGATGCCGGAAATATGGTAAAGAGGGCCATTCAAATTGCCGAACAGCGGTTGGCCTACCGGCAGCCGAGATAATTCGCAAGCGCCGCCCCAAACCGGTGCGGTTCCCGACGAGAAAAGCTAAGCAGCGATTCGCTTTAGCTTTTCTTTTTGTTATAATAATGAGGTTACATAAGCTGTTTTTGGATAAGAAGGTGAATTATGAAAATTTATGAAAAAGCGCCTGCCAAAATCAATTTATCGCTTGATGTATTATATAAAAGAGAAGATGGTTATCATGAAGTGGAAATGGTCATGACGATGGTGGACTTGGCCGACCGGCTGGAAATATCGGAACATCCGCGCGACGAGATTGTGATTACGAGCCAGGCCGGCTACATCCCGCTTGACGAAAAAAATTTGGCCTATCAAGCGGCGAAGCTCATAAAAGAAAGATATGGCGTGAAGCGGGGAGTGCATATTCATCTCCACAAACATATTCCCGTAGCCGCCGGTTTGGCGGGCGGAAGCAGCGATGCGGCCGCCGCTTTGCGCGGCTTGAACCGGTTATGGAAGCTCGATATCCCGAGAGGGGAGCTGCAGCGGCTTGGCGGCGAACTCGGTTCGGATGTGCCTTTTTGCGTCATCGGCGGAACCGCCCTGGCCAAAGGGCGGGGGGAAACGGTGGTGCCCATCGATTCGCCTCCGCAGTGCTGGGTTGTTTTGGCGAAGCCCCCGATCAGCGTATCGACCGCCGACGTTTACGGCCGGCTGAACGCGGCGAATATGAAGCGCCAACCGTCGACCCAACGGGTGCTGGAAGCGATACGCCAGCATGATTTTGTGAAAATGTGCGGTTCCCTCGGCAACATGCTGGAAGACGTGACCATGGAACTGCATCCGCAAGTGCGGCAGATCAAAGACTGCATGCTCCGCTTGGGCGCCGACGGGGCGCTGATGTCCGGCAGCGGCCCGACGGTGTTCGGACTCGTGTCCAGAGAATCGAAAGTCGCCAGAATATACAACGGGCTGCGGGGGTTTTGCAGGGAAGTGTATGCGGTGCGTTTGTTGGCATCTGCCGACCTGTATTGAACAAATACGTATAAAAATGGTATATTCTCTTTATAATATTCGGATTTTTTAATTGGGGGAAATCAGCAGTGAAAAAGTTGAAAAGAAGCGCAAGGCTTGTGGAAATGACGCAGTATTTATTGTCTCGCCCCCATTCGTTAATTCCTCTGACCTTGTTTGCCGAGCGTTACGGCTCCGCCAAATCTTCGATCAGCGAAGATTTGGCGATTATCAAAGAAGTGTTTGAAACGGAAGGTCTTGGAGAATTGCAAACGGTTGCCGGCGCGGCGGGAGGCGTGAAATACATTCCGAAAATACCGAAGGCGGTATCCCTTCTCGCCATCCAGGACATTTGCCGCCAGCTCGAACAGCCGGAACGCATATTGCCGGGGGGTTACCTGTATATGTCCGACATATTGGGCCAGCCCGCCGTTTTGAACGAAATCGGTAAAATGTTCGCCACCGCGTTCGCGGATCGGGATGTGGACGTCGTCATGACCGTGGAGACGAAAGGCATCCCACTTGCGTACGCTACGGCGGCGCATATGAATTTGCCGGTCGTCATCGTCAGAAGGGACAATAAAGTGACGGAAGGCTCCGCCGTCAGCATCAACTATGTTTCCGGTTCCAGCAAACGGATACAAACGATGTCGCTCGCCCGGCGGGCGCTGAAGGAACAGGCCAAGGTGCTCATTATCGACGATTTCATGAAAGCCGGCGGAACGGTGCGGGGCATGATGGATCTGCTTCAGGAATTCCGGGCTCTCGTAAGAGGCGTCGGCGTTTTCGTCGAATCGGGCGAAGTCGAAGGCGAAGATCATCTGGTGGAGGAATACATTTCCCTGGCCAAGCTTTCCAATGTCGATTCGAAATCCAGACAAATCTCGGTACAGCCGGGCAATTATTTTGAGGAGGAGTAAACTATGAAACCGCAAATCATATCGACGCAAGGGGCGCCCGCCGCTATCGGGCCGTATTCTCAAGCCGTTAAAGTGGGCAATTTTATCTTTACATCCGGACAAATCCCTCTCGGACTGGACGGGCAAGTCGTCGCGGGGGGAATCGAAGAGCAGACGCACCAAGTGTTTAAAAATTTGTCGGCCGTGCTGGAAGCGGCCGGAGCAAATTTCAGCGACGTCGTCAAAGCGACCGTTTTCCTGAAAGATATGAATTTGTTTGCCGCAGTGAACGACATTTACGCTTCGTACTTTGGGGACCATAAACCGGCCCGCTCCACGATCGAAGTGGCCCGGCTGCCGAAGGACGTGCTTGTGGAAATCGAATTGATCGCGTGCGTTTCCGCCCAATGATCTGAAAATTAAAAAAAATTTCAAAAAAACTCAAAGTTCATCCAAATCAAGGAAGGATTTTGATCGCGTTTGTGGAATATTTAAACAAGTCTTTTGATGGAAAAAGGTGGTGAACACAAATGCAAATTACTGATGTTAGACTCCGCCGAGTCAATTCCGACGGGAGAATGAAGGCGATTGCATCGATTACCATTGACAACGAATTTGTCGTTCACGATATTCGTGTCATCGACGGTAACAATGGTATGTTTGTCGCCATGCCCAGCAAGCGGACTCCTGATGGGGAATTTCGCGATATCGCTCACCCCATATCGTCGACAACTCGCGAAAAAATCCAGGCTGCTGTACTGGCGGAATATGATCGAGCCGCCGCCGAGGAC
Organism: Paenibacillaceae bacterium; assembly: GCA_041686835.1. GTDB lineage: Bacteria > Bacillota > Bacilli > Paenibacillales > JAWLCZ01 > JAWLCZ01. The sequence goes on along the minus strand of JAWLCZ010000039.1, from coordinate 5,446 downwards.
GAAGTCATTGTCGAAGGAGCATAATGATGCGAGCATGAGAAGGGAGCCGTTTGGCTCTCTTTTCTTTTTCGGCGATTTACGATATATTCATAACAGAAATGGAGGTTGAACACATTGAACATCATGGCGATCGTTCTGGCCGGGGGACAAGGAAAACGGATGAAGTCCAAGCTGTATAAAGTGCTTCATCCCGTTTGCGGAAAACCGCTGGTCGGACATGTGCTGGACACCTTGGAACATGTTCAGACAAACCGCACAGTAGTCGTTGTCGGTCACGGAGCGGAAGCGGTGCGGTCGTATGTGGGCGACCGTGCGGAATTTGTCCTGCAGGAACAGCAGTTGGGTACGGGACATGCCGTATTGCAGGCGAAAAGGCTGCTTGCCGATCAGGACGGGGTGACGATTGTCATCTGCGGGGATACTCCTCTGGTTACGGAGCAATCGCTGCGTGAAATGATTCGCGTTCACCGGGAAGAGCAGGCCGCAGCCACGCTGTTAACGGCCTGGTTCGACAACCCGCGCGGGTACGGGAGGGTCATTCGCGACGAGAACGGCGGCGTGGCGCGCATCGTCGAGCAGAAAGACTGCACCCCGCAGGAACGGGAAGTGAAAGAGATTAACGCCGGGACGTATTGCTTCGACAACCGCAAACTGTTCCAGGCGTTGGACAAAGTGACGAACGACAATGCGCAGCAGGAATATTATTTGACCGATGTGATCGGTATTTTGAGACAGCAGGGCGAGAAAGTCGCGGCGTACCGCACCGAGGATCAGGGCGAAGCCGTCGGCGTGAACGACAGGATTCAGCTGGCGGCGGCGGAAAAATACATGCGCGAGCGCATCAATCGCGCCCATATGCTGAACGGGGTGACGATCATCGACCCGGCCCATACGTACATCGAATCCGATGTGCAAATCGGCGCGGATACGGTGATTTATCCGGGGACGGTGCTGCGCGGTTCGACGCGGATCGGCGCGGATTGCGAGATTGGGCCGGATTCCGAAATAACCGACTCGGTTATCAGGAACGGAGTGACGGTGAAGCATTCCGTGCTTGTCAGGGCGGAAGTCGGCGAGAAGACGTCCGTCGGACCGTTCGCCTATTTGCGGCCGGGCGCCCGCATCGGCGCCGATGTGAAGATCGGCGATTTCGTCGAAGTGAAGAACGCGACGATCGGCGACGGCACGAAGGTTTCCCATCTCAGTTATGTCGGGGACGCGAAAGTCGGGAGCAACGTCAATATCGGCTGCGGCGCGATTACGGTCAATTACGACGGATACAGCAAGCATGTGACGGAAATCGAGGACGGCGCCTTTATCGGCAGCAATGTCAATTTGATCGCGCCGGTGAAAATCGGCAAATCGGCTTACGTTGTCGCCGGTTCGACGATTACGCACGATGTGCCGGAGAACGATCTGGCGATCGCCAGAGAACGGCAGACGAACAAACCGGGCTACGCGGAAAAATTGCGCGGCCGGATGCTGGCTCGAAAACATGGGGACGGCGGCACTCGTTCCGAGTGACGTCAAAGGAAAGTGCGGTCCGGCGCTTCCTTGCCGGGGAAAGCGATAGCGCCCCAATGTTTTGAATCCTCCCAAGATGGGCAGAGTAGTAAAAGATGTCTTCTTCTACTCGGCATATGATACCGTCAGGAGGTTTTCGACATGGGATTGCACTTGAAAGCAGAAACAAGAAGCGGACGAACGAAATCGGAGAGCAAAACGCTGCGTGCCGCGGGGAAAATTCCCGGGATTGTATACGGCAAAGACATGGCTAGCGCGCTTATCGCCGTTGACGCCAGGGAGGCGCTCGCCGTCCTGCGCAGCAATCCGCATGCCGTCGTCACGATGGATGTTCCCGGCGCCGGCGAACTTCCGGTCATGATCAGCGAGGTCCAGAGAGACACTCTGACCGGCGATGTGCTGCATATCGATTTTCACCGGATACAGATGAACCAGCCGGTCCGAACGACCGTCCGGGCGGAGCTCGTCGGGGAGCCGCAAGGCGTCCGCGAAGGTGGAATCATGCAGGTGCAGACGCATGAAATCGAGATCAAATGTTTGCCCGACCGGATTCCGCAGGCGGTAGAGGTGGACGTCAGCGGGTTGGAGATGGGCGATAGCCTGCTCGTCCGCGACATCCGCGTCCCGGACGGAATCGAAGTGAAATCCGATCCGACCGACGTCATTGTCACCATCCTTGCTCCGCAAAAGGATAAGGAGGAAGAAGCGGGAGCAGAGAACGAACAACCCGCTGCGGAAACCGGAGCGTAATCCGCGCATCGACTTTGGACATATAAGGTATCGCAGGGCATGTCGTGTCCGGAACTCGGTCCTTGGATAGCGGGAATGCCGAATGCGCCCGGCGCTTCAGAACGGCAGCAAGGGCGGAACGCGACGGGAGAGGAGTGGTGCCATGAAGTGGTTTGTCGGCCTCGGCAACCCCGGCAGCGAATACAGTCAAACGAGACATAACGTCGGTTTTATGGCGATTGATCGGTTCGCGGAAAAATGGGGCATTGCCGTTAACCAAAACAAGTTTAAAGCGCTGGTCGGGGAAGGGCGCATCCAGGATGAAAAAGTTTTTTTGTTAAAGCCGATGACGTATATGAATCTTTCGGGGGAATCCGTCCGGGCGTTTATGGACTTTTACAAGGCGGACCTGGAAGATATGATCGTCCTGTACGACGATCTGGATACGGCGTTCGGGCATATTCGTTTAAGATACAAAGGCAGCGCGGGAGGACACAACGGCATCAAGTCGATTATCCAGCACGTCGGCACACAGGTGTTCAACCGGATCCGTATCGGCATATCCCGTCCGGAAACGGGACGTTCGGTCGTCGATTACGTGCTGTCGCCGTTTTCCAAGGAGGAAACGGAGCAACTCGCCGCCGTTCTTGATCGGACATGCGAGGCGATGCAGTATGCGCTGGAGCAGCCTTTTGAGAAAACGATGGCCAAATTCAATAGATAACGAAGCTTGGCGTTTGTATGCTTTTTCCGGATCATGCGGGGCGGTATGGCTAATCCTGAGCGGCATTGGGCATACTGTGAGTATATGACAACTCCGGGAGGCATACATATGTCTGTAAAATATATTTGCCGCCACTGCAACATGTCTATGGGCCAAATCGAAAAAGAAGACGTGACCGAATACCAGCTCGGATTTCATTTTCTGACTCCGGAGGAGCGGATGGACATCCTGACGTATGGCGCAAACGGGGACGTGACCGTCAAAATCGTTTGCGATTACTGCAAACAAGCGCTGGAGAGGCATCCGGAGCTTTCGCTCATTCCGAATCCGCTGCAGTAGAACCGGTTCGGAACATTTGCTTAATCAGCAGCAGCAGCCTTGGCAAGCGCCGGGGCTTCTTTTTGGCGTTTTCCCGCCGCGCCGAAAACCACCGGAGACAAAAGTACTTTAACGGATACGCACGAGAGGAGTTAACTTTATGCAGGCACTGCTTCAAGCTTTTTCCGAGGATACCGACTTCGCATCGATCGTTTCCGGCATTCGTTCCGGAATGAGGGAGCAGCTGATCTCGGGTTTGGCCGGTTCCTCAAGGCAGGTGATGATCGCCGCGCTCGAGCAGCAGCTGAATCGGCCTGTGCTGGTAGTTACCCACAATATGTTTGCGGCGCAAAAAATTACCGAAGATTTGCAGGAATGCTTATCGCCCGAAAAAGTTCTCCTGTATCCGGCCAATGAATTAATGGCGGCGGAAGCGGCCATATCCAGCCCCGAAACGACGGCGCAGCGGATAGACGCTCTGATGAAGCTGAGCGGCGGGTTTCGCGGCGTCATCGTTGCCCCTTTTGCCGGTGTGCGCCGGCTGGTTCCGGTAAGCAGCGTGTTTGCCCAGGCACAAATTACGGTGGAAGTCGGGCAGACGCTCCGGCTGGACGATTTTGTCCGGCGCATGCACGAAATCGGGTACGAGCGGGTGGAGCGCGTCGAAAATAAAGGAGAAATGAGCGTGCGCGGCGGGATCGTCGACTTTTATCCGCTCACCTCCGCACATGCTTACCGGGTGGAATGGTTTGACGACGAGATCGATTCGCTGCGCACGTTCGATACGTCCGATCAGCGTTCAATCGATAAAATTTCATCCTACACGATTCCGCCGTGCCGGGAGATTATCGCCGATGGAAAGCGCTTCCAAAATGCCGCCCAGCATGCCTACGAATTGTTGGAGGAACAGCTGGCGAAAATGAGCGACCGGCGCACCAAAGAGAAGCTTCGGGAAGGCATCGGCGGAGAACTGGAGAAACTGCGCGAACAGATCGCGTTCCCGGAAATCTATAAATATATTTCTCTTCTTTTTCCCGAACGGCATACGATCATGGATTACTTGCCGGAAGATACGATTCTCGTCATCGATGAACCGTCCCGGCTCCTGGAAACGTCGAAGCAGTTGGAAAAAGACGAAGCGGAATGGAAGACCGCCTTGCTGCAGGACGGCAAAATGCTGCCTTCGCTCGTATTGTCGAAAACGTATGACTCGCTGTTGCACCGGACCGCGTTTCCATGCCTTTATTTATCCTTGTTTTTGCGGCAGGTTCCGCAGACGCAGCCGCAAAACATCGTCAACTTCATGTGCCGGGCGATGCAAAATTTTCACGGGCAAATGAACCTGCTCAAAGCGGAAATGGAACGGTGGAAAAAAGCGGGTTCCAAAGTGATTCTGCTGGCGGGCGGAGACGAACGGGCGGAACGGGTGAGGCGCGTCCTGCACGATTACCGGATTGAAGAGCCGATCATTATGAACGGCAACCTGCAGACCGGGTTTGAGCTTCCGGCGATTCACCTGGTCGTCATTACCGAAGGAGAAATGTTTTCCCAGAAGCAGCGCAAAGTCCGCAAGATTGACCGCAAAATCGAAAACGCGGAACGGATCAAAAGCTATACCGAGCTAAAAGTGGGCGATTACGTCGTTCATGTCAATCACGGCATCGGCAAGTTTGTCGGCATCGGCACGCTGGAAGTAGGCGGAGTCCATAAAGATTACATGCATATTATGTATGCGGGCGGGGATAAGCTTTCGGTGCCGATCGAGCAGATCGACATGGTGCAAAAATATATCGGAACGGAAGACAAGGAGCCGAAAATTTACAAGCTTGGCGGAGCGGAATGGACAAGAGTCAAGTCGAAGGTGCGCTCCTCCGTTCAAGATATCGCCGCCGATTTAATCAAGCTGTACGCCGAGCGCCAGTCGACGCCCGGCTACGCGTTTTCCAAAGAATCGCCCTACCAGCGCGAGTTTGAAGCGATGTTTCCTTACGAGGAGACGCCGGATCAACTGAGGGCGATCGAAGAAATTAAGAAAGACATGGAAATGCCGAGACCGATGGACCGGCTGCTGTGCGGCGACGTCGGATACGGAAAAACGGAAGTGGCGATTCGCGCCGCGTTTAAAGCGGCGATCGACGGCAAACAGGTGGC
>JAWLCZ010000038.1:0-24959 GCA_041686835.1 Paenibacillaceae bacterium | reverse complement strand
ATTTATTCTAGTCTTGCTCCCTGGTCCATTGTTTGTTTAGGTTAAGTGATCTGACTGGTGACTAAGTATGGAATCTAAAACAGAGAGTCCATCTTCATAATCTTCGTCCTTTTCAACAACCGACTACATTTACTTAACGTGTAGGTAGTCGGTTGATTTGTGTCTGAAACGTGTAGTGGAATGGGCTGCTGGCGAGTCTCCAGAGTTTCCATTCCGCGACGATCACGGATGACCTCCTAAATCGTTTCGGCTGTTCGCCGCGCGGGTCCGGCGCACTTATTCCCGAAGTGATACGGTGACCCCCTCACAATCGTGTTTTTCGCTTGATGAGAGATAAAGTTTGCAAAAAGGAGGCTGGATCAGATCATGAAAGAAAACTGGGAACGAACGGAGCTGCCCATTTCTATTGACCTCAGCCAAATCAATGAAATAATCAAACCAGCCTTTCCGGGTAAACGGGTAATCGCCGCTGAACGAATAGGCACTGGATTAAGCAATTCTAACTATAAAATCCATCTGGAAGGAAGCGTTGAACCCTATGTGGTTCGTTTGTACAGGGGGGACAAGGAGATTGCGGACAAAGAGCTTGCAATTACTCAACTCGTACGGCAAACCGTGCCTGTCGCCGACTTCATATATGCCGATACGAGTTGCAGCACATTCCATAAACCTTGGGCTGTATTGGAGTGGAAGGAGGGATTCCTTTTGCGCGATGTGTTTAGAAACGGAACCCCCCATGATATCGCTTCAGCCGCGACCTCAGCCGGCGGCATTCTTGCCAATATTCACGGCTATACGTTTCCCGGATCGGGTTTCTTCGGCAAGGATTTGAAGATCACTCATCCTTTCAGCATGGACGGTGAGCGATTTCTCTCATTCATCGAACAAAGTCTCTTCCATAACCAGTGCGGCAAATGGCTGGGTGAGGAACTCACACAAGCGCTATGGTCTTTCTGCCAAACCTATAGCCATTTATTGTCGGAAAGTACAGAATCACCTGTCCTCGTTCATTCGGATTTTAACGGTTTAAACATCCTGATGCAGCATGGTCCGTCAGGATGTTCGGTGTCGGCTGTTCTTGATTGGGAGGACGCATTTGCCTGGAGCCGGCATGCCGATATTGCCAACATGCTGCGGTATGAAGAGGATGGTTCTACATTTGAAAAGCATTTTATTCGAGCTTATCAGGAACAAGGAGCGGTTTTAGAGGATAACTGGAAACTTCTTTCCAAGCTCGAAGACCTCGTTGCCCTGTGCGATATGCTGAACAATTCCACCATGGATACCCCCAACCGGATGCGTGATCTTCAGCGCTTGATCGCAAGAACCGTCCAGTCCTATTGATGACATAAGAGTAGAATAACCTTTGTGTGAACACGACATCTCCAGTTATTTTGCTACAATACAGGATATAAACATGTGTTGAAATCAATTTTAAGCGGGCTTATGATTAGAGAATAAACTAATGGAGGACCAAGCATCATGATCAAATGGGACGGCCATACTCATTCCTCTTTTTGCCGCCACGGAAGCGACGCGCCATTGCATCAGTACTTGGATCGGGCGATTGAGCTCGGGTTCGAGCGTTACACGGTGAGTGAACATCCTCCGCTCCCGGAAGGTTGGGTTGCTGACGCGAAACTGATGGGCGAGCTGGCGATGCGCGGGGACGAACTGCCGCAATATTTCGAATACGCGACGCGGTATAAGGAAAAGTACGCGGGTCTGATTGAGGTGCAGGTAGGTTTGGAGCTGGACTATTTGTATCGTCACGAATCGTTCACGTTAGACCTCGTCGATAAGTGGCAGCGGCACCTGGACGACGTGATTGTCTCCGTCCACTTCCTGCCGGGAAAAGACGGTATGCGCTGCATTGATTTTACGCCCGACGACTTTCGCGAAGGACTATTGCACTATTACGGCTCCATAGAACGGGTAATGGAAGAATACTATAACCATGTCGAAAAAGCGGTGGAATTCGCCGCTCAGCTTCCGATGCGCAAACGGATCGGGCATATCAACTTAATTGAGAAATTCCGTTCCGCGCTTCCGGAAATGGACGACTCGGCCATTCGCCATCGAATTTTGCAGCTTGTTCCGAAGTTGGCGGCTCAAGGCATCGGCGTCGACGTGAATACGGCCGGCCTTCGCGTCGGGACGTGCGGGAAGCCATACGTTCCCGATTATTTTCTAAAGGAGTGCATGAAGCAGGGCGTCGAATGCGTATTCGGCTCGGACGCCCATCGCCCGGAACACGTCGGCGCGGGCTGGGAATGGTACGCGGCGTTCACCGAATGACGCCGCATGCCACCCGGCTGCCCGAATTTCCGGACGGATCGGTTGCGTAATCGTCCGTATTCTCGTGAATGATGAGCGCCGTGCCGCCTTCTTTTAGCAGCGAGCCCGGCTTTCCCTTTTCCAGCGTCGCTTTTGCGGCGACGAACTCCGCTTCTGCTTTTCCGCCGCTGCCGACCTTCAAATTCGGCAAATCTCCCAGATGGTAGCCTTTCGGATTGTGGAATCCGTGCAATTTGTGCTCCGGGTTCAAGTGGGCTCCCGCCGATTGAAAATCGGGCGCCTCGCATTTTCCGGTCTCGTGAATGTGGAAACCGTGCTTGCCCGGATTCAAATGGGCGGCTTCGATGCGGATCTTGACTCCGCCCGGCACTTGGGTGAGTACGGCGTGTCCGATCGTCTTCCCTTTCCGGTCCATCAGCGATGTCGACAGTTCGCGGACGCCTGAAGGCTCCTTTTGGCCGAACGTCGGCATTCCCTTGTATACCACTGCAGCGAGTACAGCCGTACCAAGCAGCGCAGCCAGCAAAAACGTTCTTCTCATAGACCTGCCTCTCTTCTCTTTGTTTGTCCCGTATCACCCTCCATTGTTTACAAGAATGATGAGGAATAAACGTTCCTTTCCCTTTCATCCCGGCATTTGCGCCACAGAAAAAAGCCCTCCGCATCAATAACCGCGCGCCATTGCGGATACGGATGCAGGGGCTGTCCTATTCGTTTTCGTTTGCGATACGGCTTGCCGCTATACAAGCGAATATTGCGGATTTTCCGGCGAGTATACGTATTGGCCGCCTAACGTGAGCACAGGTCCGTTATCAAACACTTTACCGTTTGTCGGGTTTTTCGCTCCGGCCTGCGAGTACTGGAGAATATACGCTTTGCGGATTGATCCGCTGCGGTTCGGCGTGCTGCGGTGAAACAATAGCGAATGAAAGGCGACCATGCTCCCCCGCTGTAACGGCACCGGGATGCCGGGATCTTCACCGAAATAACATTGCCATCCGATGTCCGTTTTTTTATGCTCGACGAAGCCTTGCCTGTGGGAACCGGGCAGCACCCAAATGCATCCGTTTTCAATCGTCGAGTCTTCCAGGGCAATCCAGCAGGTCAAATAATGCTCCGGTTCGGTCGGAACGTAACCGTTGTCCTGGTGCCACGGGAAATCGCGGTACGCTTCCGGGCGCTTATATACCGACTGATCCCAGTACAGCTGCACATCCGGACCCAAAATATCGACGGCGAGCATGGCCATTCTCGGCTGGCAGCCGAACTGCTGCACTTCTCTGTCCATCTTGTTGATGAGCGCGGTGAAGTTGATTTGTCCCGGAATATTGATGAACGACTGCCCTCGCTCCCGCAGTCGGCGCTCCGTCGCTTCGTCGTATTTGTCGATAATGGACGTAATCGCTTTTATTTCTTGTTCAGAAAAAAAGCGGTCAAAAATAAGATATCCTTCCTCTTCATACTGCTTGCGCTGCGCTTCGGTAATCATGGCATAGCCCCTTTCTTTGAAAACGTTGTCTTTGCATCTATTATGGGGCCGCATCCGTTGACTCTCAATGAATGGAATGTACTTTTTATTGTACTTTTTACACCTGTACCCTAGAATGGACGTAGGCGATAAGGGAGTCGCTTTTCATGAAAAACGACGGAAAACGAAGGGTGTTGAATATGGCGGAACGGCCCACTGCTCATGCCGGCACGAACAGCGTGCACCAACAGCTGCAAATTTCTCTATACCATGTCGAACAAACCTCCTACCAACGTATTCGCATCATGGATCTGCAAAAACCGCATTGGATTATCAGCCACGTGCTGTCGGGGGAAGTTGTCACGATAACCAGAGACGAGACGTATGCCGCCAAATCCGGAGACGTGATGATTCACCCTCCCCACATCGCTTTTTCCGAAATAGCCGATCAATGCGGGACGCATCAGTGGCTTGCGTTCGACGCGTCGTTATCGCCCGGCATCGAACTGTTCCGACTCTACCAGACCCCTCTTGTCGTCACTTTGAGCGATCCCGCCTTGTACTCGCAGACGTTCTCCAGGCTGCTGCAATGCTGGCAGGAGCTTTCTTCTCCTCTGAGAGACATGAGCTGTTCCGCGGCGATGGCTCAGCTGATGGCGTTCATTCTGGAAAGCTGGCGAAACGCGGGAAGCGTGCCGCGTTCAAGCGCGCTTGCGGCAACGGACGACCGATTCGCTGCGCTTATCCATTATTTGAACGACAATATTCATCATAAAATCACTCGCCGGGACATTGCCGAAACGTTGCATTTGAATCCGGGTTATTTGGATCGCGTTTTTTTCGCATCGTACGGTAAAACGCCGATGCAAATGCTGCGGGAAATGCGCCTTGCGAAAGCGAGAAAGCTGCTGGAAACGAGCGACGAACCTTTATCGTCCATCGCCGTCAGCTGCGGTCTCGGGGATGCCGCTTATTTAAGCCGCACGTTTTTGAGACAAACCGGCATGACACCGGGACAATACCGGCAAAAATCGCACAGAATCAAGGAAGGCTATGTGACGTGAAGATAAAATGCCGATCGGCACGGAACCGGTCAGACCGGCTGGAGCCGCTCGCTTCTCTTATCGCCGCGCGCGACTCCCAGCGCGCAGCTCGCCGCATGGTGGCGGTCAACCACATGACGGCATACCGCCGAACGAGAACAGCTCTGGAGCGGCTCTCATCATCTATAAATTGAACTGTGCGAAAGAGCGTTTCGCGTCGGCATAACCGAGTTCATACAGGGCCTGCAGTTTGCCGCTGTTTTTCTCCAGCCGTTTTACGGACAGCGGTGTCGAGGGACGGATGACAAAGGCGTTTCCCTCCGCTTCCTGCCGCTTGATCCAGGTGAGCGTTTCGTTGTAAACTTCGTGGCGGCGGATCATCGCTTCCACAAGGCCCGTGTATTGCGGATACGTTTTGCGCACGAGCCACTTCCATTTCAGCGGTTTTCGCGTAAAGTTTTCATCTTTCGTCAGGACAATGACATTGCGCGTAAAACCGTCGGCTGCCGCTTTGCGCACCGGGATCGGATCGGCGATGCCGCCGTCGAACAGAGTGCGGCGATCGAACTTCACAGGCCGGGATACGAGCGGGAGGCTGCTTGACGCCTGTAAGATATGAAGAATCGTATTGCCCTGCCGCGCATCTTCTTTCGTAAAATAAACCGGTTCCCCCGAATAGGCGTCGGTCGTGCCGACGACAAAACGCTGCTCCGACCGGTAAAACGTTTCAAAGTCAAATGGAACGAGCCGGTTCGGCAGCTCGTCGAACAAAAAAAACATGCCGAAAATGCTCTTCTCTTTTAACAAATTCCGGTAGCTTAAATATCGAGGATCTCGAATGTAATCGATCGTTACTTTCTTATTCCGTCCCGGTTGTCTGGCAATATACGACGCGGCGTTGCAAGCTCCCGCGGAAACGCCGATCACGTAAGGAAAATAAATATCGTTTTCCATAAAATACTCCAGCACTCCGGCGGTATATACTCCTCTCATGCCCCCTCCTTCAAGCACCAACCCGATGTTTTCCATACGATGTCCACCTCCGTTTTATACCACTCCTGTTTTTCTATATTAACATAAGAAGAACCTAGCGGAAGATCACTCTCAGGTTCTTTAAAACCTATGTCCGGATCCATTGCGTTCGAGCGTAGGAAGGGACGGGTACGGGGTTCCAACCGCTCTTGAAATCGTGATTTTATCCACCCCACACCCATTCCCTTTCGTCTCCTATTCGCTGCCTTCCGCTTCTTTTCCCTGGACGATATTCCGTGCTATACCCCATTCCTTGTACGTTCAACGGCTACTTTATTGGATGGATTGGTCGAATGCGGATTCGTCATCCTGATTCGTCATCTTGATTCGTCATCCCGCTTCCCAATGCCATCGGATTGTACTACAATTTGAATAAACGGTATGGAAAGAAAGCCGATTATCCGGCATTTTCCACATGTGGTTGACCGCCACCATGTGGCGAACCACGCGCCGGGAGTCGCGCGTGGCGAAAAGAAGACGAGGAGGTCGTATGGATGTACGCGGTTACGGCTGAAGAAATGCGGCGGATCGACCGGCATGCCATCGAAGGGATCGGCATTCCGGCGTTGGCGCTGATGGAAAACGCAGGAAGAGCCGTCGCCGAAGAAGTGATCGGCTTCGCCGGCCAACAGCGAAAGCGTTGGCTCGTGCTGGCGGGAAAAGGCAACAACGGTGGAGACGGGCTCGTAGCGGCGCGTCATCTTGCGGAGGCCGGATTGCAAGTTGCCGTCGTCTTCGCCGAGCCCCCCTCCGGATTCATAGGCGAAGCGGCCATACAAAGGGACATCGCGAGCCGGCTCGGACTGCGCTGCATCCGCTACGGGGAAGAAACCGTCGATTGGGATGCGTATGACGGCATCGTTGACGCCCTGCTCGGCACAGGAAGCCGGGGAGCGCCCCGCGGGCCATACGAGGCGCTCATCCGCGAAGCCAACGGAAGCGGACTGCCCATTGTCGCGATTGACATTCCGAGCGGGTTGAACGCGGATACCGGCGAAACGCACGAGCCCTGCATCCGCGCCGTCCGCACGGTGGCTCTCGCCTTCCTCAAAAGGGGGCTGGTGCAGTTTCCCGGGGCCGGCATCGCCGGCGAAATCGTCGTACGCCCCATCGGCATTCCGAGCGGGCTGGCGGAGGCGCACGGCGTCCGCACGTTTGTGCTGAGCGAGCAAACGTTCGCGCAGCGGCTCGGTATCCGTATCGCGGACAAACGTCCGGACGATACGCACAAAGGAACCTACGGCCACGTGCTGGCCGCCGCCGGCAGCCGCGCGATGAGCGGCGCGGGGCTGCTGTGCGCCGCGGCCGCGCTGCGAAGCGGCTGCGGGCTCGCTACGTGGGCGGTCCCCGGCAGCCTCGTTGAGCCGCTGCTCGGCACGATGCCCGAGCTGATGCTCGCCGGCATCGCCGATGCGGGCCGCGGCGACTGGAGCGGGACGCGGCCGGAAGAGCTGCTCGCGCTCGCCCAAGGCAAAAGCGCGCTCGTTATCGGGCCCGGCATCGGCCGCTGGGCAGGAGACGAACGCTGGCTGCGCGCGATATGGGAAGGCGCGAGCTGCCCGCTGGTCGTCGATGCCGATGCGCTCAACATCGCCGCGTCCACGCGCGATTTCGCTTCCTGGAAGAGGAGGCCCGGACCGACGGTGCTCACGCCTCATCCCGGGGAAATGGCGCGTCTGACCGGCATGACCGTGCGGGAAGTGCAGCGGGATCGGATCGGGCTGGCCCGAAGCTACGCGATGCAGCACGGTGTTACGCTTGTGCTGAAAGGCGCCCGGACCGTTTGCGCCGCTCCCGACGGCTCCGTGTTTGTGAACACGACGGGAAATCCGGGAATGGCGACAGGAGGAGCGGGCGACGTGCTCGCCGGGGTCATCGCCGGACTGCTCGCCCAAGGGTTCAGCGCGGAACAGGCGGCGGCGCTCGGCGTATTCCGCCACGGTGCGGCGGGCGACCGCGCCGCCGCGAAGAGAAGCGAGAGCGCCCTAATCGCAAGCGATATTCTCGATGAGCTGTAAGCGGTCGGATTGCCGCCCCAGCGAGCGCGGCGTTACGCGGGGGCGCCACCGACAATAATAAAACAGCCCTGCTCCGGCAGATGCCGGTAGGGGGCGGTTTCGTAATACCATCGTATAGGGCGTTAATCTTCCAAAACCAACCGGCGCAGCACTTTGCCGATGCTGTCGCGGATGACCCATTTGGCGTAGGTATCGAACGGTGTCGGCGTTCTGTTGATGATCACGAGTTTATCCCCGTTGTAATAGCGGATTAATCCGGCAGCCGGATAGACGGTCAGCGAAGTGCCGCCCACCATCAGTACGTCCGCCCGGGCAACGTAATCCGCCGCCTTTTCCCATATTTCCATATGGAGCGGTTCTTCGTACAGCACGACGTCCGGTTTCACGATCCCGCCGCAGCGGGCGCATTTCGGAACGATGCCGTCGCTGTTCATGACATCGTCCAATGTATAGCCTTGGCCGCAACTGACGCACGTATTGCGGTGCACCGAGCCGTGAAGCTCCAGCACGTTGCGGCTGCCCGCCTGCTGGTGCAGCCCGTCGATGTTTTGCGTAATGATCGCCTGCAGCCGTCCCCTTCTTTCCAGCTCGGCGAGCGCGTAATGCGCATCGTTCGGCTTCGCGTGCCTGTGCACCATTTTGGACTTGTAAAATTCATAAAACAAATCGGGATGCGCCATAAAAAAACTGCGGCTCAGTATCGTTTCCGGGGTATACGTTCCGCCGGCTATCGAACGGTACAATCCCGAATCGGAACGAAAATCGGGAATGCCGCTTTCCGTCGACGTGCCTGCCCCGCCGAAAAAAACGATGTTCGAGCTCCCGTTAAGTACCGCTTTCAGCGCAGCTTCGTTCATTTGCACCGACGACCTCCTTACCGGAATATCCGTTTGTGCCGCCTTACAGCAGCTGTTTTTCCCGCCGCGTCAACCGCCGGCCCGAAATATCGAAAGCGATGGTCCCTTGCGACAAACCCCATATCCGCGAAGCGTATTTTTCGGCAAATTCCGGCTGAGGCACCGCGCAGATGACGGTTACCTTCATTTTCCGGCACACATTCTGCAAATCGTGCATCACCCGCTGGGCAGATTCCGGATCGAGGCCGGCCACCGGTCCGTCGGCGAAAATGACCTTCGCCCCTTTGACCAACGCCTTGGCGATCGCCACCCGCTGCCGTTCTCCGCCGCTAAGCTTCCCGACCTTCTCATGCGCTTTATCCAGCAGTCCCACTTTCTCCAAATAGTCCATGGCCAGGATATGCTCGTCCGTTGCGGCCCGGCCCGTAAGGATGCGCCATACCGGGGTTTCGTGCCACCGTCCGGCCAGAACGTTTTTGACCGCCGTTTTTTGATCGTTCACATCGGGATTTTCCTGCAAAAACGCCCATTCCTTGCGGGTCTGCCACCATCCCCACAACGGGGAAGACACCGGCAGTTCCTTCCCGTTGTATATGTATTGTCCTGCGTCCCACTTTTCTTTCAGGGCCAAGCAGCGCAGCAGCATCGTTTTGCCGCTCCCGCTCGCGCCAAGGACGGCGACAAATTCGCCTTCGTCCACCTGAAAGCTGATACCCGACAACACTTTCTGGTCCGGTTGAACCTTTTTGAGCAAATTTCTGACGATAAGCATTCGTTTTGAAAACTCCTCCCTATATCGATCGGTTACCGCTTCATTTTCAACGTGCGCAGACGGTTTACGGCCGCTGCCAGCTCCAGCCTGCGCGGGAGTGCGAGATCGCCGGGATGCTGGCCGTAATAAGGCGATATGACATCCAGTCCTTTTTGCGCAATCAGCCCGTACAAGCTATCGATCGCTTCGGAGAGTGTCGTATGGCCGTCAACATACCGCTTCGCCAACATTTTCATCATCAGGGCAATGGCGCGAGTCTGACTCGGATGAACGAGCTGTTCTGCGCCGGAAAGGTCGATAGGCTCCGAGCCGAATACGATGGCGGTCAGCCCTTTGGCATCCGCTTTTTCTTTTTTGCCGAGCGGCGCGTCAAAGCTTTCCGGCAAAGGCACTCTCGGAACGGGAGCGCCGAAACGGTCTCCCCCTTCCGACCGGCGTTCGCCGCCGTACTGCCGCGCAATCGACTTCGCTTCCGATGTGACGTCGCGGGGCACATATTCGTCCATCATGATGACCGTATCCGCCGCGGAAAAGTAATCGCCCGAACCTCCCATGACCAGAATGACCGACACCCCGTGTTCCTCGTACAACAGCCTGATTTTATCGACAAACGGCGTAATCGGCTCTTTTTCTTTGGCGACCAGTTTTTGCATGCGGACGTCGCGAATCATGAAGTTGGTCGCGCTCGTGTCTTCGTCCAACAGCAGCGTTGTCGCGCCCATTTCCAGCGCCTCCATGATGTTTGCCGCCTGCGAGGTGCTGCCGCTCGCATCGTCCGTGGAAAAACGGGTGGTGTCCCGTCCGAACGGCAGGTTGGAAATGAACGGGGAAATGTTCACTTTCTCCACCCTGCGGCCGTCCTCGGCCCTGATTTTGACAGCATCCTCATCGGTGATGACATACTCCCTGCCGTCACCCGGAACGTGGTTGTAGACTCCCCGTTCAACCGCTTTCAACAGCGTGCTCTTTCCATGGTATCCGCCGCCGACGATAAGCGTGATTCCGGCGGGAATCGCCATGCCGCGAATGGGTTCGCGATGCGGAACGGGAATGGCGACTTCCAGAGACGGAGGGGACTGAAACGGGATGACGCCGGCGCCCGTCAGCGGACGGCTGCTCGCCCCGCTTTGCCGCGGAAGCACGGAACCGTTCGCCACGAACGCCACGTATCCGTTCTCGCGCAAATACCGGCGAATCGCCTGCTGCTGGTCGGCCAACCGCAGGTAGGCCAGCAGGGCGTCTTTGTTAAATCGGAACACTGCTGTTTTTATCATAACGGGAATAAGCCGGCAAAGCAATTGTTCCGCCTGCTCGCCCAGAATCGTCCTACCCGCGGCGGGCAGTCCGACGGAAAAGCGCAGTTCGACACGCTGTTCGTCCACGTTCACGGACGTTCGCGGCAGCATCTCCGGGCCCGGCGTATCGACGAAGATCAGCCCGCTTTTTCCGGAGCCGCTCGCCCCTCTCCCCTGCGTGCGAATCGCTGCCGCCATTTCCTGCGTCAAGAAATGTTCCAACGCCGTCCGACGCCAGGCCGTTTCGAACCATTCCCGCTCCAGCCGCGCGGCCTGCGGAATGACGGCGCGAAGGCGCGACGGGGCGGCAAACGGGTCGCTTTGCGCATGATCGATATGCAGGGTGAATCCGTCTCCGTTGTAAGAACCTTCGATTTGTTTGTACGCTTTGTAGCTTTTTCCGTGTATGCGGCGCAGCAGTTGCCTCAATCGTTCCATCGTCCATGTAACTCCTTGTCTATGCAGGTTTTGTAGTGGCTTTCATGCCGGGAATAAAAAAGCCATACTGCAATTATTATCCCCAAAAAGGAAGAGCAGACCGGTCGAATCGCCGCCGGACTGCTCATTATCCGTTCATCATTACAATTCAAGCAAGTTCACTTCCGCAACTTCATCGTCCGGATTGACCGGTATGCGGAACGTCTTGATTTCGCATTTCCCGAATTCGGCCGTCCATTTGCGGTTCAGCATCGGAATTTCAATCTCCGCCCGATCCGCCCGTCCTGCCGCCTCATAACAGCGGACGATGTACCCGTCCCCGTCTTCCGCCTTCTTGAACGCCGTGACGATGACGTTGTTCGCGGAAACGCGAATCCCTTCGTATTTTTGCGGCAGACTGCCTTTATGGTACGTCTCGATAATATGAACCGGCGGCACGTTCAGCTCGTACGCCTTTTTCGCCGCATCGGCTTCCCGCCAGTCGCCGGCGTGCGGAACGAGGGCGTACTTGAACTCCTGGACGCCTTGATCCATAAATTCGCACAAATCGTCGCGCACCCCGAAATGGTCGGCGAAAATCGCCCCGCGCACCACGGTCATCCGCATGTCGCTATGCTTCACGTCAAAGCTGTATTTCGCGTCATTCAACAGTGTCAGTCCGTATGACCGATTTCCGTTTGCCGGCAGAATGCCGCTCACGTCCAACCACTGCTGGCCCGGCTCTTCCTCGCCGTTGACCGGCCTTTCGATATAGCCGTACGGAATTTCGTAAGTTGCTTTCGGCTGCTGTACGTTGACCGGGAAAGACAGCTTCAGCATTTTATGCTGCTCCCGCCAGTCGAGCTTCACCTGCACTTCGATGCCCGGCTTGTCCCTGTAAATGATGAAGTCCTGGCGCAGAACCGAACGGTTGTAGCGGTTCGTTACGCGCAGCTTGGCCCGCAGCGGACCGCTCTCGATCAATTTCACTTCCGCATCGCTGAATTTGCCGATCTCGTTGCGGAATTCGAATATGCCGTGCGCCCATGTATCGCTGTCATACTCGTCGACAACGACGGGCACTGCGCCTCTGCCGTCAAATACTTCGACGTTTTGCTTCTTGTCGAACAGCCTCTTGATATAACCGGTGTGCGGCTCGATTTCCAGTCTGTACCACTCGTTTTCCAGCGCATTTGGTTCGGCGGTCAATGTGCGCGCCGGTTCGGCAGCGGTAAACTGTTTTTGCAGATACATCCAGTAAACGCGGTATCCCATCGCCGGGATGTGTCCCATAAAGACGGTGTCGTACTTGTCGTCCCTGCCGTTCGTGCGCGATCCGCGCACCCGTTGGGTTTCGACCGCATTTCCGTTTTCATCGGTCACGCTCCGCACGATTTTGTTCACCTGGATCGGAGCATGAACGTCCCACGAAAGCGGGTTAAACACGACAAGCGGTACGCCGGCGTCCTTTTGCTCCCACAGCATCCAGTCCATATCCTTGCTGAGCGACTCGATTTCATCGCGCATCGTATCGATCGACCACGATATTTTTTGCAGAGCGGCATTCAATGTGACGGCGGCGATATGGAGCGATTCGCCGTGCGACTCCCGAGCGTCGTCATACGCCTCTTTAATGCTGCAGCCGCCCATAATGTCGTGAAATTGATTGAACAGCACGTTTTGCCAGGCATGTTGAATTTTATCGTGCGGGTACGGCAAGCTGAGCAGGTGATGCGCGAAGGAGGCGAACTTCTCCGCCGTCAACAGACGGTGCTCCGCCCTGCGGTTGGCCGCTTTCGATTCGGAGTGCGTGGAATAGCAGCCGCTGGCATGATGCTGCAGATCGTCCCTGAGCACCGGAATGTCGACGTTCGCCTGTTCGACGGCCTGGAAATACGCGTTCGGCGAACTGATCACGATAGCGTCTTCACCCCATTCTTTCCGCAGCCGTTCAATCGTCTTCAGGTTGGCGATGGTCGGTCCGCCCCCGTGGTTTCCGACTCCGAAGAAATTCATGTAATCATGCCCGCGTTTCTCCGCCAATTCCTTGACCGCCTTCGCTTTGCCTTCGACGGCTTCGCCCTCCGGCCACCAGTTTCCGTAATTGAACGGAATGCGGAACGTCAGGACGCGGCTGCCGTCCCCGCTCTCCCACCAGAACAGGTCGGTGTCCAAATGCTTCTCGTGTTCCCCCGGACGCATGAATACATAGTAATCCATGCCACTCTTTTTCAAGATTTGCGGCAGCATCCCGTGGTGGCCGAACGAATCGACGTTGTACCCGACTTTGGCCGTCACGCCGAATTTTTCCAGGAAATACCGCTGACTGTACAAGCCGTGTCTCGCGAACGATTCCCCCGACGGCAGGTTGCAGTCCGGCTGAATCCACCATCCTCCGACGATAACCCAGCGTCCTTCCCGAACCCGCTTGCGGATTTCCTCGAACATTTCCGGCGCGTTCTCTTCCACCCATTGATAGTACGCCGCACCGGCGCAGGTGAACACAAAGTCCGGAAACTCGTTCAACCGATCAAGCGCGGAACGGAACGTCGCCTTAATCTCCGCGTATCCTTCCTGCCACCGCCACAGCCATACCGGATCGAGATGCGCATTTCCGATCATGTGGATTTTTGCTTTTTTCTCCACCCTTTTTTCCACCCTCTTCTCCTCCTCCGCAGAATCGGTATATGGTCCCCTTCTTCATTTTAAAGGATCGGATGGAGGAACGATAGAACCGGGTTGTTGTATATGGTGTATTTTTTTAAGATGTTCCGCTTTCCATGGGTTTGGTCCTTTTTAAAGCATGGCACGGAGCGTGTACTTTTTCCCGGCTTCCGCCTCAAAAGAGATGGCGCCGGACTCGTCCGCAGCGGAAATTTCGCTTCCGTCCGCCTTGATAACGACCGGTACGCCGGCGTTTACGCGGCATCGACCGCCGATGCGGCAGATGATTTCCGCTTGTTTCAAAACGCCGTTCTCCCATTCGATATGGACTTCGAATCCCCCCCGCGCGCGAAGCCCGCGTATCTTCCCTGAAGGCCAGGCTGCTGGAAGAGCCGGCAGCAGGCGGATTTCTCCGGTATGCGACTGCAGCAGCATTTCGGCAAGTCCCGCGGTAAAGCCGAAGTTCCCGTCAATTTGAAACGGGGGATGGGCGTCGAACAGGTTCGGATAAACTCCGCCTCGATGATAGTTCGTCCCATCGTCTTTGACGAGCTGCAGCAGATTGGAAATGAGCCGTAACGCCCGTTCTCCGTCCATAAACCGCGCCCAAAGGCATATTTTCCAGGCCAGGCTCCATCCCGTCCCTTCGTCCCCCCGACGTTCCAGCGACCGCTTCGCCGCCGCGAACAGTTCCGGCGTTTCCCGCTCCGTAAGCTGACGTCCGGGATAAATGCCGAATAAATGGGAAACATGGCGGTGGCGGATATCCTCATCGACCCAGTCTTTGAACCATTCCTGCAGCTGGCCGTGCCGGCCGATCTGCAGCGGGTACAGCCTCTCCCGCGCCTCCGCGAGCGTCTTCCGGAACTCTTCGTCAACCCCTAACCGTTCCGCAGCCTCGATACAATTCGTAAACAAATCCCAAATCAACGACATGTCCATCGTCGCTGCCATACTGACTGCGGCCAGTTGACCGTCCTCCGTCACGAATTTGTGTTCCGGGGATGTGGAGGGAGCCGTCACCAAATGCCCTTCGCCGTCTTCAATCAGCCAATCCAAACAGAATAGAGCCGCTTCTTTCATGAGCGGATACGCATGTTCCCGAAGAAACGCCAGGTCTCTTCCAAAAGCGAAATGCTCCCACAAATGCTGGCAAAGCCAAGCGGCTCCCATCGGCCAATTGGCCCAAACCGGGTCGCCGTGTCCGTAATCTCCCACCGGTGCAGTCTGACACCAGATGTCCGCGTTGTGATGAGCCGTCCACCCCCGGCAACCGTAATGAATCTCCGCGGTTTTCCTTCCGTTCTGCGCCAAATTTGCAATGAAGTCCAAGAGCGGTTCATGACATTCGGGCAAATTGCCAATCTCCGCAGGCCAATAATTCATTTGCGCATTAATGTTCAGCGTCCAGTTGCTGCTCCAGGGAGGGCGCACTTCCTGATTCCAAATCCCCTGAAGATTGGCGGGCTGCGACCCGGGACGCGAACAGGCAATCATCAAATAACGGCCATATTGAAAAAGAAGTTCGACGAGCCGCGGATCCTTTGCGCCATATTCGGCGATTCTGACGTCCGTGGGCGTATCGTCAGGGGCAATGGAAGGGCCCAGGTTAAGCTCCACGCGATCGAACAGAGCCCGGTGATCCGCCGTATGTGCTTGCCGTAGCTGCTCGTACGACTTACCCATAGCCGATTCGAGACGGCTGCGAACGATGGGGGACGGATCTATTCCTTCCTTGCCCGGCGGCTTGTCGAAACCGTTAAAGCTCGTTGCGGCGCTGAAAAAAAGCGTTGCCGACGCCGCACCGTACACATGAACGCCGTCATGGTCAACCCGAATTTGCCCGCCTTCAGCCCGTACGCCCAAACGGCCTTCGAACCGCATCGCCTCGCTCGTCAGCGGATCACCGTAAATGACGGGATTGTCGGTAGGATAGTAATTGGGATCGACATGCTCGGGACATAAGCCTTTCAGAATCAGCTGATGATTCACTGGCTCCGGCAAGGTTTCACAGCGAAGCGGACTGTCCAGCTTTGCCGTAAAATTCAGCATGCCGGGGCGGCTGGCTTGCAGCCGGATGACAATCGCCTGATCCGGAAAGGAAGCGAACATTTCGCGTATGTATTCGACCCCGCCGATGCGGTATTCGACGCGGGCCACTCCGGACTGCAGGTCAAGGCTTCGTACGTACGATTGAGCTACTTCTCCATGATGAAACTTCAGGAAAAGATCGCCAAGCGGCATGTAGGACTGGGTGAAGGGGCCCATCATCTCCTTGCATCGCCTATCCGCTTCCGCGTAGTTTCCCGCGAAAATCAACCGCCGGACTTCCGGCAAAACGTGTTGCGCCTGCCGGTTATGAAAGTCCTTCGGGCTTCCGGACCAGAGCGTGTCTTCATTCAATTGCAGACGCTCCGCCGCCACTCCGCCGAAGATCATCGCCCCGAGCCGTCCGTTGCCGATAGGAAGCGCTTCCGTCCAAGTCCGGGCGGGAAATCGGTAGTTCATCTTCAATGCATTCATGAAAAAACTTCACCTCGAATGAAAATCAATATGATTTCGTCGTTATTTTCGGAAAAACCACTGCTCTCCGGCAAAATTTTGGGCGATTCCCCACCCTTTGTCCGTAAAATTGCCGATTTTGGCATTGACCGCGACGGGCGCCGCAATATCTTCGCTGTGGATAAAATACCAGAAGTTCTCCCCGATGTTTTTGCGAATATCTCCCCGCTTTTCCAGCGCTTCCTCCAGGGAAAGCTCGCGAAGCTTGAAGATCGACCGGAACAGCTCCTTCGCCTCCTGCGGCGGCTCCTCTCCTTGCTTGCCTCCGGTGTTCCACCATCTGCCCAAAGGGGCGCCCATATGTTTTGTCCCCATTCGTGCCTTGCCCACTGCACCGGGCCCGGAGTGAACATGATTGTCGCCTTGAGCTCATTCGCGTTGTTGCGGGTAGCCCACAACGTCCCGTCGATCTGCTTCAAGGTCACATCGAGACCCAGCTGCTTCCACTGTTCGACGACGAGCTGCCCCAGGGCAATGAAGTCTTCGTTCACGGCAGACACTTCGAACGGTATGGTGAACCGTTTTCCGTCCGGACCGACGCGGAATCCGTCCGGCCCCTTCTTCATTCCCATCTCGTCCAGCAGCGCATTGGCTTCGTCCAGGTCGAAACGTGTGCCCTCTATTGGAGAGGGGCGGGCAAAACCGTAAAATACGGTATCGGCAATTTCCTCTTTATCCAGCGCCAGATTTAACGCCTTTCGAAAGCGGACATCCCTGACCACCTTCCGCCAGTTCGGATCGTTATAGGTCAAGTTCAGATGAATATCGTTCGCCGTGCGGTGCAGTTTGTTCAAATACAGGGTATAGCCGCCTTTCGTTTCGTTTTCCTTCAATAACGGCAGCTTCGGCAAAGAGATATACTCGTAGGAATGATCGACTTCGCCGGACAAAATTTTCAAATTGACCATCTCGATATTTTGCACGAGTGTGCTTTGCAACTTATCGATATAAGGCAGCTGGTTACCTGCGGCGTCCACCTTGAAGTAGTAAGGGTTCCGCTCAAATTCGATCCGGTCTCCCGCTTTGACTTGTATGTACGGCGTGAGGACCGGAAATCCTATCGCTTTCGGCTGGGTAATCTCATTGTTTAATACATCTTTGTAGGCAAAAAGTTTCGCCCATTCTCCTTTGCCGAATCCCGCTTCCTTGATGAGCGGTTCCAACTCTGCGAGCGGCGTATATTTGACATGGTATTTACGCAGAACATGTTTCGGTTTGAGAAGATCCGTATAGCCTCTCCAGCCCTGTACCGCCAACTGCATCAAAAATCCTCCGTAAGGCCGATCGAAGCTCATTTTAAACGTATAATTGTCGATGACCCGGAATTGGAACGGAGTACCGTTCTCTTCCGCAGACGACTTCAACCAAATCGGAAAAGCGGGCGTCAGTTCTTTGTTGAACAGCACATCCTCGACGGCGAACCGCACATCCTCGACGGTGACCGGCTGACCGTCCGACCATTTCAGCCCTTCCCGCATATAGAACGTAAATTCCTTCTGATCTTCGCTGACTTTGTAATCTTTCAGCACGTTGCCGGTCACTTCTTCTCCGAGCATTCCGGGTGTGTTGACGAGCGGCTCGTTCTGAATGACGAAAATCGCCGTGTCGTTCCCGATATCGGTGCGCACGGTCCGGAGCGTTCCGCCGTAAGTGCCGATCTCGTAATCCAACAAGTCCGCAGGCAGTTCATTCGTCAACTTGGGCTCCTTCGGCAATCGGTCTTTGACCGGCGGAAGGCCTTTGTCATCCAGCATGGGGGACTGCTTGTATTCTCCGGAAGCGGCTGACGCATTCTCCGTCCGGTTCTCCCTCTTCTCCGTTTCCTCTTTTTTTATGCCGACGGCGGCCGGTTTCTCTCCGCTCTCCTCGGCATCGCAACCGCTCAATGCCGCGACAGCCAACAAGGCGGCGGACATGACCGACAACAATGCTTTATTCATCGTTTTCTCCTCCCGGTAATTAGGGTTTACATGTGAGCGGAAATCATGGTGAAAAGAAAGACACCTGAATCCGAGCATCGAATGCTGAGATCGGTGTCTCCAGTCGACCGGTCGACATAACCAATTTTTCCCATTGGATGAAGTCAATTTGAATGTATCACGCGAATTGGGACGGCGTCAATCCATTTTCTTCATAAAGACGTTTCATTCCGTATCCGGCTCCCGGAACTCGTCCGGAACGGGATATCCGGCCCCGAAGGGGGCGTCCGGCCTCTCGAATTCTCCCATGAGATACCGGCGGACGGGCGTCGTTCGCTGCAAAAACTCCTTCGAGTTTTCGAACCGATCCGAGAAACGAACCCACGGCGGGCTGTAAATGTAATGCATCGTATACCGGTCATAGCCGCCGTCATGCGCATATGTGCGATGCCAAACCGCATTGTGGAACAGCAGGACCGATCCGGCGGGAGCGCAGATCACATGGCCGATAGGCAGATCGCCCTTTTCCTTCCTGAGCGATTCGGGCAGCGGCGCCCGACTCCGGTGGCTTCCCGGTATCATTTCCATATTGCCGCGCCCGGGCTCGCTCTGATCGGTCAACAAATAGGACGCGCGAAGCTGGATGAGAGGAATCGGGTATCCCAGCTCCTTGAAATTGTAAGCGCCGGATCCGTCTTGATGCCAGCCTCCCATTCCGCCGTGCGCCGGCTGCTTGGTGCACCAGGCCGACTGCAGAATAAACCGGTCGCCGTATAACGCTCTTACTTTGGGAATCACGGCGGGATGATCGATGAGCCGCTCCAATGCGGGCTCCGTTTCGTGGCCGCGTCCCACCTGGGCCCAGGCGGTCGTTCCTTCTCTTTCATGAAGGCGAATCGAAGCTTCCAAACATGCCTTCACTTCTTCTTCATTCAATACGCCGGGAATGATCAAGTACCCCCATGATTCAAACATAAATTTATCAACGTCTGTGAATTTGCCCGGCCGCGATAACGGACTAAGCATACGCATCCCTCCTCATCATCGAACGGCGATTTTTTTTCCGGTTTGCCGGACATCGCGATGAGCCCGTCTTAAACGGCCGCTCGGCGCTCCTTAACATTATGGATAGCTAACCAAAACAAAAATATGATAAAATGGATACATCACATTTTGATATAACAAGGAGAACTGAATGAAAGCGCTAACAGAAGGGGAACCAAGCGAGCCATCCTCAGACCGGGCCAGCGAAAACGCAGCGGACCCGGTTCTGACCCATCCGAACGACAGCAAGGCGATCCGCCAAATCATCTTCCGGCTTGCCGGGCCTTCACTGGTTGAAATGCTCCTGATTAATTTCACACAGATGTTAAACATGATTATGGTCGGACGCGTAGGGCCGGAAGCCGTGGCTACCGTAGGATTGACCAATCAACCGTTCTTCTTGCTGTTGGCCTTGTTTATGGCATTTAATGTCGGAACTACGGCCATTGTGGCCCGATCGATTGGCGCGGATAACCCGTTGGAAGCGAATCGGGCGGCGGCGCAAGCTTTTTTGTTGAACATGGCGCTCTCCGTGATCGTCGCTTCGATCAGCTGCGTTTATGCGGGAGATTTGCTGCGGCTCATGGGCGCGGATGAAGATTTGGTAAGCTACGGTCTCCGGTATGCGAAACTCATTTATTTGTCCATCGGATTTACGGCGGTTTCCATGGCTTTGACGGCGATTCTGCGCGGTGCCGGCGATACCCGTACTCCGATGAAAATCAATGTTGTCGCCAATGTTCTCGTTGTCGCGCTCGGCTTTCCGATGATTTACGGTTTGTTCGGATTGCCGAAATGGGGGGTGCTGGGCGCAGCCATCGCCACCGTCATTTCTCAATGCATTTCCATGGTCTGGGTCGTCGCCGTCCTGTTCAACGGAAAGTTTGCCATCCGGCTGAACTTCCGGAACTTGCTGTCTGTTGACGGACCGATGATCCGCCGCATTTTGAAAATCGGCATTCCTACCGCGGCGGAACAAATCATCATGCGGCTCGGCATGCTCATCTTCGTCAAAGTGGCCGCCAGCCTCGGCACGATGGCGCTCGCGGCTACGCAAATCGCGTTCAACGTATTCGGCCTTACTTTTATGCCCGGCATGGCTTTTGCGATTGCGGCCTCCACCTTGGTGGGTCAAGCTTTAGGCGCAAACCGGCCGGATCTGGCGGAAACATACGGATGGCAGATTCGCAAAATCGGAATGATCGTAGCCGGATGCATGGGAATCGTGTTTATCTTCTTCGCGCCGTATATCATGATGCTGTACTCGCCGGAACGGGACATTATCGACAAAGGCTCGGTCGGGTTAAGAATCATGGGACTTATCCAGGTTTCGCAGGCTACCCAGTTCATTTTGGGCGGCGCTTTAAGAGGCGCTGGGGATACGCGTTTTCCGCTCTATTCGACTTTAATCGGCGTTTGGGGATTCCGCGTCGTATTGAGCCTTCTGTTCGTTTACGTCTGGAGATGGGGAATTGCCGGCATATGGATAGCCGCTGCGATAGACCAATGTATGCGATCCATATTGATTTATGTCCGCTTTAAAAAGGGGAAATGGAAAGCGGTTCAGGTGTAGTCCTGCGGCAAACCGGTTTTTTTAAAATATTTCATATATGGAGGTAGGCTGCGTCATGTCTGATATGAACAGGGATGCTCATGTTTCCGGGGATGAACTGGGCGAGACGGTCATCGAACAGTTCAAGCAAGCTGTCAATACCGATGATACGGAAGCCGCAGCGCGGTTGCTTAGACAACATTCGTCGCTGGCGGCGCGAATCAACGAACCATGGTTCGCTTTCGATACTCCGGCTATCGTGGCCGCAGCATCAAGAGGAAATCGCGAGATGGTTGACGTATTGCTGGAGCATGGTGCGGACATCAATGCAAAAAGCAGTTGGTGGGCCGGAGGATTCGGAGTTCTGCATCATGACCATCACGATTTGGCCCGCTACCTCATTGGCCGGGGCGCTTATGTCGACCCTCATGCCGCCGCCGCATTAGGCATGCTGGAGACGCTCGAAAAGATGGTTGCAGAGGATCCTTCCGTCGTCAATCAACGCGGTCCCGACGGGCAAGTACCGCTGCACTTTGCCAAATCCCGCGAGATCATCGACTTTCTGCTCGCGCACGGCGCGGACATCGATATGCGCGATATCGATCACGGCAGCACACCCGCTCAATGGTCGGTGGACAATCCGGAAAAATGCAGGTATCTTATTGATCGAGGCGCCAAAGCCGATATCTTCATGGCATGCATGCTTGGAGATGCCGAACTGGCCCGCGGCCTTCTGGAGACGGATCCGGATTGTCTCCATGCTCAAGTGGGCAAAGGGAAATTTACTTCCGGTGATTCGGACGGCGGACATATTTATGTGTATAAAATCGGTGTAAACGCCCGGCCGCTTTTTCTCGCGGCAAGCTTGAACCATCGCGAAATCACGGAACTGATGCTGAAATACAGTTCCCGGGAACAGAAATTCATGCTGGCTTGCTGGCAAGCGGATACGGATACCGTTCATGCCATAATGTCCGAGCATCCGAACATAGTTCAATCCCTCGATCCTGAGGATCTAAACATGATCGCGGATGCGGCATGGGAACATCGAATCGATGCGGTCCGTATCATGCTGGAGGCCGGTTTCCCTGCTGACGCGCGCAGCAATCCCCAATCGATGACGGCACTTCATCGGGCCGCCGTCCGGGGGGACCATGAAATCGTCAAATTATTGCTTGCGCACGGCGCATCTGTGCACATTTTAAACGAGTTCGGCGGTTCTCCTCTGGGCAGCTGCATCTGGGGGTCTTCCCATTTCCGCGATCCGCTTGGAGATTATGCGGCGGTGGCGGAAAGTCTCATAGAGGCGGGGGTAAGACTGCCGGACCGCGCATCGGGCAGCGACGCTGTGAAGAAAGTGCTGATCAAACACGGAGTGCCGGCCTGATCGATCATTTGCCGTTCAGGCCCGTCACCAACCGCAGCACGATGCAGTATCGTTCCTATCGGGAGTGAATGCCGTTTGCATTATTTTGCCGTCGCGTTATACAGCGAAGCGAAGCCGTTGATTGAACATTTCCGCTTGAAAAAGGAGCCTCCGTTCTCCCGCTTTCAAATTTTTGCGAACGGCCGGATCCGGTTAGCCGTAACCGGACCGGGCGCGATGAACGCCGCGGTTTCCACGGCCTATATGTTGACATTGCACCGGCCGGAAGGAGACGGCGTCTTTTTCAATATCGGCATATGCGGCGCCGCTTCCGACTTGTTTACCATCGGACAGCCGGTGCTTTGCCATAAGATCATTCACCGCGAAACCAACCGGACTTATTATCCGGATATGCTGATCGCGCATTCTTTGCGCGAAGGGGTGCTGGAAACGGTATCCCGTCCCGTGCAGGCGGGAGCGGACGGCGATCTCAAGGGCGACTTCGTCGATATGGAGGGGGCCGGCTGTTACGAAGCGGCATCCGCCTTCTTCGCGCCGCATCAAATGTACTTTTTAAAGATCGTATCGGATAAGCTGGACGGCAGAAGCTTGACGCCCGAAGAAGTATCCGCCCTCGTGCAACGGAACATTCCGGTGGTGGAACGGTTGATGGAACTTGGCGAATCCATCGTTTCCCGCCGCAGACCTGCGCTGGACGAAGAAGAATGGTCGCTTCTTGCGCGCGTACGCGAACAGCTGAAATTGTCGGCAACGCTCAACCATCAGCTGATTCAGCTGGCTGTCCAGTATAAAATACGCACCGGGCGGCCTCTGGCCCGTTTATTCGACGCTTTGGACATGCAGGCGCAATCCAAACATGAAGGGAAGATCTTATTTGAACAGCTTAGACGGAAGCTTCTTCACGAATAGTTTTTCCCACGTGTATATTGAGCGATCCGCCGACCGGTACCCTCTCGCGCAGCACATTTTGCGCAAGTTTCCGCAGGCGATCCGAATCGAAATCGATGACTATAAGGACGTCTTTGCGCGTTCCAGGCAAAACTTCTCGATCCAGAAGCATTCTCCCAAGCTGATTCTGGCCGTGCAAAAACCGCCGTTCGTCTACGCCGGCGCGGAGGTGTGCCACGATTTCGGCAACGCGCATTTTTACTATACGTCCTCTTCGCTGAACTGCCTGTACAACTGCGATTACTGTTTTCTGCAGGGCATGTTTCCTTCGGGCAATATCGTGCTGTTCGTCAATGTGGAAGACACGTTCTCCGAAGTGCGGGCGATGCTGAAAAAACACCCCGTTTATTTGTCCATCTCTTACGAATCGGACTTATTGGCGTTCGAGCA
Organism: Paenibacillaceae bacterium; assembly: GCA_041686835.1. Lineage (GTDB taxonomy): Bacteria > Bacillota > Bacilli > Paenibacillales > JAWLCZ01 > JAWLCZ01. Next base: position 1,293 of record JAWLCZ010000038.1, on the reverse strand, counting down.
TATCGCCCCTTTCGCCTCCCGATGGATTGAATTCGCGGGAACGGAGCGGAATCTCGTCATCGAACTGAGGACGAAAAGCGCCAACTACGCGGCAATCAGAGCGCTCCGTCCGACGCCGAACGTCATCTTGGCCTGGACCGTTTCGCCGGAGATCGTCATCGCGCAGCATGAACCGTCAACCCCGAAGCTCGCCGCCCGGTTGCGCTGCATCCGCCAGGCGATCGACGACGGTTGGAACGTGCGCATCTGCTTCGATCCGGTGCTGCATATCGAGAATTGGCAGGAGCATTACAAGCGGTGTGTCGAACAGACGTTTTCCGCAGTTCCGGCTGATCGCGTCCACGATATCAGCATCGGCGTCTTTCGCATCCCGAAAGATTATTTGAAGAAAATGCGCAAACACCGGACCGACTCCGCTCTGCTTCATTATCCGTTCGTTACGAAGGACGAGGTAGCCGGTTATCCCGAAGCGACGGCGAAGCAGCTTGTCGGCTTCGTCTACGAATCGGTTCGGGCTTACGTGTCCCCGGCCAAAATTTATACGTAACCGACAATTCGTCCCCGGTGTCGACCATGACCCGGCACCGATTCGCCAGCAAAGGAGGGAAACGATGCAAACCGCCATAGTGACCGGCGCCTCTTCCGGAATCGGGCTCGCCATCGCCAAAAAGTTATGCGGCATGGGCTTCAAAGTGTACGGGCTGGCGAGAGATTTTACCAAAACGCCGTTCCGCCACGACCTGTTCATCCCGGTCGAGTGCGATTTGACACAGACGGAGCAATTGATCGCGGCGATCGGCGGCATTCAGCACGCGAATGATTCGATCGATGTATTGGTGAACAACGCGGGAGTCGGCTATTTCGGCCCCCACGAACAGTTGAAGCCGCGGCAAATCGCGGAAATGGTTGCGGTCAACCTGCAGGCGCCGCTGATTCTGACGCAGCTGCTGCTGCGAAATATTAAAAAATCGCAAGGTTGGATCATTAACATTTCATCCGTCACCGCCAAAAAATCGAGCACGCACGGGTGTGCCTACGCAGCCACCAAAGCCGGCCTGACCCACTTCGGATTGAGCCTGTTCGACGAAATCCGCAAAACGGGAGCAAAAGTGGTGAATATTCATCCCGATATGACGCAAACCGCGTTTTACGACCGCGCGGAATTCAGGGAAGGCGACGAACCGGAATCCTATATTACGGCCGAATGTATCGCCGACGCGTTGGAAACGGTGTTGTCCCAGCGCCCCGGCACCGTCATGACCGACATTACCGTACGCCCGCAAATTCACCGGA
>JAWLCZ010000037.1:0-25083 GCA_041686835.1 Paenibacillaceae bacterium | reverse complement strand
GATGCGGCGTCGCCGGATTCGGGATCCCAGTCGACAAACAGAGGCACCCTTTTCGTATGTACCAGATGGTCGGGACACGCAGCGCCAATCTGCGAAAGCTGCAGCGCGTCGCGGCTGTTGACGAACCGCAGCACGTCGGCGCTGTCGTCGAACGTCAAAATCATCTTCTTCTCCGCGCTCACCGCGCCGCGGACGACAGGCATGACCTGCGCCAGTATGCGGCGGCGTTCCGTTTCGGGCAAAGCGTTGTATTTCGTCCCGCCGAACACGGCCGCTTCATCGATCTTCGATTCGATGAACCGCTCGGCCTCCTGAATGATGCGGATCGTGTTGCGGTAACATTGCTCCGATGTGTCTCCCCAAGTGACGAGTCCGTGTTTTTCCATAAGAACAAGTTCGGCTCGCGGGTTGCCGTTTACCGCTTCGGCGATCAGTTTGGACAGCGCAAAGCCGGGCCGCACATAGGGAACCCAGACGAATCGGTCCCCGAAGATTTGGCGCGCGATGTCCTTGCCGTTATCCGCGCAGCACAAGCTGATAATCGCATCGGGATGCGTATGATCGACATGCGCGAAAGGAAGAAAAGCGTGCAGCAGCGTTTCGATCGAAGCCCGGGGGTGGCTCGTGTCAATCATGCAGTGCGATAAATAGGACACCATTTCCTCGTCGGACATTTCGTCGCGCTCGATAAGCGGGCGGATGTCATCCAGACGCAAGCCGGTAAAGTGTTTCGCTTTCATCGTCGCCAGGTCGGAGCCGCTCCCCTTCACCCACATCACTTCGATGTCGCGCCCGCGAAAATCTTTTTCGATCGTTTTCATCGAAGTGTTGCCTCCGCCCCAATTGGCCACGGATCGATCCGAACCGAGCAAATTCGAACGGTAAACCAATTGTTCGACGCCCTTTGGCAGTCGTGACGCAATATCGGGGTTCCACAAATTGTCAGCCATCTTCATCCTCCACTCTGGATCTGTGTTTATTTTTGTTTATCTTCGATTTTATTGTAACACGTACATGTTTCAGCGTATAGACTGATCTGCGGCAATCACCCGATCGCGAATTTCGCAAAAGTTGTTGATATTGACATATTCCAGTATAAACGGGACATCTTCCGTATACTGGTGGTACAACTGCAAAAAGAGCGGCCAGTTCACATCCCCGTCGCCGATAACCCTGCCGTATGTATCGTTCACCTTGCGGTCTTTTCCGTGAAAATACGCGATGCGCGGAGCCAAGTAACGGAACATGTCCTCCTCCGAGCTGTTCGCAATCAGATTGGCGGGATCAAGCAGGACGCGCACCCGGTTCGATCCGACCTGATCCAGGAAATCGGCCATCCGTTTGGCGCTCGGCACAACGTCCAATACGCACGGCTCCAGCGCAATATGCACATGATATCGGGCCGCCCTGTCCGCCAGCCATTTCACGCTGTCGACCAATCGTCGGAACGCCGATTCGTACGTTTCCGCCTGAACGCCGCGGCGCCCCGGAATGAATCCGCATTCGCTCGAAACGTAAGGAACGTTGTTTATGGAAGCGATCTGCATATGCCGTTCGAAATAGGCCAAATTTTGTTCCAGTTCGTTGTCGTCCGGCTCCAGCAAGTTGGTGAAAACGCCGATCGCCGTCACCGCCACCCCGTGTTTGCGGTACGTTTCCACAATTTGTTTGCTTCTTTCGTCGGTCAGCGAGGAAATATCCGATCTTCCGTTGTACACCCAATACGGGGAGTCCGATTGAGAAAAACAGAGCTCCGTCCACTTGAATCCGTTGTCCGCGATAAGCTTGGCCGCTTCTTCGTTCGTCAGCTGCGGAAAGCTGCGGGATACTACGCCTACGTTCATATCGACCCTTCTTTCCGGTTTATGTTTGTATGGATTGATCGTCTAAGCCCATAGTACAACAGCGCGATTCCAAGCGCGCCCAGTACGAGGGCGGAACATATCGTCGCCGCATTCCATTGGGAATTGAGGGAAGCGGGAACCGCCTGGCAGACGAATAACAGCAGCAGTTGAACGCCGGTAACGGCGGAGAAGCGATGCCGGAATCTGCCTTTTTCGCCGCCCTTCAAATAAAAATATTGGCAGAAAAATACGATGCTGAGCCAAACCATGCCAAAGAAAACAAAAGAGAAATTATCGATCGCCCTCCACGACCATTTGTCGATCGGACTATGCACAAGCAGCGCAAGCACCAGCTGCCTCATCGCCATCCAATTCAGCAGCCCGACCGCTCCGGTAACTCCCGACGCGACATAAGACAAAATGGTCATTTTCACCTTGTTTTTATTCGCTTGCGTAACCGAATTCATTTATTCGCTTTCCTCCCAGCGGCTGCGGATTTGCTGCAGACGGCTCCGCAGCGTGTCGCGCGTTTCTTCGTCCGCGACCAATCTCGTTTTGTCGATATATTTCATCAGCCGGTCCAACTTCCGGATATACGTTTTTTGGGCATCCATGCGAATTTTCGCGATGTTTTCCGCGGACTCGCCGTTCCGGTTCATGGCGGCGATTTTGTTATCGAACTTTTTCGACCAATGCGCAGGCACGTTTCCCGTGCTCGTAATCGCCTCCAACGTCCGGTGCTTGCTGCCGATATAAACTTTCAGGAAACCGTTCATTACCCAGACGGAAGCGATCATGATCAAAAAAATAAACAACAACGAAATGACGACGACCAGCGCGATGAAACTCATGTCGCTACCGCTCCTTGCAGATCCAGCTCTTTGGCGTGATGACAGGCGGCAAAATGACCGGGTTCGACTTCCGTCCACGCGGGAACTTCCTTTTTGCACAGGTCGGTCGCATATTTGCAGCGCGGATGAAAATAACAACCCGAAGGCGGGTTGGCCGGGTTGGCGACTTCCCCTTCCAGAATAATCCGCTTCGGTTTCACCCGCGGATCGGGTATCGGCTTCGCCGACAGCAGCGCTTCCGTATACGGGTGCTTCGGCCGGTTGAACAGCCGGTCGGTAGGCGCCATTTCGACGAGTTTGCCGACATACATGACGCCGACCCGGTCGGAAATATGCTGGATGACGCCGAGATCGTGGGAAATGAACAGATAACTCAAGTTGAGCCGCTGCTGCAATTCCTGCAGCAGGTTGAGAATTTGCGCCTGCACGGAAACGTCCAGCGCCGACACGGCCTCGTCGCACACGATAAATTTCGGATTCGTCGCCAGCGCGCGGGCGATTCCGATCCGCTGCCGCTGCCCGCCGCTGAAGGCGTGGGGATACCGTTCCAAATGGCGGCTGTCCAAACCGACCAGTTCCATCAACTTCTTCACCCGTTCCCTCAGTTCCTCCCCTTTGGCCAAACGATTGCACAATAACGGTTCGCCGACGATGTTCAGAACCGTCATGCGCGGGTTTAACGATGAATACGGATCCTGGAAAATAAGCTGCATATCTCTGCGGATGGAACGGAGCTGCTTAGGATCCAGTCCCGTCACGTCGACCAATTTCCCTTTGCTGTCTTTAAACCGCACGGAGCCTTCCGACGGTTCAATCGCGCGCAGGATGCACCGGCCGAGCGTCGTTTTTCCGCAGCCCGATTCCCCGACGAGGCCGAGCGTTTCCCCTTCCCGCACGTATAGATTGACGTCATCGACCGCCTTCACGTGCCCGATCGTTCTTTTGAAAAATCCTTTTTTGATCGGGAAGTATTTTTTCATCGAATGGACTTCCAGTATCAGATTGTTGTTTTCCATGAACGCGTTTCCTCCCGCTAAGGTTTATCGACCAGCAAACATCTAACGTAATGCCCTTCCTTCACTTCAACCAGCGGCACGTCACCCGCATTGCAGACCCCTTCTTTGGCATGTTTGCAGCGGGAGTAGAACCCGCATCCTCTCGGCAGATTGATGGGAACGGGAACGGTGCCCTCAATCGATTCCAAGCGCGAGCTCCGCTTCGACACGGACGGGATCGATTGAAGCAGCGCCTGGGTGTACGGATGAAGAGCGCCGTGGAAAAGCGTGTCGACATCGGTGTATTCGACCACCTTGCCCAAATACATGACCGCCACTTCGTCCGACATCTCGGCGATGACACCCAAGTCGTGGGTGATGAAGATGACGGATGTGCCGATATTTCGCTTCAGCTCGTTAATGAGATGGAGCACCTGCGCCTGTACGGTGACGTCAAGCGCGGTCGTCGGCTCGTCGGCGATCAGAATGGACGGGTTGCTGGACAGCGCCATGGCGATCATCGCCCTTTGCCGCATCCCTCCCGACAATTGGTGGGGATATTCGTTCAGCCGCTGCTCGGCATTGGACATGCCGACTTTTTTCAACGTATCGAGCGCAATCTCTTTCGCTTCTTTTTTGTCGTCCGTATTGTGCAGCAGTATCGCTTCGACGATTTGATTGCCGATCGTATGAATCGGCGAGAACGCTTTCATCGGTTCCTGGAATATCATGGCGATTTCTCCGCCGCGGATGTCCCGAATCTCTTTGCCCTGCGGATGCAGTTTGGCCATATCGACGATATCGTCGTTCTTCCCGTGTTTTCTGCGGCGCAGCAAGATTTCGCCTTCCACTTTGCCCGGAGAAGGAATGATGCGCAGTATCGATTGGGAGGTGACGCTTTTGCCGCTGCCGCTCTCGCCCACGATTCCCAGCGTCTTGCCTTTTTTTATGGTGAGATCGACGCCGTCCACCGCTTTCAGGACACCTTCGTCGAGGTGAAAATAGGTCTTTAAGTTTTTGACTTCCAGAATGACATCGTCAGCCTGATTCAAATGTACCCCTCCTCTTCGATAGAAACCTGCTTCGTAAATGTGTCGTTATCATTTGTACGGGTCGGCCGCATCCCGCAGTCCGTCTCCGAGAAAATTGAACATCAGCACGGTGACGATAATGAACGCCGCAGGCCACAGGAGCCACGGATGATGAGCCAGCGTTTCAAGATTTTGCGCATCCTGCAGCAGCACGCCCCAGCTGACGACAGGCGGCTGCAGGCCGAGACCGAGAAAGCTGAGCGCCGTTTCCCCGAGAATCGTGCCGGGAATCGCCAGCGTCACGACGACGATAATGTAGCTGGCGAACGAAGGGACCAGATGTTTCATGATGATGCGCATGTCGCTCGCTCCGGCCAATCTTGCCGCCATCGTAAAATCTTCTTCCCTGAGCGCCAATATTTTCCCTCTGACGACGCGGGCGAGCTCCGTCCAGCCGATGACGGAGAAGATGAGCAGCATGCCGAAATAAATTTGCGCCGACGACCAATCTCTGGGCAAAGCCGCGGCGAGCGCCATCCACAGCGGTATGGTCGGCAGACAAATGAGCAGGTCGATCAGCCTCTGGATAATCGTATCGGTGACTCCGCCCAAATAACCGGATATGCCTCCGAGAATGAGACCGAGAAACAAAGTAAACACGATGCCGAGCAGCCCGAACGACAGCGATATGCGTCCGCCGTACAATATTCGCGTCAACAGGTCTCTTCCCAAATCGTCGGTGCCCATCAGAAACAGCGGTTTATTTTTCGCTTTCAGGCCGAACAAATGAATGTCGGTTTCAAAAAGACCCCAAAATTTGTATTTCGGTCCTTTGACGAAAAAGTAGATCGGATATTTTTCCGTCTTCACTTCGGTAAACGTGCGCAAAAACGTTTTTGGATTCACTTTTTGTTTATAGTCGTATACGAACGGTCTGAAACTGAACCCCGTTTTTTTATCATAAAAGTGAATCTTTGTCGGCGGCGCGTTTTTGTATGCCGTAAACCGCTGCTGCGGAAGCGCGGGACTTAAAAATTCGCAAAAAACGGCCAGCAAGTAAAGGAAAGCCAAGACGAACAGCGCCATCATCGCCAGCTTGTGTTTTCTGAACTTCCACCACATCAGCTGCCACTGCGACGCCACTTCGTACCCTTCGGACTTCTCCCGCCGCTTGTTCAGGGCCGTTTTTCCGGACCACTTGTTCCGCAATTTCACCATTACGCTCATTCTTGCACCCCTCCAAACTTGATGCGGGGATCGATCATCACCAGTAAAATGTCGGAAAGCAGCGTCCCGATAACGGTCAATACGCTCAAGATCAAGATGAAACTTCCCGCCAAATACATATCCTGAAACATCAGCGCTTTCAATAAAATCGGACCGGTCGTCGGCAAATTGAGCACAATCGATACGATCGCTTCGCCGGAAATAATACCGGGCAGCGTCCAGCCTATCGTGCTGATAAGCGGGTTGATCGCCATGCGCACCGGATATTTGAACAGCAGCTTTTTCTCCCCGACTCCTTTGGCCCTGGCCGTGATGACGTACTGCTTTTGCAGCTCGTCAAGCAGCAGTCCCCTTGTAAGGCGAATGAGGCCGGCGGTTCCGGCCATGCCGATGACGACGATAGGCAGCCAGATGCGCGGCAGCATATTCATAAACTTGTCCCAACTCCACGGCGCCGACTGAAATTCGGGCGAAAACAAGCCGGTTATCGAAACTCCGGTATTGACGAAGACGACATAGACGAGAATCAAGGCGATCAAAAATCCCGGAACGGCAAGGCCGATAAATCCGATAAACGTAAACAGGTAATCCAAAAACGAATACTGGTGAGTGGCCGAGTAAATGCCGATCGGAATGGCGACGATCCAGACGAAGATCAGGGTGCTGATCGAAATGGCCATCGTTAACGCCAGCCGTTCGCCAATCACTTGCGTGACCGGCTGGTTCCACTGAAAGGATCGCCCCAGGTCCCCGTGCAGGATGATGTTTTTTAACCAGATGAAATATTGCATATACAACGGCTGATCCAGGCCGTACTGCTGCTTCAGCGATATAATGGCGCTTTGCGCCACGTCCGTGCCCGACAATTCCAGCTGCTGAATATAGCTCGTCAAAAAGTCGCCCGGCGGCAGCTGGATGATGAAAAATACGATGATGCTGATGGCGATAAGCAGCGGAATCAACTGCAGCACCCGGTATCCAATAAAATTTAACATCTTCTTCCCTCGCTTCCCGCATGGACGAAAGTTTGCTCGCGGAAAACCGCTCAGGTGACGGCAGCGCGCCGGCACCTGAGCCTTTCCGGAATGAAATTGTTCCTTACTTTTTGAAGAAGAATTGCTCTCCGCCGAAGTCCGCGGCGATGGCAAAGCCTTTGTCGGAAACGTTGCCGAGCTTCGCGTTGATGATCATCGGCTGCTTCACATTTTCGATATGGACAAAATACCAGATGTTCTTGGCCAACTCCTCTTTGATTTGTTCGTACGCTTTTCTTCCGTCTTCCGGCGACGCGACGGCGACCTGAGTGATCAAATCGTAGAGCTTGATCACATCCTCCGGCGGTTTCTCGCCTTCTTTGCCCCCGGTCGTATACCACCGGTTCCAAAGCGGTCCCCACAGTCCCTGTCCCCAATCGCCCATATACCAGAGCGGCGTATGCGTCCAGATCATCGTCGCTTTCAGCTCGTTCGCGGTGTTGCGGGTGCCCCACAGCGTGCTGTCAATCGTTTTCATCGTGACGTTAAGCCCCAACTGTTTCCACTGCTCGACAATCAGTTCGGTTAGCGGTACGATGTCGGGCGCTTGAGCGCCAATCTCAAACGGAATGGTGAATTTCTTGCCGTCCGGAGCGAGCCGGAATCCGTCCGGGCCTTTCTTCATGCCCATCTCGTCGAGCAGCCGGTTCGCTTCCTCCAGGTCGTAGGTCGGATCGATCATTTTGGACGGTTCGGCAAAACCGTAATAGATCGCATCGACGATTTCGTCGCGGTTTAACGCCATGTTCAGCGCTTTTCTGAACCGGACGTCGCGTACGACCTTACGCCACGATTCGTCTTTATGCGTCATGTTCAGGAACACGTCGGTCGGCGTGACGTGCATTTTGGCCAGCAGCGTTTTGTAGCCGTTCTTCTCGTTTTCCTTGTACAGCGGCATTTTGACGAGAGCGGCGGATTCGCGGGAAAAATCGACTTCCCCGGCAATCGTCTTCATGCTGACCATCTCGATATTTTGCACCAGAGTGCTTTGAATTTTGTCGATATACGGCAGCTGATTCCCTTCCCTGTCGACTTTGAAATAATACGGATTTCTTTCAAACTCGGCCTGCGTTTGCGTTTTCTTGACGAACTTCCACGGATACAGAACGGGAAATCCGATCGCTTTCGAGTTGGTCAGCTCCCAGTTCGTAATGTCCTTGTCGTTGAACAGGCTGACCCAATCGCCTTTCTTGAATTTGGCTTCCGCGATCTTCTTCTCCAAATCTTTCGGATCCGCATATTTTTTATGGAACTGCTTCAAATAGTGAGCCGGCTTCAACAGCTCGGAGTACCCTCTCCAGCCTTGAATGGCGAGGCGGATGGGAAAGCCGCCGTACGGTTCGTCAAACGTAATCTTGAATGTATAATCGTCGACGACTTCAAATTTGAACGGTTTTCCGTCCGCTTTTCCGCCCGACTGCATCCATGCCGGGAAAACCGGGTTCAGTTCTTTGTTGAACAGGAAATCTTCGACGGTAAATCTGACGTCCTCTACGGTAACCGGTTCCCCGTCGGACCACTTCAATCCTTTGCGCATATAAAATGTAAACGCTTTCTGATCCGGAGTCACTTCATAACCTTTCAAGACGTTGCCGGTAATTTTCTCGCCGAGAATGCCGGGCGTGTTCAACAGCGGTTCATTGTTCATGACGAATACGTCGGCATCCCATTCGACAACCGATGTAACCGTTCTCAAAGTTCCGCCGTATGTACCGATTTCAAAACCTTCCTGCATGCTTTTCGGTATTTCGTTGACCAGCTTCGGTTCTTCCGGCAGCCTTTCTTTAACCGGGGGAAGATTTTTACCGTCCAGCATCGGAGCTTGCTTGAACTCGGTAACGGTAAGCGTCTCCTCCTCTTCTTCGGCTGCGGCGGCCTCGGCGGCAGCGCTTTCATCTTCGGCCGCCATGTCGCCGGATTCGTCCGCGCTGTCGGCGGTATCGTCGGCGCCAGCGCCCGTATCGTCGCTGACCGCTTGCTCGGTGTCGTCACCTCCCGCCGTTTCCGACGATTCGCAGGCTGCCAAACTTAAGCTCATCGCAGCGAGTAATCCAATCAAAACACTAAGCAGCCACTTCTTCATGTAAACCCTCCCACGTATTGTTTTTGTTTTGTTTGTTTATTTTTATTTTTGAGTTGCAACTCTAATAATAAAAATATTACACAATACAAAATAATACAACATCTTTTTTCGCAAATATTCAAATAATTATATGCATTTTTCCAAAAAAAATCCCCTCCAAGGCGTGTTCCGAATGAACACTGCCGCTTAAAGGGGATTCCGTTCCATAATGCAATTTGTTTTATTAACGTTTATTTTGATACGTTTCGTAAGTTTTTACGGCTGCTGTCGCCGCCATTTCGCGCGTTACGAAATCTCTCGGACGGAAACGGCCTTCGTCGTCTCCGACCATAATCCCATTTTCCGAAACGGCTTGTATGAACGGCACCGCTTGCGGCCAAGCCAGATGCAAATCGCGGAAGGCGGCCTGCTTGCCGTCCGCATTGATTTTCAAGGCGCGAGCGAGCATGACAGCCATTTCCTGCCGTGTGACGGGCTGGTCCGGAGCGAACTTCCGCGGAGCGATGCCCACCGCGATCCCTTTTTGTTCCGCTGCGGCGACGTATCCGTAATACCAGCTTCCGGGCCGGACGTCGGAAAACACCTGCTTTGCTCCGGAAACCGGCTGTTCGTTCAACAAGCGGAGCAGCACGGCAACGAACTCGGCGCGCGTCATATTGCGTTTCGGTTCGAACCGCTGCTGTTTGCCGCCGGTGCCGACCATCAACCCGTACCGGTTCGCCTTGGCGATGTACGGATAAGCCCAGGACGATATATCCGCTTCGTCGGCAAAAGGAACCGTCCATTCGGATTCGGGTTCGGATGCGGCCAACTTGTTTTTGTCGACGACGGCGAATTTGGTAAAATGATTGACCATCCCTGTAACGATGCCGGTGCTTGCGTCGACCGCGGCCGGCACCGGAATCCACTGTCCGGTCGTTTCGTCCAGCCAAGCCATGGCGAGGTCTTCAAGATTTTCCACGGCAAGCGGCGTCTTCATCGAGATGTAAACCGGTTTGTCGAATACTGCGCCGGCCGGTGAAAATTCGTACATCGGGGAAACGAGTTCGGCGCGATTTTGCGATTCCAGCTCTTGAACGGCAATCGTCGTCGCTTCCTTCAACGTGAATGCCGGGATGTACAGCTGCACTTCGCCTTCGGTATCGGACAGCAGCGCATCTCCGCTTACGCCGGCCGTTTTGCTCCAGTTCACAACGTTGTTTTCGAGCGCTTCCTTCAAACGCTCGATCTGTTCTGCGGTCATTCGTTTGTCTTCGTTCAGCACCGTAACGGTTTTGACGGTTTTGTCCAGAGGCTTGCGGTTCTCATAAGACAATCCTACCTGCTCTATCGCGTCCGCGAGCGGTTTCGGAATTACGGGGCCGCCGTCCGCTCCTGGAAACCACAAAGGTCCTCCGCCGCCGGAGCCTCCTTCCAAATCTTTTCCTCCGTCAAGCGTGTACCGCCATTGGACAACATCTCCGTTCTTCAATGGGACGGTATCCGCGCTGACCGATTTATAAACGCCGTTGACCGAGTACATCCACCCGCTCAGCGGACCTTTGTCGAATTCCTTCAATCCGTCGATGCCAATCACATAGGCCGTTGCGCCCGAACCGGAAGATTCCACCCGGCCGGGACCGAGCGTCTTGATCAGAATGGAGTAAGGAGTGTCTCCGTCCTGAATCTCCACCTTGCGGGAAGACAACAGGGTGCCGGTGCTTTTATCCCCGATGACGCTCAACCAGACGTATGCGCCGGCCGGCAAAGGACTGCCGCCCGTTCGCGGTGCAATCGTAACGGTTTTCGTCTGGCGCACGACTTTCGGCGTTCCGTCGGCAGTATACCCTGTAACGTCAACCGTGTACGTGCCGGCCGACAGACCGGAAAACGTGGCTTCACCGTGTTCGTTCGTTTTCGATACAAGGCTGCCGATTCTTACGTCGACCGCTTCGGCGGGAGAAACGGCGAAATCGTTTTTGTTCCAATCCCACTGCGCTTTCCGAACCGTGACCGTGAACGATTGGTTCGATTTCGGCTGGGACGGGCTGATGTCAATCGAATGAATCAGATGCGTGGTCGAACTCCAATCGTCAGCGTAGCCGCTGTAGTATACGACCAGCTGATCGCCCGGCTGCAGGGAATAACTGTCGAGTCCGGTTTGCGGAATTTCCCACTTGCCGCCTCGATATATCGCGGAATTCCAGCCCTTCTTCACTGCGCCCGAGCTGTCGGCAAACCCTTGAATCGATTTGATATACTTGCCCCAACCGTAGTTGACGATGCTGTACCGCACATTTTGGGACGTTAACAGCTGCTCCAGCATTTCCAGCGCATTGCCCGCGCCTACCGTTCCGCTGGCGATCGTTCCCTGCGGCCCTTCGACGCGAATCGTCGCATAGCTGCTTGACCCGACCTCAATCGTCTTCGAGCTGCGGACGATTTTGGGCGCCGCGCCGTCCCGGTATCCGCTCACTTCAAGTTCATACGTGCCGGCCGGCAGCCCGTTTGCGAACGTGGCGATGCCCCGTCCGTCCGTAACCGTCTTCTCGCCGCCGATCTGCACATATACAGAGGAGGCGACCGATACGTCTTTGGCGTTCTTGCCCCAATCCCAGGCGGACTGCAGCACTTTTACACGAAACGATTCGTTCGCATCGGGCAAAACGGGATCCAGCGTTACGGATTCGATGACCTGCGTATCCGGCGCACTGTAATAAACGTAAATCTCGTCGCCCGTTTTTACTTTGTAATCCGCTAATCCGGAAACATTCGTCGTCTCGAAATCCCAGTTTCCTTGTCTTTTTACATTATAATACCAGTATCCGCCGTATAAACCATTCGTTACCGAATTCACCGACTCCAGATACAGGCCGTCAGCGAACCGGTATTCGATTCCGGCGCGATCCAGGATGGATACAAGCGCCTCGTAGGCGGTTTCCGCCTGTTCCGCCCCTTCGGCGATAACGCCTTGCGGCCCTTCGACATGAACCTGAACGAACGCTTTTTTCGAAGGCACCGGTTCACCGGCAACAACTTCGTATGAACCACTGTTCCCGTTCGTCAGCGCGTTGTAGGCGGCTAACGCCTGCAGCGCCTGGTCGGTTGCCCATATATTCGAAGCCGATCCGATCGAATGGGCGAATCCGCCGTCAGGCTGCCGGTATTGGAACAAATGGGTAAGCAAATTTCCGCCGGCTTTGGTGAATTCCGCGCCGCGCGAATCGATGCCGAGTGCGGATAAAGCGATAATGACCTGGGAGACGGATTCGCTCGTTTCTCCAAGCTCGTTATAGCCTCCGTTGTTCAACTGTTTTTTCGACAGCCAGTCCACGGCGCCTTCGATGGCCTGTTTCACGTCGGCGCGCTGTTGGTAAGGCGCTAGCGCGGTTAACGCTGCAGCGGTTATGTCTACGCTGCTGCCGCCGCCCCCCGCCAAAGACCACCCGCGATCCGCGTTTTGCTGCGCAAGCAGGTAATTGACGAGCTTGTCCCTGCTCCATTTCGCGCTGCCGGGAATGGTGTAGGATCCGCTGTCCAGCGCCAGCAGCGAGTAAATGACCCCGTTGTTCCCCTGATGGGTCATCGCCTCATTGTCGTAAATTTTTTGAATGATATTGTACCCGGCTATGTTCTCGGGATTGCCTCCCGCCGCTTTGACCGCCAAAGCGATGCGGGCATAATCGGTCACTTTGTCGAATTGGCCGCCGGCTTTACGCAGCCGGTTTTCGACCGCCGGCAAATAGTCGGCCGGAACCGTCTTGCCCGCCTTGGCGAGTGCGTACGCCTCCCAATCCGACACAGCGCCTGAAGCGAGGAGATAGCCGCTCGCATCTTCTATCGCTTCGGGTACCGTAATCGTCGCGGCCTTTTGCGCATTCGCCGCCTGCACCCCGGCCGGATTGAAGATGAACGCGGAAAAGACCGTCTGCACAACAAATAGGAAACTTAACAGCCAATAACCCGTTTTTGTAATTGTAGAATGACGACCCGCCATTGTAACAAGCTCCTCTCCGATTGAAACGACTTCACAAATCAGACCAATAAAAAAGCATCTTCGCCAAATGGAAGATGCCAACGTGTATAAGCAGGAAAAGACAGGACGGCACGGCAATCACAGCCGTCCATCTCACGTAACCGTTCGCTGCATAAACACCCTCCTATTCCGCGTAGGTTTTTTCGGTGCCGATAGAACAGGCAGGTCTCCTGACTTGCGGATCATCGCGTTCGCTTACGCCTTCCCGTTTCATTCGAAACAGTGACATCATGTAAGCCGCTCCCCACTCACAGTGGCGGGACCATGTCGGATTTTCACCGAGCTTCCCTTTTAAGCCGAATGAAACTTCGTTTCATTCGGCACCTGTTCCCTTCCGGATTCAGTTGTCTCTATGATTCTATCACGTAAGCTTCGGTTCGTCCATCACCTGCGTTTCAAAGAAGGTTCATATATTCCTCATAGCGCTTCATGACTTGTTCGGGAGAAGCGGTTCCGGTCGTTCCGATCTGCTGTATCGTAATCGATGCCACGATATTTCCGAACAGCGCAGCATCCTTCAGCGGCATTCCGGCGCAAAGCGCGGAGACGATACCGGCCGTCGTGCTGTCCCCCGCGCCGACGATATCGATCGGGCCTTGCACCGGCACGCCCGGAACGTGAGTCACGATCCCGCCCTCGATGACGTATTGCCCTTTCGCCCCATGCGTAATAAACACCGGCTTGCCTGTGCGCCGTTCCATCATTTTTCCCGCTTCGTGAATGAGAACGGGATCCGCCAAATCCGCCTCCGCCTCGGAAAAGTTTGCTCCCGCCGCGGCAAGCGCCTCCCGATGGTTCACTTTAATCAGCACATTCCGGTAGCGCGAAATGTACGCGCGGGAATCGGCAAACACGGGAACGGCGGAGTACGCTTCGCACAACTGCGACAGCGCTTCGCGGACCTTTCCCGTTACGGCGCCGTGATCGGGCTCCGACACTTGATCCATCACGATGACCGCATCGACGTCCGGCATATATTTATGCAGCTTGGCGATAATTTCGTCCTGGATGGAGTCCGGAGTCGGACTCCAGTTTTTAATGTCCAGCCGGTTCAATTCCCGCTCATTGCCGCGTTCCATGCGCATCGGCTTCGTATAGGTCGGGGTCACTCTCTCGGGTGAAACGATCAGCTCATCGGTCACCACCCCGGTTTGCCGCAGTCCGCGCCGTAGCTCCAGCCCTTCGCCGTCGTCGCCGACAACGCCGAGCGCTACAACCTTTCCGACGCCCAGAGCGCGGAGATTGTTCGTGACGGTTCCGGCCGCTCCGGGAGACATGCGTTTCCCTACCACTTGGTACGCGGTTAACCCCGTCTCTATCGAAGGCTCGTCTTTTGCCGGATCAATCAGCAAATATTTATCGAGAAAATAGTCTCCCAATACGAGAACCGTTTTGTCCGGAAGCGCGGCGAGAACTCGTTCTAGCTCGTCTCTCGTCACTGGAAATCCTCCTTATCCCGCATCGTTCAGCAAAAGCCGCGACAAATGAGTGACGGTTTTGCGGTGTTCGCCCTGAATGTAGAAGCTTTCTCCGCCGTCGGCCACCGTGCGGGCCAGTATCGTTTTCCACGGACGGTAGTAGTATCTCGGATCCGATTTGGGAGCTTCCTTCTGATAATCTTCTCCTTCGAGCGGAAGAAGATCGAATACCGCCGTCGTGAAATGAGCGATCGAACGGCCCTCCTGCCGCGCAACGTTGCGGGCCATCGACAATGCTTTCAAGTACACTTCCGGTCCGGTCACCGCCGAACCGAAATTGAGAAACACGCCGCCCTCAAGCCGCGTCACCGTTTCGGCAAAGATGAGAAAGTCGCGGTAGGACGTTTCCCCGAGCGCCGCGCCGCTGCAGTTCGGATGCTCGTGAATGATGTCGGAGCCGATGCCGACGTGTACCGTGACCGGCACCTGGTAGCGGTAGCCCGCCGCCATTAGGCTCGTCTCCCGATACGGGAATTGCTCCGTCTCGATCATTTTGCCGATCGCCTCGCCCAAGCCGATGCCTTCCGCCATCCCGGAAACGGCGGCTTCATTGATTCGGCCCGTCTCCTTCCACATGCCGAATTGTCCCGTACGAATATAACGGGCCACGCTTTCCGTCGTTCTGCCGATGAGCGCAAGCTCGAAATCGTGAATCGGGCCGGCGCCGTTCAAAGCGAAATGCGTGACGTAACCCTTTTTCATCAATTCGATCAAAAAGCGGTTGACGCCCGAGCGGATGACGTGCGCGCCCATCATGAAAATGACGGCGGCGCCTTTTTCTCTCGCCCGCCGGATTCGTTCCGCCAGCACGGCAATATGCGGATGATCGAACGGCGGCAGCGGATCGTCCAGCCCGAGCATCAAATCGAGGCCGATATCGCTCTGCCGGTCAGCCAGCGGTTCAAGCACGAGCTTGGAGCGATCAAACATCGGAAACGGCATCGCTACCCCTCCTTTCGAACAGAAAGGCCAGCAGTTCGTTCAATCGGCGGTAATCGGGGATAATCGCGTCCGCTCCCGCTTCGATAAGCCTGCTCCGCTTCCACGGATCGACGCCCTCCCTGCGCGCTTCGTCCGAAGCGACGCCGATTGCGGTTCCGCCTACCGCCTTCACATTTTCGATCTCCACGTACCCGTCGCCGAACCCGAGCAGCTCGTGTCCCTGAAGCCCTTGAGTGCGGATGATGCGCTCGATGACCATCGCTTTCGAAAAGTTCCGGTACTGATCCTGCGCGCCGAAAATCCCGCCGTTAAAATATTCGGCAACTCCGAGACAGCGGGCTTCATGAATGACGTAATGCTCGTCCGTTCCGCTGGCCAGTATGAGCGTCAGCCCCATCTGCCGCAGAGCGTCAAGCAGTTCGTGCGATCCGGGAACGACCATGTCCCGCGGATCCGCGTTCTTGTTTTCCAATGCCTCGACGCGCGACTTGATGCGTTCCCATAACCGTCTGTGGTACTCATGTTTATATTCGAGCGGATCTTTCGGCGTGCCGCCGCGGCGTTTGATCTGCTCCGCCAGCTCGATGCACTGGTATATCGTCTGCTTTCCGGTTAATTTTTCCACAAACTGCACAACCGTTTGACGAATCGCCGATTCCTCCTCCGCGCCCGGCGTCTGCATCAGCTCTTCGATAAAATAAGGGATCATGATCCCCTGCCAGCCTTCGCGGATTAAACTGATCGTACCGTCAAAATCAAACAGGACCGCCTTGTATACGCCTGCCCTCTGAAGCGGGCGGATGACCTCAATGTCGTTCATGCTGTTGTTTCTCCCTCCGTATGCTTGTTCAAAAACCGTGTTTCTTTAACCATTGCCCGCACAACCGCGTCCATTGCCCTACGTGCGGATCGTGTTCCGCCAAGCCGAGCCCGTGTTTTCCGTGCGGAAAAATGTGCAGCTCGTACGGAATGCGGTGACGGCTCAACGCCCCGGCATACAGCATGCTGTTTTCCGCGGGAACGCCGGAATCGTCAGCCGTATGCCATAAAAAGGCGGGCGGCGTGCCGGGACCGACCTGCAGTTCGCTCGACAGCGAGCGGCGCATCGTTTCATCCGCAATCTCGCCGATCAAGTTCACCATCGATCCGTGATGCCGGTGTTCTCCGAACGTAATGACAGGGTAACAAAGCACCGTCAGATCCGGGCGGCAGCTTTCGCGATCTATCGGATCCTCCGCGCCCCCGATTCCACCGTCAAAATGAGTGCTGGCGACCGACGCCAGATGTCCGCCCGCGGAAAACCCGAGGATGCCGATTTTATGCGGGTCGACGTTCCACCGCTTGGCGTGGAACCGAACGTAACGTATCGCACGCTGGGCATCGAGCAGCGGACACGGATGTCGGTAAGGCGCCACCCGGTAATGAAGTACGAAGGCGGTAATACCGATACCGTTCAGCCAGCGGGCTACCGGCTCGCCTTCATGGGAGGCGCGGACTTGATATCCTCCCCCGGGACAAATCACGACGGCCCCCGTCGGATGAGCCGATTCGACCGGATAAGGCGTCAGGGACGGGCGATCTTCCGGGCTATCGCCTTTCGCATGCGGCGCCCCTTCCGGCCAAAGCGCGATGGACATTTGCATCCTCTCCTTCTTCGCCATCATTCGTTGAATTACACGGCGTATCGTCGAATTACACGACGTTTCTTCCAATTACACGACGTATCTTCGTCCAAGCCCATTCGATTTTCTTCTTCAATTACCGCTCCACATGATCGTCATCGTTTAATATCGCTTGTACCTGCTCCCATGTCGGGAGTCCTTCCCAGTCCCCTTCCGTCTGCACGACAAGCGATCCGAGCAAATTGCCCAGACGGACCGCCTCCGCATGGCTGTATCCTTTTAACAGCCCGGCGACGAACCCGGCGCAGAACGCGTCGCCCGCCCCGATCGGATCGACGAAGCGGGCCGCTTTATAATACGGAATCGCGGTGACTTGTCCCCGTTCGAACAGCAGCGTCTCTTCGTTGCCGCCTTTAATGACCGTAACCGCCTTCAATTCGTTCAAACGTGCGTCTATCTCCGCAAAATCGTCCGTTTCATAGAGCAATTTCAGCTCATCGAGGCCCGGCAAAAAATAGTCGGCGCTGGCGGCGAGCGCGAGCAGCACGCTGCGCGCCTCGTCCATCGTCCAAAGCTTTAGCCGTATATTCGGATCGAAGCAAATTTTGACGCCGTGCGACTTGGCGATGCGAACGCTTTCGAAAACCGTTTCCCTTGCGGAACTGCCGAGCGCGGGAGTGATGCCGGTAATGTGCAGCAGCTTCGCCCCGCCGATGTACGTTTCGTCCAAATGCTCCGGCTTCATCAAGCTGGCGGCCGAATGGCGCCGGTAGTAATAGACGGATGTTTTGCCGGAAACCGTCTCCCGCAACATTAAACCGGTCGGCGCTTCATCCGTCAGCTCGGCCCGCGACACATCGACGCCTTCCCCGCGGATGCCCTTCAAAATCATGGCGCCGAACGGATCTTTGCCCAACCGTCCGAACCAGCCGATACGATGCCCCAATCTCGCAACGCCAATCGCAAAGTTGCTCTCCGCGCCGCCGAACGATTTGAAGAACCGCGTGCTGTATTCGATTCCTTTCGAACCGTCCGGCATCAGCAATGCCATCGTTTCCCCGAACGTGACCACTTCCGGATGAAGCGGCAGCGTGGAAAACCGATCATCCACTCAGCATCACACCTTTACCAAGCAATATCGAACGGGACTCCGGATGTCAGCCGTTCTCCTTTACCGCAGCCGCATACTTCGCGGCCAGCGCGGTCAATTCTTCAAAGCGTCCTTCCCGGATTAGATTCTTTTCCACCAAATTGCTGCCCAAGCCGACGGCCATCGCTCCGGCGTTAAGGAAATCCGCGATGTTCTGCAAGTTGACTCCGCCCGTGGCGATTATCGGGATATGGTTTAGCGGGGCGCGGATTTCTTTCAAATAATTCAATCCGAGCGCGCCCATCGGAAACAGCTTAACCGCTTTGGCGCCGGCATTCCAGGCGCGGACGATTTCCGTCGGCGTCATGACGCCCGGCCATACGTCGACGCCCCGTTCCAGCCCGTAAGCGACAACCGATTCGTCCAGATTGGGCGAAATGATGAATTCGGCGCCGGCCGCCACGGCTTCTTTCGCCATCGCAAGGTTCAACACCGTTCCGGCGCCGACATGGGCGCGTCCCGAATACAGTTCGCGCCAGCGCGACAGAATGTCCAGCGCGCCATCCGTGTTCATCGTCACTTCAAGCAGACGGATGCCGCCGTTCACCAACGCTTCGCCCGTCCGCTCCGAAGAATGGGCGGGTATGCCGCGGGCGATGGCAATGATTCGTTCTTTTTGCACAATGGGTAGCAAACTCATATAACGCATACTCCTTTTTCCATCATTAGGCGGGAAATTACCACTCCGCAATCGAACCGTCCGCGTTGCGCCAGACCGGATTGCGCCACTGGTGTCCGATTTCGGCCATCTCTCTCACTTTATATTCGTCGATTTCGATACCGAGTCCCGGAGCGGATAATCGGTCGACATACCCGTCTTTGTACTGGAATACGGTTTTGTCGGCGAGATAATCGAGCAGATCCGATCCCTGGTTGTAGTGGATCCCCAGACTTTGCTCCTGGATGAAAGCGTTCGGCGTGCAAAAATCGAGCTGCAGCGAAGCGGCCAGCGCAATCGGTCCGAGCGGGCAATGCGGGGCAACCGCAACGTCGTACGCTTCCGCCATCGCCGCAATCTTGCGCGTTTCCCATATTCCGCCCGCATGGCTCAGGTCGGGCTGAATAATGTCCGCCCCGCCGCAGGCCAGCAGGTTTTTAAATCCCCAGCGCGTATACATGCGCTCTCCCGTCGCGATTGGAATGCTCGCATATTTGGCGATCTCCGGAAGCGCTTCGTTGTTTTCGGGCAGCACAGGCTCCTCGATAAACATCGGCTTGAACGGTTCCATCTCCTTCATCAGCACCTTGGCCATCGCCTTATGTACCCTGCCGTGAAAATCGATGCCGATGCCGACGCCGTATCCTACCGCATCCCTGACCGCCGCCAGCCGTTCCACCGCTTCCTGCACTTTTAAAGCGCTGTCAATCCAGTCCATCTCTGCCGTGCCGTTCATTTTTAAAGCGGTATATCCCGCCAGGACTTGCTCTTTGGCCGCATTCGCCACGTCCGACGGTTTGTCGCCGCCGATCCAGGCGTAGACGCGCATTTTATCGCGAACGGGCCCACCGAGCAATTCGTAAACCGGCACGCCGAGCTTTTTGCCCTTGATGTCCCATAACGCTTGCTCGATTCCGGATATGGCGCTCGTCAGGATCGGGCCTCCCCGGTAAAATCCGCCGCGGTACAATACCTGCCACAAATCCTCGATGTTCGAAGCGTCCTTGCCGATCAAGTACTCGCTCAGTTCTTCCACCGCCGTGCGCACCGTATCGGCACGCCCTTCGACGACCGGCTCCCCCCAACCGGAGATGCCTTCGTCCGTCGTCACTTTGAGAAACAGCCAGCGCGGCGGCACCTTGAACAGTTCCATTTTTTTAATTTTCATAGAATCATCCTCGTAATGATAATATAAAAATGTTCTTCTTTTCCACCATACTGCGAATCGGGGGAAAAAACAAGACATATTATGCCGCGGACACCGCAAATTCGCCAAAAAGAAAACAAGCAGCAAACGCGGGCTGCTCGTTTCGGTAGTCTGTCAAACCATGCGCTCCGGATTCAGCGCTTCTTCGATTTCGGCGGACAGAAGGCCCTCCTCGCGGATGACCTGCTTCAATGTTTTGTTTTCGTCGAACGCCTTTTTGGCAAGCTGTGCCGCCCGATCGTAGCCGATAATCGGATTGAGCGCGGTGACAAGCGACAGGCTCGCTTCCATCCATTGCTTGCACTGGTCTGCGTTCGCTTCGATGCCCGCGATGCACTTCTTCACCAGCACGTCCGTCGCGTTCGAAACGATTTCAATCGATTGCAGCACATTATAAGCGATGACCGGCATCATGACGTTGATCTCGAGCTGGCTGGCGCTCCCGGCCGCCGCCACAACGGCTTCGTTGCCGATCACTTGGCAGGAGACCATATACACCATTTCCAGGATGACCGGATTCACTTTGCCGGGCATGATGGATGAACCGGGCTGAACGGCGGGAAGCCGGATTTCCGCAAGACCCGTTCTCGGGCCGGAGCTTAACAGACGCAAATCGCTTGTTATTTTGATCAAGTGGACCGCAAGCTCCTTCAATGCCGCCATCACCCGAATCGCGGCCGCCGTGTTCTGCATGAAGGCAAATCGATTGTCCGGGGCGCGGAATGGCAGTCCGGTGCGTTTGCCGATCTGTTCGATGGCCAGCGGCGGGTAATCCGGATGGGCGTTGATGCCGGTACCGACAGCGTTTCCGCCCAACCCGATCTCATAAAGCGATTGTGCGGATTGCCGCAGTTGATCCTTAACCCCTGAAATCGTCTGCGCGTATCCCGAAAACTCTTGGCCGAGACGAATCGGAACGGCGTCCTGGAGATGGGTGCGCCCGGATTTAATGACGGGCATGAACTCGTCCGCTTTGGCCCTAAGCGCATTTTCCAGGTTCTCCAAGGCGGGAAACAGTTTGTGCGACAAGCTTTCCGCCGCCGCAATGTTGATCGCGGCATGATCGTGTCGTTGGTCGACTGCGCGTGATTGACGTGGTCGTTCGGATGAACGAGCGGCTGGCCGAGCGAACCTCCCAGCATTTCCGCCGCCCGGTTGGCGATCACTTCGTTGGCATTCATGTTCTGGGATGTTCCGGCTCCGGCCTGAAACACATCGACGACAAAATGCCCGTCCCATTTTCCGTCGATGACCTCTTCCGCCGCTTTGAGGATCGCTTCCGCGATCGTGGGCTCCAGCGCGCCCACCTTCATATTGGCGTACGCAGCCGCCGCTTTGATGATTCCCTGGGCGCGGATAAACGAACGGGGAAGTCTTAATCCGCTGATCGGGAAATTGTCCACCGCACGCTGCGTTTGCGGACCGTAATACGCATCCCGGGGGATTCTGACTTCACCCAGACTGTCCCGGCCCACCCGGTATTCATGCCGCATCGGCATACGCATCACCCATTCCTTGTGATTGAACTTTACGACTAGGGCAAAGACGCCACAGAAATAAGTATGCGTTTTTTGGAATAAAATATGAATCCGGACCAAACCGCTCCATTCACTGCAGCAAATCCCAGATTTGTTTGCCGATTAACAGTGCGGTCACACCGATAAACAACGGCCGGATGTAGGACGCGCCTTTGCGAATCGCAATCCGCGAACCGGCGAGCGATCCGCCTATCATCGCGGCGGCCATCGGGATGCCGTATCCGTAATGGACGGAATCGAACAGGATGAACATCGCCAAACTGGCAACGTTGCTGCCGAAATTCAGCACTTTTGCGTTTCCTGCCGCAACCACAAAATCGAAACCGAGAAGGAGAAACAGGAACAGTAGGAATGAACCGGTGCCCGGCCCGAAAAAACCGTCGTAAAAACCAATCGTCAAGGCGGCCAGGGCGGTAAACAGGGCGTTTTTGATCGTCAACCGCTCGAATGTAGACTCGCTTCCCCATTTTTTATTCATGAGCGTATACAACGTAACCGCCATCAGCAGGACGACGACGAGCGGCCTTAAAAAATCGGACGGAATCTGCTTCACGGTATAAGTTCCCAAAGCCGCGCCGATGAAGGAGAGAGGAAACAAGGAGCCTGCTGTCCGAAAGGAAACTTTCCCCGACTTCATAAAAGAAATCGTACTGGTCAGCGTGGACAAGGAGCCGGCCAATTTATTCGTGCCGAGCGCGACGGTCGGAGGAAGACCGGTTAACAACAAGGCGGGCACGGCAATCAGTCCTCCGCCACCGACGACCGAATCGATAAAAGCGGCCGCAAATCCGGCCGCGACGATAAAAAGAAGCATCCATACATTTACATCGTCCATTTCAAATCTCCTATCGCAGGAACGCACGCAGAAATATCGGAATCCGCCCAACGAAACGTTCTGTTCGATAATATGGTGCCGCCGAAGTTGCGCTTCTTGCCGCATCACACTCCGGACGTTTTTTTCACTTCTTCGACGATCATTTTCGCTACAGTGCGGGCGCTGGAAAAGGAACGTTCCGCCAGTTCCCCTTTGCCGACACAGCCGTCGCCGCAAAAATAAAACGGCACGTTCTCCAGCCGGTTGGGCAGCATTTTGTTGGTGACGATATGTTTGACGCTCTGCACCATCGCTTTTTTCGATACGCGCTTCACGGCAATCGCCTCGCGCCACCCTGGATAATGCCGGTCAAACAGCATCTCCATCTGCCGTGTCCGCTGTTCCAGATAGTCTTTCCGTTCGTCTTCGATTCCGCCGTCGTCATCGCGTAAATAAGCGATCCCTTGCAGCAGCTGGCCGCCTTCCGGCACCAGCGTATGATCCGTCGCGGAAACGTCGGTGATAAACAATTTATTGTTCATGTCGCTGATGTATGAAAACGGACGGGCGACGACCCGGGTCAACCCGACGTCGTATACCATCACTTCTGTGGAAGTGTTCTTTTCATACGGAGCGAGAAACGGTTCCCAGGCGGTGCCTTTCAGCAGCTTGACGACCTGCTGTACGGGCATGGCGAACACGACCCGGTCGAACGGTTCTTCGCGATTTTTCGTCCGCAAGTAAAACTGCCCGTTTTCGTAACGAACGTTCTCCACGCCTTCCTGAAGCGCGATGTTCCAGCGGCCCGACGTTTCGATTTTTTGGCGCAGCTGGTTCGTAATGACCGCCCAGCTGCCGAGAATATAGTTCACGGGGCGATGGGAAAGAAACAGGTTATGGTAATATTCGCTGATCACCGGTCCCGGCACCTTCCGGGCGTCTTCGGGCGTAATGAAGAAATTGGAGCAGATGAGGTGCTCCCACAGTTCTTTCAAATCTTCACCCGCGTCGGATTCGGCCAAATAATCGCCCAGCGTACGGTAATGTTTCAATTGGTGGATGTTCGCGATAATCGCCGTTATTTCGCCCACAAACCGGACTTTCTGCATCGTGCTGAGCAAATCCGTTTTGACGAGGTTGACAAAATCGAGGGGAGCGGGTGTGATACGGTCAAACTTTTCATACATCACTTTTCGCTTGTCGACCTGTTTGCTGCTGAACGACAGGCCGAGTTCCTTTTCCATCTCCGATATCGTATGCCGGTCGATTCCATAAATGGCGTGAGCGCCGTAGTTCAAAGTGAATCCCGCTTTTTCATAGGTGAAAGCTCTCCCTCCGAGCTGCGGGCTTCGTTCAAACAATATTCCTTCGATACCCGCGCACTCCGACATATACGCCGCCGCGGACAAACCCGCCAAACCGCCGCCAATTACGGCAATCTTCATTTTGCGTTCCTCCTTGTTCAAATCGTTGACCTTTAGCTGCGCTCCCGCAGAGTCATGGCGAAGTCCGTTCCATAATTGCGCGAGATTGCCGCGCACCATTTCTTTCAGATCGCCTTTTTCCTGCAAGCACCAGTGCATGACGGTGCCGAAATAGGTCGTAACGAGCAGCTCGACTTTTCGCGGCTCGGGCAGCCAGCGCATAAGGCTGTCGTACAAATAACGAAGCTGTTGTCCGTATGCATTCTTTACCGAGTCATTATGCATTTGCAAAGCGGCCAGGCTGCCAATCAGCTTCGGCGAACGGCTAATATTGGACGCCAAGTCCAAAAACAGCCCGTTGATGTGCCCTTCCAACGAATGGACGTTCGTCGGCGTCCGTTTCAGCCACCGGTCGATGATTTCAACCTGCTTGCGGCCGATTTCGATCATGATCTCGTCCTTGCTCTTGAAATAGTGGTAGAACGTCCCTTTCGAAATGTTGGCCGTCTTAATAATATCGTCTACGGATACGTTCTCGTATCCGCTGTCCATAAACATTTTCAGAGCGACTTCAATGACGTGTTCCCTCTTTTTACGGGTGGATGCCCTCATCAGGCGCATCGGTTTCACTCTCCACGATCGGGTAAATGCATTAGCTCCGCATCTTCATTATATGCAATATTAGACTGTCAGTCTATCTTTGGATTGGAAAGGCCGGCAGATGGCTCACGAATCGAATAACGCAGCAAAGCTGCCGAAATGATTCGGCAGCCCGAAATAAGCTTTATTGTGTTCATCCGCGTTATGCTCGTTAGTTTAATACCGCCGTCATATGCTCGATCGTGATCGACCAGTGCGACGTATTCCAAACCGAATCCTTGTTTTTGACAAGAATGATCTGCGGCGACGCATGCTTCACGGCCAAATCTTCGGCGATTTGGTTGGAAACCGGACGCGATTCGATCACTTTGACCAGCACGTAGTCGATATCTTCATTCGCATTTTTTTGCAAATAGTCTTCGAACTCCCTGAGCGCATTGGCGCTGACCGGACAGGCGGTGCTGTGCTTAAATACGACCACAGGCCGCTCGGAAGAAGCTTCGAACACGTTTTTCCACTCGTCCGTTGTCGTGATTTCTCTCCATTGTGCCATCTTGATCCAAAACCCCT
>JAWLCZ010000036.1:4679-25466 GCA_041686835.1 Paenibacillaceae bacterium | reverse complement strand
GGCGCAGGAAAGAGTGAAAATCCGGTGTTGATCAGCGAGGAGCTGCATGAGCTGTCTACTCCTTTTGACTGGTATGATACTGCGAATTTGTGGAAAAGGATGCTTGCCAAATTGCCGAAAGACTATTCTTTGCTCGACCGCGACTTCATACAAGTGTTGAAAACTTATACAAACTACAGAAACTAAAGCAATTAAAATACGATACGGTGGTGTTTTTGAATGATCATTTGCACGATTACGGCCGCTAATCATCTCGCTTTTGCCAAATTGCTGGGAAAATCGCTGAAGGAGCATGTGACAGGCTGCAAGTTTGTGCTCTGTCTGGTAGAGAACGACATCCATCCGGATGCTGCAAGTTTTGCCGAAATGGATGATGTGGTCCTGGTTAAAGATCTGCGCGTCCCCGGCTTTGAACAGTTAATTGCCGAGAAAGACATCTATCAATTTACCGCATTGCTTAAGCCGTATTTAATGCTTCACTTGTTCGACCGTTATCCTGAAGAAAACAAATTCGTATTTATGGACGCCGATACTCGCGTGTACGGTTCATTTGAACAGCTGGAAGAACTGTTGGAGCGTTATTCCATTGTACTGACGCCGCATCGCCTGGAACCCCAGAATCATCTGAATTCCGTTGAAGAAGAACTGGTCAATTTAAAGGATGGCGCATTTCAAGTCGGTTTTCTCGGCTTAAGCCATACGGCGGAATCCAGACGATTCCTCCAATGGTGGGCGGCTCGCTGCCTTCATTATGCCGTCGTCGATTACGGCAGAGGCTTGTTCGGGGATCAAAAATGGCTGAATTTAGTTCCTTGTTTCTTCAAAGGTGTTTATATTTTGCGCGACCCCGGATATCATATGGCAAGCTGGAACCTTTCGCAAAGAAACCTGGAATGCGGCAAAAACAATCAGTATACCGTCAATGGAAGACCGTTCGTTTTTTTTCATTTCTCCGGAATAGGGAAATGGCTCGATAAAAGCATCCGTCTTCACGCCGATAAGAACGATAACGTGAAGAACCTTGTGAATCAATATATTTATGATTTACATGAAATGGGACACAGTCAGTTTATGAAAATCCCCTGGGACTTTGAGAAAATCATGCGTTATGAAGAAAGGCAGCAGCAACAAACGGAGATGGAAACGCAGCCGGTTCCAAAGCCAATTGTGGAGGCGAGGGCGGCGGACAGCTCTCAGACCGAAACTGCGTCCGCTCCGGAAGAGAAGATTGCCGTTCAATCCCCGCAGAAAATATATTGGCTGTTCAAAATTTGGGATAAAATCAAAGCTGTTTTTATATAGCTGTCTGTACTTTCGGGCTCCGGAATCGAATTTCGGAGCCCGAAATGCATGGTGACTGAAGAAGAATTTCCCTAATCAATCAGCCTGCCGAGGATTTCTCAACAGGCTGATTGGCGGACAGGCAGACGCCTGTCCATTCCGGGAACGAATCGCTGCATTTACGGCGTCTCATCCATGGTTCGATACTGACCCGATAATATGCTTTTCCACCAGTCTTGATGATCCAGGTACCACCGGATCGTTTTTCGGATACCTTCATCAAAACGATATTTCGGCCGCCATCCCAAATCTCGGGCGATTTTGGTGGCATCAATGCCGTATCGGCGGTCATGTCCCGGACGATCCGCAACATAAGTGATTAACGATTCCGGCTTCCCCAGCTCAGCGAGAATGGTTTTGACTATTTCAATATTGGTTCTTTCGTTGTTGCCGCCTATGTTATATATTTCCCCGGCAACTCCTTGATGTAAGACCAGGTCGATGGCGCGGCAGTGATCTTCAACATACAGCCAGTCGCGAATATTTAGCCCGTCTCCGTAAACCGGCAACGGTTCATCTCTTAGAGAGCGGGTAATCATCAACGGAATCAGCTTTTCCGGAAATTGGTACGGGCCGTAGTTATTCGAGCATCGCGTTATATTGACGGGCAGTCCGAACGTTTCATGATAAGCCCGGACCAGCAAGTCTGCGCCGGCTTTACTCGCGGAATAGGGGCTGTTGGGCGCCAGCTGCGATTGTTCCGTAAACAATCCGGTGTCTTCCAAGCTTCCGTAAACCTCATCGGTGGAAACTTGTACATAGCGCTTCACCTTATACTTCTTTGCGGCGTCGAGAAGCACCTGGGTGCCCATGACGTTCGTCTTTACAAAAATCGCCGGATCGAAAATGCTGCGATCTACATGGGATTCCGCCGCGATATTGACAACCGCATCCACTCCCTGCCGAAACAAATGATCGGTGAGCTGAGCATCCGTTATATCGCCTTTTATAAAGGTATAACGGGGATGCTGCCGAATCTGTTTCAAATTCTCATGATTGCCGGCATAGGTTAACGCATCCAGATTGATAATATGATAATTGGAATATTTATGGAGCATATACAAGACAAAGTTGCTGCCTATAAAGCCGCTTCCGCCTGTAATCAGAACTTTCATTCCTTTTCCTCCGTTACTCAAATTTCATTTCAGCGCATTTTGCAGATAGGATGGTTCCGCCGTTGCTTCGAATGTTTCGAGATTGGCCCGGCGATTCCGGGTGCGGGATCGTTAACGCGAGACGCCGCGGTCATTGCTGCGGGGGATCGTTCCTCCGTATTTTGTCATATAGCTTCTTCCAATTCATCACATCCCAGAACTTTTTCTTCGTTTCGGCCTCGGCGTCATGATCATTCGTGGCTGCATCCGTATTTGCACTCTGGCTTTTATCCGTGCTTGTGCCTACTGTCACATAAGTGTTTTCTCTAACTTCAGTTCCGATAATGTCAATCAAGCCCATTGCCCTGAGCTTGTTGGCCACTACCACCCTGGAATCGTACAGGGATCTGATTTTGTTCGTACCGCTTGTGGCAATCTGCATCGAAGTGTGGAAGTTATCCTTGACCCAGCGCAATATATCGGCGAGCTTTCTGTAATCGGTGATTTCAATATAATCGACCCCGCTCTCCAGCACATAACGATCCTGACGGGAGTTTCTTGAGACCAGAAGGCATCCGGTCGACATCGCTTCGCCTGCAGCCGTAGTCGGAAAACCGTCTATCGCCGTCCAGTCCGAAGTACTGCAGCTGACAAACACGTGGCATTGCTCGTAGACCCGCTGAGCCTGTTCAGGTTCCAACAGATTGTGAAACGTGTAGTTGTTGTTGGTTAACAGATGCAAATAATCCTGCCAGTCCCCGATAATATGAAGATGAAAGCTGTCGTCGAGCTGGTTGAACGCTTCTATCATTTCGGGAAAGTTTTTGCGAAGCCCCTGATGGGCGGCAAACACGATTTTTATCGGCGGGACAGCCGGTTTTGGTTTATATGCGTATAAATCCGTGTTGATCATTCCGGGGACATAGATACTGTGCGGATAGCTGGTCAGCACTTCTTCAATGTTCGTAAAAATGGTGGAGTAATGTTCGTGCAGCCGCGCTAACTTCACCTTGGTCGTCGGCTGTAATCCGCCGCCAGGATACAAAGTCGTATGAAGCCTGATATTGCGTTCCTTGATGAACGGCAAAATGTTCAATTCCTGTGAGGCACCGATGATCGACTGCCCGTTCGGAAGACGGGTGCGGCCGATTAAGCTGACGGCTATATTCAAAAAGACACAGTAGTAATCCGTTATATTTTCTGAAATCGTTAAAGGCATCAGCTGTGAAATCGGTTGGACGGGAGCCGGGAAATCATTCGGCTGGTGCTTGCCCCACGGATCCGTATACGGGCTCATCGCAAAAAATACAGTATCCGGCCGTAGACGGTGGATTTCATAGTTTTCCCAGTAGCGGAAACCGCTTTGCTTCCATGGGAAATTGGTGTCAATGACAGCCAATTTTCTTCCAGGTGTAGGGATTATCATTGAGTCATCATTCCTTCTCTGCCATATTTTCATTGATATTGTTTTTTGATTTGCGCCGGAACTCCGGCGGCCAACGTTCTTGCGGGGACGTCGTCTTTTACGAACGCTCCTCCGCCGATGACGGCTTCGTTGCCGATTGTCCTTTTTTCCCGAATCGATGCCCCGATTCCGATATATGCGCCTTCGCCTATGGTGACGTTCCCCGCAATATTGGCGCCCGGCGCAATCGTGGCGTAATCGCCGATAACCGAGTCATGGCTTATGTTTGCGCTGCGATTAATCACGACATAATTTCCAATGTCGATATTGACGGTAAGAATGCAACCTTCGCAAATGACGCATCCTGTGCCGATTCGGTTTCGTTTGGAAATCGTGACGGAGGGATGTATCAGCGATCCGGCCGGCTGAAAACCCGCTTCCAGCGTTTTGCGAACCAGCCTTCTTCGGAGCGCGGGATCGCCAACGCCGCCGCAAACGACATCCACCAGGCCATGAAGAGCCGTGATATCGGGCAGATCCCCCAACACGGGAATATCGTTGACGATCCGGCCTTTCATTTCGGGACGTTCGTCCAAAAATCCGGCAACCTCATAGCCTAATTGTTCGCACAACCAATGGACTTCCCGCGCATGCCCCCCGCATCCCCATATGACAAGCCGCTTCATAACTCCGCGATCCGTTCCGTGATAAAATCGATATCGCTTTCCGCCATTTCTTCCCAAAGCGGCAAGCTGAGTATGCGTCTGGAAATGCCTTCCGTCACGCGCAGGGAAGTGGAGGGACAGCCGGCGAACAGTTTCTGCCGGTGGCAGACGGGGGAAAAGTAGGTTTTAACCTCGATGCCGTGCGCGGCAAGCGAAGAGACGACGTCCCGGTTCACTTTATCTTCCGGGCATAACAAAGGCAAAAACTGGTGTGGAATGATTCCTCTGCTCCTGTGAACCATCCACCCTTTTTCGAACAACCGCAATCGGTGAAATTGCCGTAAATACCGGTTGTACAATTTCTGACGCACTGCCTTTTTCTCGGGAAACGCGTCCAAAGTCGCCAACGCGACTGCCGCCGCATATTCGGACATTTTACTGTTCATTCCCATTATCGAGGATTCTCTTGCGGCGTCGAAGCCGAAATTGCCGGCTTGGCGTATTTGCCGGATCATGTTTTCGTTTCCGCTGTATACTAAACCGCCTTCCCCGATTCCAAACGCTTTCGTCGCATGAAAGCTGAAAACAACGAGTCCGGAAAAGCCTTTTCCAAACTGGCCGTTGTCACCGGTCGTTCCGAGACTGGCCGCCGCATCCACAACGACAGGTATTCCTGCAGCCTGCAGCTTTTCATAATAGGTCAGATCCATATCCGTGCCGAAAGCAGCATAAGGTACGACTACGGCCACTTGTTCGCCCAGTTTGTCCAGCAGCTCCTCGGTCAATGTTTCGCTCATGCACCAGTCATCCTCAGACAAATCGACGAAGTACGGCTCCAATCCGCACCACATCGCAGCCAAAGGCGTAGCGGCGAATGTGAAGCTGGGCATCAATGCGTAGCGGGCTTTCGGGCGCTTGCAATGAGCTATGGCCAGAGTTAAACCGCTGGTCGCATTATTCACGGTTACAGCCGCCCCGACATGATCGAATATTTCGTTCACAGTTCTGTCTTCAAACAACGTATTTAACGGACCGTAATTGGAATAGCTTCTTGTATGGTCAATTTGCGACAAGTAGCCCAGGAAGCTCTCCTTTTTTACTAGATTGGGAAGGAGAAAGGGAATTGGATCCATGCTGAAGTCGACTCCTTTCTTCATAGCGAATGCAACCTGGATTCGATACGCCGCATCGCTTCATCCGCCGCCTGTCTGAAATCTCTGTAATCATACCAGGTGCGGAACGATTGAAGATATTCGCGATGAGCGTTAAGAGAGGCTTTCAACAATTCATCGTTGCCTAGAAATCCGTCTTTGCGCGCCGAATCGATACATTCGAGCCATTCGTCTACGCCTTTTGCGACAATCGGAACCTTTAACGAGTTTTGGTCCTGATGCCGGCGAAAATAACTTAACGTCTCCGCGAAGTATACGGCATTTCCTTTAGACAGCAGGGAAAGCCAGGAAACGAGATCGTTGAGCAGCACATATTGTCTGCCGTGGTATACGCCGAACGGTTCAACGAGATCTTTTTTTCTGAACAGTACGGAAGTCGGTTCGCCTATTACGTTGCGGCAACGGGTAAGAACGTAATTTCCCAGTTCAATGCCGTTGACAATAGCCGTTTGTTCATACAATTTCATCGTCTCCGGAATTGCCGGAAGAGGATTGCCTTCGCCATCGATAATCTGCCTCCAGGAAGTCGCCAGGGTGATGTCGTCCCGTTGCAAGAAATACGACATCATTTTCTCGATTTTATCGGGCTCGAACAGATCGTCATCCATCAAGTAATTGATATATTCTCCCGACGATAATTCAAAGCATTTGTGCCAATTCCGCAGAAAGAGCACGGACGGATTTTTAACGTATTTGATGTTGGGATATTTTTCGATATAAGGAATCATCATCGATTTCACTTCGTCGTTCGTACTGTCGTCGCATATAATGATTTCAATAGGTTCATAGGTTTGATCCAGAGCGCTCTGCAAAGCTTTCTGCAAGTAATGAGGTCGATTATATGCGGGGATTAATACGCTGACCAAAGGCGGCTTCAACATGGCCGGTTGGACCGCCGAATCATATGAAAAATATTTGAAAACTGATTTTACCAGTTTCATGCCCCAATTTATCACTATGAATCTCCCCTGTAATCGGAAGGATTATAAAGATTCTTCTTATGCCTGCATGCATGACCTCCTTTCTTTCATCCTATTTATATGCTGTATAGTAGATTGTGCAGCGGCGTTACTACCATCTTGAGAAAATAAATTGCGGTATGAACAAAGTGCTGCCTGAAACAGGAATTGAAAAACTCCGCCGCCATGCGTGGAAAAATCGGCATATGGCAGCGGAGCCGATAAAAAAAGCTGTTTTAGCTCAGCCTACTTTCCCGAATTTTCTGAGCCGCTTCATATAACGATTCATGCGTCCCCGCGTCCAGCCACCAATCGTGCAGAATGCTATAAGTCAGCAATCCCTCTGCCGCATAGTGGTTATTGACATCGGTGATCTCCAGTTCGCCCCTGCCGGATGGCCGGACGGTCCGGATCACATCGAATACTCCAGCGTCATACATGTAAATCCCTGTGACGCAAAAACTCGATTGGGGCCGTTCCGGTTTTTCTTCAATGGCCACAATGCGCTGATTCTCCAGAACAGGCACGCCATATCTTCTCGGGTCGTCGACCTCTTTAAGAAGCACTTTGGCCCCTGTTGCCTGTTTTTGATACTCGTCTATGAAGGGGCTCAAAGGTTCCGCAAACAAATTGTCTCCCAGAATGACGACGAATTTTTCCAGTGGAGAAATAAATCCTTCCGCCAATGCCAGCGCCTGGGCGATTCCTCCGGGACGTTCTTGAATCTTGTAGGTAATCTGAACACCTTGTTCTTCGCCGTTTCCAAGGTATTCGATATATAGACCTGCAGACTGCTTTCCCGTGACGATCAGAATTTGGTGAATCCCCGCATCCCGCAGCTTTCGGATGGAATAATCTATCATAGGATGTTTTCCGACGGGCAACAGATGTTTATTGATCAGATTCGTTAACGGGCGCAGCCGGGTTCCGCTGCCTCCCGCAAGCACTATACCTTTCACGCGATACGCTCCTTTCTAACTGCCGGAGTATTCTTGAATGTGATGAATATCTATTCCGGTATAAAAAATCAATACCGGTTCAATGAAAGCGTGAAGCTCTATCTTCCCGGGTAAAACTTAAAAGATTCAAGCTTCACCTCCTTTCGCACCTACCTTTGTCCACTCTCTTACATCTTATGAATTCGAGAGAAAGAAGTAACGGACAACGCCTATCCATCGGGGCAACGGCAAACAATATGCTGTTGACGGGGAGGAAGATATGCATTACTTTTAAGATGGTTTGACATTTTTTCCATTTTACTGTACAATCGATTTGCGCTTAATTTCCGATTGACAACATCGGAAAACGGGGGAACCAATATTCGGGGCGAATCAATGTCCGATTTTACGGAATTGTAGGGAACCATCTTTCCCAAGCCCGTCAGCTAACCTCGTCAGCAGTAGATGGGTCAAATCCATATTTAATTACATCCAATTGACCCGTTTTTTGGGTCTTTTTGTATTTTTTGGCCCTGCCTGGCAGAGGCGTGCCCTGCGTTGTGCATTTGCGCCTTTCTTTGCCTTGATTCAGGGCCGTTTCATTTTTGGAAAGGGGGTGGTTCAGAGAGGAAAGGATAGCTTAGGAAATTCGGGGTGGAGCATGGGCACGCCAAAGTATCCTATGGACCTGGAACTCCATCCCGGTCGAACGAAAGCGTCCGGGGAAGGTGACAAAATCCGCAAGAGCAAGGAGGAGTAAAGATGCCTCAGCCGAAGTACATTACCGATATCGACAAAATTACGGAAATACCCGAAAACGAAAGGAAACGGCTCAAGCCAATAACGGAAAAATTCGTATTTCGTGTAAATGACTACTATTTGAAGTTGATTGACTGGGAAGATCCGAACGATCCCATCCGCAAGCTGGTCATTCCGAACGAAGGTGAGCTCGCGGAATACGGACGATGGGACGCGTCGGACGAGGACACCAACTATGCGGCGCCAGGAGTGCAGCATAAATACGGAACGACCGCGTTGCTGATGGTCTCGGAAGTGTGCGGCGCTTATTGCCGGTACTGCTTCCGCAAACGCCTGTTCCGGAACGATGTGAAAGAAGTGATGCTGGATGTCAATCCGGGTCTCGACTATATCGCCAAACATCCGGAGATCAACAACGTGCTTTTGACAGGGGGGGACAGTTTAATCTTGGCTACCGGCAAGCTGCGCATGATCCTGCAGCGGTTGCGGGAAATCGATCATGTCAAGATTATCCGTCTCGGGTCCAAAATTCCGGTCTTCAATCCGATGCGGATATACGAAGACGAGGAATTGCTCGACGCGATCCGTACCTATTCGACTCCGGAAAAACGAATTTATGTGATGGCTCATATCAATCATCCTCGAGAAATTACGCCGGAAGCAAGACGCGGCTTTAAGGCGCTGCATGATGCCGGCGCCATCGTCGTCAATCAAACCCCTGTTCTCAAAGGAATCAATGATGACCCCGCAGTTTTAGGCGAACTGCTCGATCAATTGTCGTGGGCAGGCGTTACCCCTTATTATTTCTTCGTGAATCGTCCAGTTGCCGGAAATCGTGATTTTGTGCTGCCTTTACGGGAAGTATACCGAATTGTGGAGGAAGCGAAATCCAGAACATCAGGATTGGGCAAGCGCGTCCGTCTGTCGATGAGTCATACGTCGGGGAAAATCGAAATCCTGGCGATCGAAAACGGCAAAGCTTATTTGAAATATCACCAGTCGCGCGACGGTCATTACGGCAAATTCATGATACTGGATTGTCCGGACGATGCGGCATGGTTTGACGATCTGCCCGGAAGCGAGCGGTACTGGGAGAAGCCTAAGAAAAAAATTCAGGATGTCGTTTCCGTGAACGAGCTTCCCGATATGCCGCAAAAAACAGCGCGGGGTGCCAGGTGATGCCGGCACACCTTCAGGCGGAGGAGCGGGACAGCCGGACGGTATGGAACAAACTGAAGGAGCACGAAATTGAATATATATGTTTGCAGTTCACCGATTTGTTCGGATTTGCCAAACAGTTGATGGTTCACCGGGACGAATATGAGGCGATGATGGAAGGCCGTGTCATGTTTGACGGCTCCTCGGTTGATGGTTTCTGCGGTGTTCAAGATTCCGATCTCGTCCTCAGGCCGGACCCCGGTTCATTCCACATCCAGAACTGGCGTTCGTTCGATGATAGTGTTGCGGCGATGTACTGCGACGTCTGCCATTTGGACGGAACGCCCGCTGAAGGATGCACGAGAAGCATGCTGAAGAAGGTGTTGGCCGAAGCCGCGGCAATGGGATTTTCTTTTCAAGTCGGACTCGAAGGCGAGTTTTTCCTGTTTCCGGTCGATGAAGAGGGGAAGCCTGAACTGCAAAAACATGACCGCGGCGGATATTTTGACGTGTTTCCTCTCGATAAAGGGGAGCAGGCCCGCATGGATATATTGTCGGCGATGAAGAAACAGGGTTTCCGGATCGAGGCCTCCCATCACGAGGTGGCCCCCGGACAGCATGAGATTGATTTCAGATTCGGCGAAGCGTTGGCAATAGCCGATCAATGGCAAAAGTTCAAACAAATCGTGAAGCACACAGCGGGCCGACACGGGATTTTCGCGTCCTTTCTGCCCAAACCTTTTGCGGGACAAAACGGCAACGCCATGCATTGCAACCAGTCGCTGCAAAACCTCGCCGGCGAAAACGTATTTTATGACCGGCATTCCCCTTCCGGATTAAGCCGGACAGCCGGACATTATATCGGCGGGCTATTGAAGCGCGCAAAAGAGATGGCCGCCATCGCCAACCCCATTGTGAATTCGTATAAACGGTTGCTGCTCGGATACGAGGCGCCCACGCATATCGCCTGGTCGTGCGGCAATCGTTCCGCATTGATCCGCATTCCGGGCGCGCGCGGACAACAAACGCGAGTTGAACTGAGGACTCCCGACCCGACGGCAAACCCGTATCTTTTGTTTGCGGTCATGCTGAAGGCGGGATTGGACGGCATCAAAAACGAAACGCCTCTGCAGGCGGAAGCGGCCGGAAACATCTATGAAATGAGCGAAGAAGAACGGGAACGTTGTCAAATCGAAAGCTACCCTCGGGACTTGCATTCCGCGCTGGAATATATGAAGGATAGCCGGATGATTCGCGAGGTCATGGGGGAACGGACATTCGAAGCTTATCTGCAGGCGAAGCAAAACGAGGCTAGACAGTTTGCGAGTGAAGTTCACCCGTGGGAAATCGAGACGTATTTGAGCAAATATTGAGGGTGACGTCGGTCTGTCGGCTCCACTGCGGAGGTTGAACGTATATCAAAAAACGGAGGAATTTGAACAATGAAAATATATCGAGGGGGAATTGCGCTTTTTTTCATCATAACGTCTCTTCTTGTATTCATGTCAGCTTGCGGTCAGCAGCAAGCTTCGGACGGTGCCGCGGATACGGGCCAGTTAACGGAAAACGGAGCGAACGATCCGCCGGAAAGCGGTCCGGAAAACGATGAAACGGCAAACGGTCCGGAACCGTCGAAGAAATTAATCGTCGGAACGGACACAAGCTTCGTGCCGTTTGAATTTCTGAATAAAGATACCGGAAAGTATGAAGGATTCGACATTGATTTATGGGACGATATAGCCAAGGAACTCCGGTTGGACTACGAGCTCAAACCGATGGATTTTAACGGCTTGATCCCCGCGCTGCAGTCCGGCAGCATCGACGCCGCGCTGGCCGGCATGACGATTAAGGAAGAAAGGAAGGAAAAAGTCGATTTCGCCATACCGTATTATGATGCGGGGCTTCTTGTACTGGTGCGCTCCGACAATGAAGACATCAAAAGCGTGGACGATCTGAAAGGAAAAGTGGTGGGTACCAAATCGGGAACGACAAGCTTCGATTATGTGAAAGCGTTGCAGGGGATAAAGGAAATCAAGCAGTTTCCGAACATCGACGGGGCTTACCTGGAACTGATCAATAAAGGGGTCGACGCCGTCGTCTTTGACTCTCCGAATATCCTGTATTTCACGAAAACAAAAGGGGAAGGCAAAGTGAAGCCGGTAGGCGAGCTTCTCGAAGGACAGCAGTACGGCATCGCGTTTCCGAAAGGAAGCAGCCTGGTGAAGGAAGTGGATCGCGTTCTGGAAAGTTTTATGGAGAACGGGACGTACGATCAAATCTATGAAAAATGGTTCGGGGAAAAGCCGATGAAAGCGTCGGAAAAGTAACGAAACACAATTTAAGAACGGAGGTGCTGCCCGTTGGAAGCCGGATTGAACCTGGATTTTATAAAAGCGTTTGAATCGCTGCCATACTTGATTCAAGGTTTAAAAACCACCGTTCTTATTGCCGTGTTCGGCCTCCTTTTCGGATTTGTCATCGGTCTTGCCGCGGGGTTGGCCCGAACTTCGAAAAACAAAGCGCTTTATGCCGTATCCACGGTTTATGTCGAATCGGTTCGCGGCACCCCTCTGCTTGTGCAAGCCGTATGGCTCTATTTTGGAGTAAATCAGCTGCTTGTCCAGACATTGGGGTTCAGGCTCTCGTCTCTAAACGCGGGAATCATCGTCATCGCCGTGAATGCGGGTGCGTATATCGCCGAAATTGTCCGCGGTTCGATTCAATCGATTGATAAAGGGCAGGAAGAGGCGGGCCGTTCACTCGGATTGACCCGAATCCAGACTTTCGCCTACATTATTTTTCCCCAGGCATTGAAGCGGATGATTCCTCCGCTCGGCAATCAATTTATCATCAGCTTGAAAGACACATCGCTTTTGTCGATTATTTCCGTGGGCGAATTAATGAGGCACAGCCAGGAGATCGTCGCCGTCGATTTCAACGCTTTTGAAATCTACACCCTTGTCGCTGCGGTGTATTTGCTGCTCACGCTGGCGATATCGCTGGTGCTGCGACTTGTGGAGAGGAGGCTGGGTTAATCCGTGATTCAGGTACGCGATCTGCATAAATATTATGGAGATTTGGAAGTGCTGAAGGGCATTGATTGCCAGATCTCCAAACGGGAAGTCGTCTGCGTCATCGGTCCTTCAGGCTCCGGGAAAAGCACGTTTCTCCGCTGTTTGAACCTGCTCGAACAGATTACAAGCGGGCAAGTCGTCGTCAACGGCCACGATCTGACCGATCCGAAAACGGACATCAACCTTCTCCGCACCGAGGTCGGCATGGTGTTTCAGCGGTTTAACCTGTTTCCGCATAAAAATGTGCTGGATAACATCATGCTGGCTCCGATGAAGGTGCGGAAGAAAACGAAAAATGAAGCGCGTGAAATCGCTTTAAGCTTGTTGGACAAAGTAGGTCTCGGCGATAAAGCCGACGTATTCCCGCATCATCTGTCGGGCGGGCAAATGCAGCGGGTAGCCATCGCCCGCGCATTGGCGATGAATCCGCAAATTATGCTGTTCGACGAACCGACCTCGGCGCTCGATCCGGAACTGGTTGGAGAAGTGCTGGCGGTGATGAAGGATTTGGCCCGGGAGGGCATGACGATGGTCGTCGTTACCCATGAAATGGGATTCGCCAGAGAAGCGGGCGATCGCGTCATATTCATGGATCAAGGCGTGATAGTGGAAGAATCGCCTCCCGAGCAAATGTTTACGAATCCGCAACATGATAGGACGCGGGAATTTCTGAGCAAAATTTAACAGTGTGGCATGGCGAAGACACACAAACTCCTTCCTTGCGCGGCAATGAAGGAGTTTGTTTATGACCGGTACATTATGTCAAAGCGTCGGATGTCGCTTTCAATTCGTTTTTGATAAATTGAGGCAAATGGAAACAGCTGCGCAAGATTTCGTCATTCACATATTGCGCCGGTTTATCGAACGGATGCTTCAAGCCGCTCGCGATCGGTTTTTTGGATCCGAGCGTAAAGCTCCATATTCCCCCCGGATAAGTGGGGACAACCGACGTATACAACCGGACGTGCGGAAACAGCGAGCGGATGTTGAAATAAGTTTGCCGCATAATGTCTTTGTGAAAAATAGGGGACTGGCTTTGGCACACCATGATGCCGTCGTCCTTCAATGCGCTGTGTACATTTCGGTAAAACCCGGGTTCAAACAGCTGCTTAGCCGGCCCTACCGGATCGGAAGAATCGATAATGATGACATCAAATCTGTTATGGACCTCTTTGACGTATTCGACTCCATCTGCGTAGATAAATTTTACGCGCTTTTCATCCATACCGCCCGAGATCTCGGGCAGATACGTTTTGCACGCATGCACGACCAGTTCGTCGATTTCGACCATCGTAATCTGCTCGACCTCGCGGTACTTGCATAGTTCTCCGGCCACTCCGCAATCCCCGCCGCCGATAACGAGAACATTTCGCGGATGGGGATGCAAGGAGAGGGGGACATGAGCAATGATTTCATTGTAAATGTACCCGTCCAATGACGTCGTTTGTACAACGCCGTCAAGGACGAGCATTTTGCCGAAATCGTACGAATCGGCAATCATGACGTGCTGGAATCGGGATATTTTTTCAAAAATGACGCTTTTCAGGTGATAAGAAATACGCAAATGGTTCCTTTCGTTTTCGGTTAACCACAGCCCAGCCTCATTGCGGTGGAGATACTTGGACAACCGTTCCATCTCAAACCTCCCTGAAAATACTGAATTTTGAATACCGCAGTAATTGCAGTTGTCTTTATTATACTACAAGATTGCGGTGGTTTCAGAACGTGTCTCTGGAGGCCTTGATGAGAAACGCAGGGAGAACGCGTTTGACGGCGATTTTCACATGATATCTGTCGCGGACACAAAACCTGTGGCGTCTCCACCCGGACCATCCCTCACACGCCCAACATCCTGCCGAGGGGGCGAAACAAATTCTGCACGAAATGGGTGGGGCCGGGCAAGTCCGGGAAATAGATGAGCAACAGCCACAATCCCCACCCGATGACGGTGAACACCAACAGGGCCGCCTTCTCCTTTTTACGCCCCCGGTTGATCTTCGGCCACTCGAACAGCACGATCAGCACGCTGACCACCGTGACACCCAACACATTTGCCCAATTCATCGCTCCTTCACCTTCCCCTCCGGCTGGCCCGCCGGTCGGTCAGTTGTCCCGGGCCGGCGGATGTGCACACGGACCTGGATGTCCACATCCAACCGGGGAAACACCTGCTCATTCCAACGATCCTTCATCTTGGCCCACTCCTCGGGGTATTCCCGATGGAAAGCCCGGGCGAACCCGAGGACGTCCGCCCGGGCTTTTTTTTGCACTTCTTTGACCGTCCGGCGAAGACGGTCCCGAAGGGTGCGCTCCGTCGCCCGGGCGATCCGGTCAACATTCGACGGATGGTACAGAGACAGGCGGGTACCGTTATAATGCACATCGTCTTCGGAAGTTACCTTCAGGAGGATCCGCCGCTTCTTCCCTTCGATCTTGGGGATCAGCTCGGTCTCCGACCGGGTCACTACCAGGGAGACATATCCCTTTTCCCCTGGGGGACGGGTGTTGATCGTCCTGGAGGTGAATTCATTCCGAATCCACAACAGCCCTTCTGCCGCATCCCGATCCAGGTGATCCACCATTTTATCCCCCCGGAAGACGGCGGCGCCATCCAACTTCAGCGTGGTGTCGTTCACCTTCATCACCATGGGGATGACCGCGGCTTCCGCGTCATCGGACACCTCCTTCAACGCCCGCATGACGGTCATGTCGACCGCCCGCTCCAATTTCACCATCTTATAAAGGGTTTCCGTGGCGGTGGTTTCCCCAGGCGCAACGGTCTCGAAGATCTCCTTCGGCGAACCTTCGGACATGAACAGAAAGGAATCCATCCTGACCTGTGGTTGGCGCGCAATGAAGTCCAGCGCTTCCCGGATCCCCGTTTGGGCCAGCCTCTTCCCCAACACAATCACTTCTTGGTGGCCCGTGAAAATGCGACGCCCCATTTTTTCCTGCAATTTGGATTTCGCTTCGGGGATGGTGACGCCCCGTGCGGAAAGGACCATTTGCTGCGGTCCGCCGCCTCCTCCGCCCCCGCTTCCTCCGCCCTCGCTCACGCGCATGGGAATCGCTTGCAGGATTGTCACTTCGAAATCCCCGTCCTCCGTCCGGTCGATTCCGAGGGCCCGGATCAGGGCGATCTCGTTCAATTCCTTCCGGTCCCAGCAACCGGGGAGGATCGGGAGGGAGACCATCAACAGCAGGCACAAGGCCCTTTTCCCGGCTCCCTTCAGGTGTCCCGCTCTCATGATGCGCTTCCCTCCTCCCGCGTCCCCTTCACTTTCCGGATCCACGCTACCGCCAGCAGCCCCAGGGGAATCACCACATGCACCAGGTGGCTGTAGAACACGCCTTCCCCATCGAGGAACCGGTTCAAAAAGGACAGGCTCGGCGCGGTCCAGATGCTGACGGCGACCAGGATGAAGGCGATGGGCAGCGACAGGGGTTTGTAGTCGGACAGACCCAGCCACTGGGCGGATCCCAGAACGGCGACGTATTGGAAAAGACAAATCTTGGCGAAGATGATGGTCAACCACATCGCCAGCAAAAAGGCATCGATGTGTTCAAAAAACCCCGCCAGACTGATGAGCCGGAACGTTTCAAAGAGCGGATAGAGGAAGGTGGCCGATTGGTTTCCCAACACAAACACGGCGATCAGATCGAATACCGTCAGAGTCAACATCGAGCCGACGATGGCGACGGCACCCCATCGTCCCGCTTTGTCCTGTTCCTTCACGTAGGGCAGCAGAAAAGCGGCCAAAAAGTATTCGCTGTACCAGATTGACGGGTTCACCGCCCCTCTCACCACGGGACCGATTCCGTGTTCCAGAATCGGAAAGAGGTTGTCGACCTCCCACTCCGTCGACGACAAAACCGTAAGGATCGCCAAGACGGCGAAGGCCGGCAGGGTGAGGAATTGGGCGGAACGGACAATGGTCTCCAACCCGCCTCGGACGGCGGCCGCACAGACCAAGGCCATCCCGCCCATCACCACCGTCGGGGGCGTCTCCGGCAAAAACACGCCGTTCACAAGATCCGCATAGTACCGGATCACGAAGGAGCAGGCATGGATGTAGACGATCCAATATAACAGGGCGATCCCCTTGCCGAACCAGCCGAGAATCCGGGGACTGTACTGGATAATCGTCTCCCCGGGAAACCGCCGGTGGAGCTTGTATGCGGCATAAAAAGCGACCAGGCCGCTGACGATACCTGCCAGGGGGGACAGCCACATGTCCCGTCCCGCCCACATGGCCGCCAGATGGGGCGCGGTCAAAATCTTGACGCCGACGCAGCCAGTGTACAAGATCAGGGCCATCTGGCCGGCACTGATGCGTCCCCGCTCGATCATCCCGGTTCCTCCTTTCATCTTCATCTCTCCCCTCCTTGTTCCGGCCTCGGTTTTTGGTTCGGCGACTGCCGGTAGGCGTTGGGGGATAGGGTCGGACGCTGATCCATCTTCCACCGTGGGGCCCGCCAGAGGGCATCCTTCAATTCATTGAGCCGGAAAGGTGCGAGGGGGGAGAGATACGGCTCGCCGAAGGAACGGAGCGTAGCCAAATGGACCACGAGGGCGATCAGCCCCAGGGAAAAGCCGACCATACCTAAGGACCCCGCCAGGATCAACAGGGGAAAGCGGAGGACGCGCATCGAAAACCCCAACGCATAGCGGGGGACGGAGAAAGAAGCGATCCCGGTGAACGCCACGACGATCACCACCGGAGCGGAAACCAGTCCCGCCGTCACCGCCGCTTCCCCGATAATCAGCGCGCCCACGATGGAAACGGCGGGACCGACGATTTTCGGCAGGCGAAGGCCCGCCTCCCGCAACGCCTCAAAGGCGATCTCCATCAACAACGCTTCAATGACAGTCGGGAGCGGAATCTTTTCCCGGGCCGCCGCGAAGTTGAAAAGCTGCTCCGTGGGCACCGCTTCCGGGTGAAAGGTGATCGTGGCCACGTAAAAGGACGGAGCGGTCAAGGAGAAGAAAAACAGCAGGTATCGCAGCCATCGGATGGACGTGGCATAAGTGAAACGGACATAGTAATCCTCTGCGGCCTGCAAAAGCGTCGGGAAGCTGAGGGGCACGGTCATCACCCCGGGTGATCCGTCCGTAAAGATGGCGACCCGTCCCGACAGCAAGTCGGCGGCCACCACGTCGACCCGCTCGGTGACGTTAATCTGGGGAAACGGCGAGAAGGGGTTGTCCTCGATCAGTTCCTCAATATACCCGGATTCCAGGATCCCGTCGATGTCGATCCGCTCCAGCCGCCGTTTCACCTCGTCCCGCACACCCTCGTTGACAACTCCCTCGATGTACGCGACGATGACCCTGGTTTGGGTGTAACGGCCCAGTCGCATTTCCTCCAGTTTCAATTGGGGGCTTTGGATTCTGCGGCGCAGCAGGGATGTGTTCGACAGGGCCGACTCGATGAATCCCTCCTTGGAGCCGCGGATCACCGGTTCACTTTCCGGTTCGCTAACCCCCCGCTTTTCCCATTTTCGCAGCCCCAGGTTCAATGCCCTGTCCCATCCGTCGATGAACAGAACGGGATCGCCGGCCGCCACATGTTTGACACACTCGTCAAAGGTTTGAACCGGTTTGGCGGAGAC
Source organism: Paenibacillaceae bacterium (assembly GCA_041686835.1). GTDB lineage: Bacteria > Bacillota > Bacilli > Paenibacillales > JAWLCZ01 > JAWLCZ01. The sequence continues at coordinate 7,288 of JAWLCZ010000036.1, read as the reverse complement.
AACGGGCAGTTCTTCGTGAAGGAACCCTTCAATCTCCTCCGGACGGGTGAGGGAGGCTTTCATCAGAGGAGCCAGGGCGTGATTGTTCAGTTCTTCGATGTCGGCCATGTTATCGATGTAGACGATTTCCGCCTTGATTTCCTTTCCGATCCGGAAGGGACGAAATGTGACGTCGTAGCACCGTTCGAACAAATCCTTCATTACCCGACGGTTCTTCTCCAACTCGGGATGGAGGGCGACCCGCAAATCTTCCCCCGTGCTGGGAATGACCGGATCACTTCCCCTGTTCTTCCGTTTTTTGCGCTTGCGAAATCCTTTGAACCAGAACATGGATGACGGCTCCCCCCTTTTCATTCCTATTCATTATTTTGTACTAAAGTAAAAAAATAAAACACACCGGGAAACAAGAGAATAAAAAAAGCCGTTTCCCAAAGGAACGGTCTTGATCCGCCATCATCATGGGACTCACGATGCGTTTGGAATTCCCCTTAGTCAATGAACCTGAACCAGACCGGCCCCGTCGATCGGACGGAACCCAGACCCTTATCATTCTTGTCATTTTAGTATTGGCAGAATACGGATACGTTATTACATAACCATCATTGCGAACTCCTCTCTCTCCGGGTGCATAACATGGACTGATAAACTATTGCCTATGAGGAGTGATTTTGATGGCCGTTGTGCGTGAGACGCATGTGGTTTATACGGTTCAGCCGGGGGATACGATATATTCGATTGCGGCGCGTTTTAGCAGTGCAGTGGATGCGATCAGAAGGGCTAACGCACTGTATCCGCCCGTTACAGACCCGAATCTGATCTATCCGGGATGGACTTTGGCAGTGCCTGCACCGGCGATCCAACCTTACCGCACCATATACATTGTGGCTCCGGGAGATAGCTTGTATTCGATTGCACAACGCTTTGGCGCGCACGCGGATCTTCTTGCAGGGGTGAACCGGATTCAAGATCCGAACCGGATTTATGCCGGACAGGCACAGTGGGTCCCGGCGTTTGTGTACGAGGTGGCTCCGGGGGATACGTTATTGCGCATTTCACAGCATGTCGGAATTCCTATAAGCCGCATCCTGGCTGCCAATGTGGGACGTCCCTGCTTCTCCGTCGACTTGATTTATCCCGGATTCCGGCTGCTTGTCCCATTGCCGTCGTCAAGGAATATCGTGGTTATCCGTCCGCTCCCCGGAGATATGATTCGGAGTGGACAACGGGTGGAAGGGTTTGCGCGCGTATTTGAAGCCAATGTGCTGATGCAGATCAGAGACGACAATAATGTGGTAGTATCCAATGAACGTTACACAACCGCATTGCAGGGAGCTCCCTCTTACGGATATTTTTCCGCAACGCTTCCTTTTGACAGAAGGCCGACCTCCCGTGGCGGAGAACTGTGGGTATACGCACGCAGTGCGAGGGACGGCAGCATCATCGATTTGGTGGAGGTCAGAATTTACTTCGCATCAGCGGGAACAAGGGAAGAAGAGGACAATCCGGTGCTGGAGGATAACAACCAGGGAAAATAGGTTGAAAAAGCTCGAAATGATGGCATATAGGATATCCTTATCACAATGCTGTGTTGGGGCAATAGCATCCAAGGCAGCTTTTCATTTTATCGGGAGGTGCAAAATCAAAAACCCCCGGCATCAAGCCGGGGGTAGTTCAAAGAGCAAAGTCTTTCATGAACCTAATGCGGAAACCTTCGAATCCGTTATTTTGTCGTCATTCACAAGGTACATTTGACTTTTCCGATGCAGTCCTTTTCCATAGTATACCCCAATCAGGATGGCATACCAGATCGGGCCGACCACCAGGGCGATCCGGGTATCCGGCGAGAAAGCCATCAGGACGATGACCAGCGCCAGGAACGCCATCGACAGGTAAGAACTGTACGGTGCCCAAGGCATTTTGTACGCGAGTTGTTTTCGTTCGGTATCGGACAAGGTTTTACGGAACCGCAGCTGTGAAATCAGGATCACCGCCCAAGTCCATACCGCGCCGAACGTCGCAATGCTGGTCACCCAAGTGAATACTTTTTCCGGTACGAGGTAGTTCAGCAGAACGCCCACAAGCAGCGCCAGCGCGGAGACAATGATCGCTCTGCCGGGGACGCCGCTCTTGCTCAACTGGCCGAATTTCGGGGAGGCTTCCCTTTGTTGGGCCAGGTTGAACAGCATGCGGCCGGTGCTGAAGATGCCGCTGTTGCAGGAGGACAACGCCGCCGTCAGCACGACGAAGTTGATGATGCCCGCCGCGTACGGAATGCCGAATTGATCGAAAGTCATGACGAACGGGCTGCCTTTTTGTCCGATTTCGTTCCAAGGATAAATGGACATGATCACGAACAGGGCGCCGACGTAGAAAATGAGAATTCTCCAGAACACGCTGTCGATGGCGCGGGCCAACGTCCTTTTCGGGTTTTGAACTTCGCCTGCGGTCACGCCGATCATTTCAATCCCCAGGTAGGCGAACATCACCATCTGCAGAGACAAGAGAACGCCCTTCCAACCGTTCGGCAAAAATCCGCCGTGCTCCCATAAATTGCTGATGCCCACAGGAATGCCGCCGTTGCCGAGGCCAAATACGATCATGCCGGCCCC
>JAWLCZ010000036.1:0-4669 GCA_041686835.1 Paenibacillaceae bacterium | reverse complement strand
TGAGCGCGAACCAGAATTCCAGCTCGCCGTAGGCTTTGACGGCGATCAAATTGACTGCGCTCATAATGACCAGAGCGGCCAACGCCCAGATCCAGCGCGGAACGCCCGGGAACCAGTACTCCATGTAGACGCCGACAGCGGTAATTTCCGCCATACAAGTGATGACCCACAAAAACCAGTAGTTCCAGCCTGTCAGGAATCCGAACAGAGGCCCCATGTAGTTGCGGGCATATCGGCTGAAGGAACCTGCGACCGGGTTCTGAACGGCCATTTCCCCAAGCGCGCGCATGATAAAGAAGATGGCTAAACCGCCGATGCCATAGGCCAGCAGAATCGCAGGACCGGCCATTTTGATGGCGGATGCGGAACCCAGGAACAACCCGACTCCAATCGCCGCTCCCAAGGACATCAGGGTGATGTGTCGTTGTTGAAGACCCCGGTTCAACTCGGTTATTTTTTGATGTTGGCTCATACTGAAACCCCTTTCATAAGAATTGAAAGCGTTGTCAATATCGTATCGCAAACCGGGCTGTTTTCATTTGTTCGGAAGTGAGAAATTTTTTTGATTCTTTTGTGGTATTCTACAAATGTCTTGGCGCTGTAGCCGCGGCGCAACTGTTTTTGGCAATATATCGCTGTTTCGGGAGGATGAGGATGAATCGCGAAACGAATCCGTTTGACCAAACTTTCGATAATCTTGAAACGTTGGCGGATGCCATCTATGGCGCGCTTCATTGTCCGGTAACGATCGAAGACGCCAACCATCGGCTGTTGGCTTACAGCTCCCATGAAGATGAGACGGATCCCGCCCGGATCGCGACCATTATGAGACGCAAGGTACCCGAGAAAGTCATCAGCGCGCTGTGGAAAGACGGAGTGATGCAGCATCTTTTGCAAAGCGAAAATCCTGTTCGCATTACCGCGATGCAGGATATCGGACTGGGCGATCGGGTGGCGATCGCGATCCGGAAAAATCACGATGTCCTGGGTTATATCTGGGTTCTGGAAGTGCATGAGCCTCTGGGCGAACGGGAACTGCGCCAGCTTAAACAGGCGGCCGAGGCCGCCAAATCCCAATTGATCCGGCTTCAGATGAAGTCCCGAAAGGAAGAGAAAAGCTATCACGATTTTTTCTGGCAGCTTTTGACCGGCCACCTGCAGTCGGATGATGCGGTTCGGGCAAGGGCGATGCAGCTTGGGGTGTCTCTGCCGGAACGGTTTCACGTGACGGTGCTCCAGTTTGAGACGGACATTACCGAAAAGCTTCACCAGCAAATCCGCTATACGCTGGAAACGACGCCTTATGTTCGGATTGCCCTGCATGCGGTGACCAATGCCCAATTGGTCCTGTTGGCGGCGGCGCCCTCTTCCCCGGTTGGAGAGGAGGAAGAGAAGATGGAGCCGTTATTTCGAATGATCCGCCAATTGAAGCAGCGTTTCGGAATTGCTCCCGTTGAAAGCGGAAGCGGGATGATCTACGGCGACTACGCCATGGTGGAGCGAAGTTGCCAAGAAGCCTTGACACTCCTGCAGATCAAGCGGCGGTTTCCCGAGGAGACGAAATCGGTGTATTACTATCCCGATTTGGGTTATTACCGCTATCTCCCTCATATTTTGCGGGAAAAGCAGATGCATCGGATCGAGAATCCCGTCCTGCGAAAAATTCGGAAGTACGACCGCGAGCACAACAGCGACCTGATGCAAACGCTGGAAGTATTTTTAAACAACGACAGCAATGTAAAAGTCGCGGCGGATTTGCTGCATATTCATATTAACACGCTCACATACCGTCTGAAGCGCATCGCCGAGATCGGCGGCGTCGACCTTTACAATATGGACCAGAAAGTCACGCTCTATCTGGATTTAAAGGCGGAAAAAATGGAGGAGCGACAAGAGAATCATAGGAAGGGGAAATAAGGGTCTTTGTAGATTTTCACAAAGGCCCTTTAGATTTTTTCTGAATTCCGAACAAAGCAAAAAAGCGCTTTCTCCCTTATACTGGCGGTAGTAACAAGGAGGGAGGCAAATCATGAAAATCGGAATTCCCAAGGAGATCAAAAACAACGAAAACCGGGTGGCGATCACGCCGGCGGGTGTGGACGCTTTCGTCAAAGCCGGTCATCAGGTTCTAATCGAAACCGATGCCGGATTAGGAAGCGGTTTCACGAATGAGGACTATGCGGCGGCCGGAGCGACCATTCTCCATCAGGCGGCCGACGTCTGGGCAAACGCCGATATGATTATGAAAGTGAAGGAGCCCTTGCCGTCCGAATACGGTTACTTCCGTGACGGATTGATTCTCTTTACGTACCTTCACCTGGCGGCGGAACCGGAATTAACCTGGGAACTGACGGAAAAAGGCGTTACCGCTGTCGCTTACGAAACCGTGGAAGTGAACCGTACGCTGCCGCTGTTGACGCCGATGAGCGAAGTGGCCGGCCGGATGGCGCCGCAAATCGGGGCGCAGTTTCTGGAAAAGCCTTACGGAGGCAAAGGCGTTCTGCTCGGAGGCGTGCCCGGCGTGAAGCGGGCAAAAGTAACGATTGTCGGCGGAGGCATCGTCGGCACCAATGCGGCGAAAATCGCTGTCGGGCTCGGCGCGCAAGTGACGATTATCGACCTGAATCCGGAACGTCTGCGCCAGCTGGACGATATTTTCGGAACGGACATTCAGACCATGATGTCCAACCCGCTCAATATTGCCGAAGCGGTGTCGGAATCCGATCTGGTCGTGGGGGCGGTGCTCATTCCGGGAGCGAAAGCGCCGAAGCTGGTCACCGAGGACATGATCCGTTCCATGAAACCGGGATCGGTGGTCGTGGATGTGGCGATCGACCAAGGCGGTATCATTGAAACCGTAGACCGCATTACGACCCACGACAACCCGACGTTCGTCAAACACGGTGTCGTGCACTACGCTGTCGCGAATATGCCGGGCGCCGTTCCGAGAACGTCGACCATCGCGCTGACCAACGCGACCTTGCCGTACGGATTGCAAATCGCCAATAAAGGCGTCGTTCGCGCTGTGCGGGAGAACAAGGCGCTGCTGCAAGGAATCAATGTCGCTGCGGGCAGCATCGCTTACAAAGCGGTGGCGGACAGCCTCGGCTACGAATACGTCCCTGTCGATAAAGCGTTGGAACAAATTCCGTTTGCCGTGCAATGATTTCCCAATCCCTCCGGGTTCAGCTTGGAGGGTTTTTCCAGCATGCCGCGTTGGACCGCAACTTTGCCAGAACGGAGGCGCGCACATCATGTTCAGTTACAGGGAAACTTGGGCCGAAGTTTCGCTCGACGCCATTGCCCATAATGTGAAGTCGATCAAGGCGGGTCTAAAGCCTTCCTGCCGCTTCATGGCGGTAGTCAAGGCGGACGGTTACGGCCACGGCGCTGTCCAGGTCGCAAAGGCGGCGCTCGAGGCCGGGGCGGATTGGCTTGGCGTGGCCTTATTGGATGAGGCCTTGCAGCTTCGGGCGGCGGGCATCGATTGCCCCATTCTTGTTCTGGGGTACATGCCTCCCGCATCCGTCGAAGCGGCCGTAAAGCACCGCATCGCCGTGACCGTGTTCAGCGGGGAAGAGCTGGAATACGTGATGGATTGTGCGGCACGCCGCCGGCAGCGTGCATTTGTGCATTTGAAAGTGGATACGGGGATGACGCGGCTCGGCGTGACCGACCGCGAAACGGCTCTTGACTTGGCGCGAAAAGCGGCAAGTTCGCCATGGGTCAGGCTGGAAGGCATCTTTACGCATTTTGCCAGCGCCGACAGCCCGGACGAAACGTATACCCGCAAACAATTCCGGACGTTTCTTTCCTATGTCGAATACCTGGAGCGGCACGGTGTCCGGGTGCCGATCAAACACTGTTGCAACAGCGCGGCTACCCTGCGATTTCCGGAGATGCATCTGGATATGATCCGGGCGGGCATCAGTTTGTACGGCTTGCCGCCTTTTTCCGACCCCGTGCCGGGACTGCCTGAACTGCTGCCGGCGATGCATTGGAAAACCAGAATCGCGGCTTTGAAACAGGTACCCGCCGGGCAGCCGATCGGCTACGGCTGCACGTATATGACGGAACGGCCAAGTTGGATTGCGACCATTCCGGCCGGATATGCCGACGGACTGTCCCGCCGGTTGTCCAATCGGGGCAGCGTGATGGTCGGCGGCCGAAAAGCGCCGATCGTCGGAAGGGTATGCATGGACCAGACGATGCTGGATGTCAGCGCCATTCCCGGCGTCCGGGCGGGGGACGAAGTGCTCCTGTTCGGCTGCGCCGAAGAAGGCGGTCTTCCCGTCGAAGAGATGGCTTCGTTGCTGGATACCATCAACTATGAAATTGTCTGTTTGGTTGGCAAGCGGGTTCCCCGCATTTACCTGCGGGGACAGACGGTCGTAGAGACCGTCAATCATGTGCTCGCGCGAGACTCATATCAATGAATACGCAACACAGGAGGTCATCATGAACCAGCAGGTGGGAATCAGCGGCACGGGCAGAATCGGCCGACTGTTGATCAGAAAAGCTTTTACGACCGGTATTCCGGGGGCGCAAGTGAAGGTGATCAATTCGACAAGCCCGATCGCGACGGTGGCGCATTTGCTGAAATACGATACGGTTCACGGTAAATGGGACGCCGACATTCACGCCGATAATGACAAGTTGATCATAAACG
>JAWLCZ010000035.1:0-25728 GCA_041686835.1 Paenibacillaceae bacterium | reverse complement strand
GGCTAATGGTAGGCGCTCGCCAGCCCCCATTCCGGACTTTCACCGTAGAGATGACGCCCATGCTGGGCGTACAAAAAAGCGGACCTATCAACGGGATAGGTCCTTTCACGAAAATCTATATTAAAAAAGGGGGTCTTGGTTATTATAATAACCGTCGAACATTATGAAACGATAACAGAAATATTTCATTTATGTAACAAATTTTGAACCGCTTTCAACAGGATACATAAATTAAAATAATTTTTATTTAATAATTATTGAAATAAAGTTGCTTTCCGCTTATAATTCGTATATGCTTTGTTATTGCAGTCAGAAGGAAGGTGGCCCTATGTACGATTATCATCATCTGCACCATGTCAAAGAGCAGCAGGCATCGAAAAAAGCGTTGTGGATTACGTTATTTTTAACGCTGTTTTTTACGATCGTGGAGATTATCGGCGGGCTGATGTCCAATTCGCTTGCCCTTTTATCGGATTCGGCTCATATGATCTCGGACGTCATCGCGCTGGCGCTCAGCATGACCGCCATTTATTTGGCGACCAAACAGCCGAACGCCAAGTTTACGTTCGGCTATCTCCGGTTTGAAATCATCGCTTCGCTGCTGAACGGTTTAGCTTTGGCGATCATTGCCGTCGGCATTTTTGTGGAAGGGATACGCCGGTTCATTTATCCGGAGGACATTCACTATCAATTGATGCTGACGATAGCGGTCATCGGTTTTATCGTCAATGCCGTGCTTACCTTTGTTTTGAGCCGCAGCATGAAGGAAGAAGAAAATCTGAATGTGCAGAGCGCGCTGTGGCACTTTATCGGCGATTTGCTCAGTTCGGTCGGCGTCATCATTTCGGCCATCCTCATTTATTTCACGGGACTTAATTTTTTCGATCCGCTCGTCAGTATCGTCATCGGCGGCATTATTTTTACGGGCGGCGCGAAAATTACCCGCGAATCGTACCTGATTCTGATGGAATCCGTTCCGGAGAAATTCGACCTGGACGAAATACGCCGGGACATCGCCAAGGTCGAAGGCGTCGAAGATGTGCACGAGATGCATCTATGGGCCATCTCGACCGATCATTATTCGCTCACCGCGCACGTGTTTATCGACGAGAACATTCAACCGTTCTGCATCATTCTGGCCATCAACGAAACGCTTAAAACCAAGTACGGCATCGAGCATTCCACGATTCAGATGGAACACGCCAAAATTCATGCGCACGGCGAATACGGAAGACAATTTTTGCGGCAAAAGGAAGAAGCCGGCAATAAAGCGCAGCCGGGTTCATCGGACAATGCGGCATATAAACAAAACTCGGGAGTATAGCCAAACTCCCGAGTTTTGTTTTTTCAGTCCTCGTACAGCCGTCCGCCGATCATCGTCCAAACGACTTGAAAATCGGCGTCGAGCAATACGAGATCGGCGTCGGCTCCGGGCCGAATCCGCCCTTTGCGGGGCATGCCGAGCACGTTGGCCGGCGTCCGCGACGCCATCATCACCGCATCCCATAACGGAATGCCGCTCATCACCGTCTTGCGCAGCGCTTCATTCATCGTAACGGTGCTGGAGGCAAGGGTTCCGTCGCCGAGACGCGCTACGCCGTCCGTTACGGTTACCTCATGCCCTCCGAACATATATTTGCCGTCGCCGAGACCCATCGCCTGTAAAGCGTCGGTAATGAGCACGATGCCGTCGGCTCCTTTGATCCGGTGCATTAACCGGACAATGGCCGGATGCAGATGCACATGATCCACGATCGCCTGCAGGCTGACGTGCTCCTCTTCAAACGCCGCCGTTACAAGACCGGGATCGCGGTGATGAATCGGCCGCATCGCATTAAAGCAGTGCGTGACGTGGCTTGCGCCAAGCGAAAATGCTTCCTTCGCCTGTTCGTAAGTGGCATCGGAATGGGCGACGGCGGCGATGATTCCCCGTTCGGTCAAAAATCGCACCATTTCCAGGCCGCCGGGCAGTTCGGGCGCAAGCGTCACCATACGGACCATGCCGCCGGCCTGCTCCAGGATGGCGTTCATCTCCCCGATGTCAGGGTGGCGCAAATACGCTTCGTTCTGCATTCCTTTTCGCTTCGGATGCAAATACGGCCCTTCCAGATGCAGGCCGGCTATGCGGGCTCCCGGCTCCTTTCCCACCACACGACGCACGCTGCCGATCATCGCCAGCAAATCGTCCATCGATGAAGTGACCGAAGTGGCCAGAAAAGAAGTGCACCCGGTTCGGGCGCACATTCTGGAAACTTCCTCCACGCTCTCCGTCGATCCGTCCATCATGTCGCGTCCGTTCGCCCCGTGGATGTGCAGATCGATCATGCCCGGAATAAGCAGGTTGCCTCCTCCGTCTATTTCTTCCCGGCATTCGGACCGGAAGTCTTCATGTTCTTCCAGCGCGGCGATGCGTCCATCCCTGACGTAAACCGTACACGTGTCCGATATTCCTTGCTCCGTTACAGCGCGAACGTTCGTGATTTTGATGAAATTCATCGGAGATCGCTCCCTGTTTGAAACTTTTCGTTCCGCTCACAAGCCAGGTTTATGAACTCGAATCAATATCCAATTCTTCACTTCGTCCGTTCGACAACCCGCCTTATGAACCGTCCGCCTGTTCGGTAAAGACGAGACCGGCCGCTCCTTTCACTCCCGATTCCGGGCCGAGCACCGCCCTGACGAGGCGAGCCTGCTTTTCCATCATCGGAATGCAGCGATCTTTTACCGTTTTTCGGATAGCGGGCAGAAGCACTTGCTCCGCATTCATCACCCCGCCCCCAATCACAATGATCTCCGGGTTGAACAAGTGAATGAGGTTGGCTATGCCTGCGCCGATATAGTAGCCGGCCTGTTCGAACACGCGAATGGCCAGCGCATCTCCGGCCAAAGCCGCCTCGGCCACCTGTTTCGCCGTCAGCGAGGAGACGTCTTGGTTTTCCAGACGGCTTTTCTCGCCTGCTTCGATTTTTTGCCGGGCGAGATTCGCTATCGCCGTTCCGGACGCATAGTTTTCCAGGCAGCCGTAGTTGCCGCAAGCGCATTTCGGGCCGTTCAAATCAATGGAAATATGGCCGAATTCACCCGCGCTGTCTCCGACGCCCTTCACCAGCTTCCCTCCGCTGATGATGCCGGCGCCGATACCCGTGCTAACCGTAATGTAAATGACGTCCTGGTGGCCTTTTCCCGCGCCCCACACCCATTCACCGACGGCAGCCACATTCGCGTCATTGCCGATGTGAACCGGCAAGCCGAAACGCTCCTCGATGAACCGTCCAATCGGGGCATTTTCCAGGCCGAGGTTGCTGGCCATAATGATCGAGTTCGTCTTCGTATCGATGACACCGGCCGTCGCCACGCCAATCCCCCGGATATGCGGCAAGTTTTCCTGATTTTGTTCCAGTATCGTCTGCACAGAAGAGAGGACACGATCGATGACGACCTGTCCTCCTTGTTCCACATTCGTCGGCATTTCCGTGCGATCGACGACATTTCCGTTATCGTCAATCAAAGCGGTCAAAATTTTCGTTCCGCCCAAATCGATACCTATCGCTAACTGTTTGCGCTCCAAGTGCGTTCAACCCTCCACTCCGTTTCTGTAAGCCATATGCACAGCGCTATGAACCTATGTTTGATTTAATGTGACCGGAACGCCCGTTTTCGCGGATTCGTTGGCGGCCAAAGTCACCTCAAGCGTTCTCATGCCCTCCTCGTAAGGAGCCAGAATGCGGGCGCGATCGCCGGAAGCGACAGCTTGGATGAAAGCGTCGTCCTGCTCTTTATAAAAGTCGACATGGCTGCGATACGTTACCGTCTTCTCTTTGTCGGTAATCGTCAAAGACGTTCCGTCAATCCATACGCGGAAATCGCGTCCGAGCAGTTCCACTCCCGAACGGTGATCCGGCTGTATGAACGTCGTATCGATATGGCCGATGGCGCCGGAATCGAATACGACATTGACGCATCCGACATCCGGAATGTTGACTCCCGGAATATCGTTCATGACGCGCAAATCCATCGTGGCGTACACCTTATTGATATTGCCGGCCAAATAGCGGACCAGATCGACGGTATGCGTCGTTTGTTCGACGAGCTGGCCGCCCGATTTGGCCATATCTCTCCACCAGGGCGTTTGCACGAAAGAGGTCAAATAATAAGCGCGAACCATGGCAATTTCCTTGTCCCGCAAATATTCCTTCGCCTTCGCGACCGTATCCAAATAACGCAGGCAGTATCCGGTGCCTGCCATTACGCCGCTCTCTTCAATGACCCGCGCCTTGTTTCGCACGGTATTCATATCCAGTCCGAGCGGTTTTTCCACGAACAGGTGGATGCCCTTAGCGGCGGCTTTTTCCTCATAATCCCCGTGGGCGAACGGTGGAACGCAAATAAACACGGCGTCCAGTTTCTCTTTCTCCAGCATTTCATCCACATTCGTATAAGGAACGGCGTTGTATGCCTGCGCGTTTTTTCGCGCATTTTCCTCCACAATATCGCATACGGCAACCAATTCCGCCTGTTCGTTCCCGAAAATGTTTTTCATATGCACGCCGGCAATGCCGCCCGCGCCGATAAAACCGACTCTTACTTTCACCGTTGCCACCCGCTTTCTTTTATTGGAAACAATTCTTATTTCACTCCGCGACCGATAATGACATCGATGTGACGGGCCGTATCGTAAATCATCTGCAGGGGAGCCTGCGCATACGGACTCAGTTCGGCCGTAAGCACGTCGTCATACCCGACTTCGGCAAGCGCCGCGCGCACTTCGCTCCAATTGACGTCACCGGCGAGAAGCGGTACAAAACCGGTAATGTTGCCGACATTGACGCTGAAGTCTTTCACATGCACTTTGCGGATGCGCTTGTTCAATATGCGTATCCACTGCTCCGGATATCCGAACTGCAGCACGTTGCCGACATCGAAATAAGCGCCTACGTAGGGTGATTCGAACTCATCGATATAGCGGGCCATTTCCAGAGGAGAAAGCAAAAACTTGTTCCAGACGTTCTCGATCCCGATGTGGACACGGTGTTTCTCGGCAACGGGAATCAGCTTGCGGATTTCTTCCTGGCTGCGGCGGTAACAATCGTCATACGATGTTTCCGCATTGACGACTCCCGGAACGACCAGCACGGTGTCGATTCCGAGCAAACCTGCCAGCTCCAGCTGTTTGGCCACGATGCGGCGGCCTTCCGCCCTCACGGATTCGTCTTTGGAAGACAGCGGCGCTCCCCACAGCATGCCGGTAGACAAGCTGCGCAGCTTCAATCCGTACCGCTCCGCCAGTTTCCCTACAGCTTCCGCTTCGGCGGCTGTCGTCTCCATCGTCAGCCCGACGCTGCCGGCCGGGTAAAGATTCAGCTCCACCGCCTCGAATCCGGCCGCCCGGCTGTGCTCGAACACTTGTTCCAGCGGAGTTCCTTCCGGAAATCCCCACTGGTTCATCGCTTTCAACATCGCTATAACCTCCCTTTCCGCTGCGCCTTACCGGAGCGCAACGGGTTCTTTTTTCTTTGCGGCCTCGTATGCCGCCAGAGCGACTTCAACCGCCCGCAAGCCGTCTTCCCCGGTAATCGAAGCTTCCTTCTTTCCGGCCCGCACGCTGTTCACGAAATCGCGGATTAATCCCGCGTCCATATCGTCGCCCCAAAAATGATGCTTATAGCCGTTATTGTCGGTGTATACATTCAATTTTTGGTTGAAGGCGTCGATCGTGAGCGTTCCCAGCGAGCCTACGATATCAAGCGTGACGTCGCCCCAGGTCGGGAACTGCTTGTTGCGGTTCCAGCTGCAGTCCAGCGTGGCGAACACGCCGTTGTCGAATTCCATCGTAAGGATGCCGCAGTCGTCAATCGGCGTGTCCGAAAGCCTGCTGTCGATTTCGGCGTACACTTCCTTCACTTCGGCGCCCATAAACCAGCGCATCACATCGACCACATGCACGGTATGGTCAATGACCGCGCCGCCGCCGGACAAGGACGGCTCGATAAACCAGCCGCCGGGATTTTGTCCCCGGTTTGTTCCCTTGATCGCAAGAATCCTCCCGAGCTTGCCTTCATCGATCATTTGTTTCGCGCGGATGATGGCCGAGTTGAAGCGGACCGGGAAAGCCGTCTGCAGAATGACTCCGTGTTCGCGGCAGGCGTCAATCATTTCCTGCGCATCCCGAATATTCGTGGAAATCGGCTTTTCGCACAGTACGTGCTTTCCCGCCTTTGCCGCCGCAATGACGTGCTCTTTATGCTTCGCGTTTTCCGAAGTGACAATGACGGCGTCGATGTCCTGATTGAGCAGATCGGCATAATTCGCATAATAAGAGGTGTTAAACTGCGCGGCATACTTTTTTCCCCGCTCTTCATTCTCGTCCGCGATTCCGGCCAGTTCCACGCCTTCCAACTGCAGCACTCCGTGAGCGTAACTGTAGGCGTGCATATGTGCAAAGCTGATAATACCGATTTTCATCGTGATTCTCCTCCAGTATTCAAATTTATGCCGACTTTCTTATTGCAGTACGACAGGTTTTCCCGTTTGCATCGATTCAATGGCGGCGAGTGCGATCCGCATCGCTTCATAAGCGTCTTCCGCCGTTACGATAGGATCGCTGTCTCTCTCGATACACGACAGAAAATGCTTCAGTTCGAGATAATACGGGTTTTCCTTTAACGGGCTTTCGGGAACGGCAACTCCGCCGGAACCGGCCTGCGCCGTGCGGCTGAATGCCACCATCGGTTTGTCTCTCGAGCTGTCATAGTCAATGATTCCCGTTTTGCCGGCCATTTCGAATTTCATGGAAAAGGTGTCGTGCGCCCATGTGCCTTCCACGTGTGCGATGACTCCGCTCTTGAAACGCAGCGTTACGAGCGCATAATCCAGTTGGGCGGCCACCCTCCCTTGCAGCCCTTTCGCGTAAACCCGCTCCACTTCCCCGAAACACCAGCGCAAGTAATCGAAATCATGGATGATCATATCGAGCGTAAGGCCGCCGCTGCATTGAAAATCGGCATACCAGTTGTTCCAGGCCATCGGAAATGCGCCGCCGCGGGTCGTTCTGACAACGGCAACCGGTCCGATCGCCTCTTGGTCCAGCATCTGTTTGGCGTTCACGTATTCCGGGAAGAAACGCAGAACGTGACCGACGAACAATTTAACGTTCTTTTGCTTGCAGTAATCGATCATTTCCTGCGCATCCCGCAAATTTCTGGCGAGCGGCTTCTCGCAAATGACATGCTTGCCCGCATCGGCCGCTTTCATGACATATTCCTTGTGCAGAAACGTCGGGACGCAGACATCGACGACATCGACCCGCTCCAAAGCTTCCATCGCCTCTTCATAGGAAGTGAATGAACGGGTGCCGACGCTTGCCGCAAGTTCGCTTCCTTTTTCCGCGCGGATGTCCACAATGCCGACCAGATTGACGTTTTCCATTGCGGCGTAGGCATGGGCATGCGTGCTGCCCATCGTTCCCGCTCCGATTACGAGTACGTGAAACATAGATCCCTCTCCTTTGAGATGTGCTTATTTTTATATTCTAGCTTCATGTTCCGATTCCTTCGTTCATCCTTTGATTCCGCTCAAAGCAATGCCTTCGATGAAGTAGCGCTGCAGAAAAATAAAGAGCAAGATAACCGGTACCGTCGCCATGACAGCTCCGGCCATCAGCAGCGGATAATCCGTGGCATGCTGCCCCTGGAACGAGGCGATGCCGATCGACAGCACTCTCATCTCTTCGGAGCTGGTCATAATCAAAGGCCACAGGAGATCGTTCCATGAGTAAAGTACGGTAAAGATGGCCAATGAAACAAGAGCCGACTTGGAAAGCGGCAAATAAACCTGCCAAAAAATCCGGAAATATCCGGCCCCATCAATTTTGGCCGCTTCCTCCAAATCGCGCGGCAGCGTCATAAAAAACTGGCGAAGCAAAAACGTTCCGAACGCGCTGAAAATGCCGGGAACGATGAGCACATAGAACGTGTCGAGCCAATCGAGTTCCCGCATGATGACAAAGCTCGGAATCATCACCACCTGGGAAGGAACCATCAATACGGACAGAATGGCGACAAAAATAATATTTTTGCCCGGGAAACGCAGGCATGCGAAGCCGTAGGCGGCCATGGAGCAAAGCACAAGCTGGCCGACCGTTCTGCCGACGGTAACGATGATGGTGTTCAAGTAATATCTGCTGAAATTAATCTTCTCAAGTACGAGAGAGTAGTTCTCAAAATGCCAGTCGGACGGAATCCATTCGGGCGGCACTTTCATCGAAGCGGCAAACGATTTAAACGACGTGGAGAGCATCCATAAAAAGGGCGTAACCATAATCACTGCGCCCAAAATGAGCAAAACGTGCACGAGAAGCCGGCTCGATTTCGATATCGCATTCGCTTTCACTTTAGGTACCCCCCTTTACTGATAATGAACCCATTTTTTCTGGAAATACATTTGCAGCACGGTAATGACCAGGATAACCAGGAACAAAACCAATGCCTGCGCGGATGCGTATCCCATATCGAAATACTTGAAGCCGTTCTCCCATATGCTGTACACGACCGTCCGCGTGGAATCCAGCAGCGATTCCTGCTTGCCCATCATGATGAAAATCAAATCGAACGCCTGAAAAGCGCCAATCAGCGAAGTGACGAGCACGAAAAACAGACTTGGAGTCAGCAGCGGAAGGGTAATGCGGAAAAACTTGTACAGCGTTCCCGCTCCGTCCAAAGATGCCGCTTCATAGTAGGAAGATGAAATCCCTTGAAGACCGGACAACAAAATAACGGCATTGTATCCGACACTTGACCAAACGGCAACCAACACAATGGAGAACAATGCGAATTTTTCGTCAAAAAGCCAGTTTGGCTGGGGAAGATTCAACGTTCCCAGAATGTAGTTGATTAAACCGAATTCCGAATTATAAAGCCATTTCCACACCATCCCGACAGCGATAGGCATCGTAATGACAGGAATGAAGTACAGTGTCCGGTATACGACCATCCCTTTGATCGGCTGGTTCAAAAAAACGGCCAGAATGGTAGCGAGAGCAACGGACAAAGGTACGGTTCCAAACGTGTACAACATGGTGTTGAGCATGGCACGCATATATTTTTCGTCCTGCAGCAGCGCGGAGAAGTTTTCCAGACCGATAAAACTCGGGGAAGACAGGCCGTCCCACTTCGTAAAAGACAGGACGAAGGAAGCTACGGAGGGCAGCGTGTAGAAGATGACCAAACCCAGGACGACCGGAGCGATGAATGCATAACCCCATATCGCCTCATGTATGGCCATTTTTGACACTTTACGCTTCCGCGGCATCTTCGCCTGTCCGTTATTGCCGGCCAAAGTCACAGCGTCGTTCATATTTACACCGCCTTACGTATTTTAGAGAAAAATAGGTGAAAAGATGTCTTTTCACCTATTTTTGTGTTGTCACTTCTTTTCTTCCGCCAAGATTTTGTTCATCTCTTCCGCAATCTTCTTCAAGGCGTCCTCAAACGATTTTTTGCCGAGGAACGCGTCCTGGATTTCTTTCGTCTCCACATCTTGCCATTGCGCGGTTTTCTGGGAAACCGGATACGGCACGCCAAAGTCAAGGCTGTCGACGAACACTTTCAGATTGAGGGACGGAATCGACTTCAACCATCCTTCTTCCGTGCCTTTGTAAGCCGGAATACTGAATCCGGAATCAGCAAGGTATTTCTCGCCTTGCTCGCCGGCAAGCACTTTGATCAATTCCCAAGCTTCTTTTTCATGCTTGGTGTTGCTGTTCATAACCCAGCTCAAGCCGTGTACGATAGAAGCTTTTTGTTTTCCTGCCGGAAGCGGAGCGACCGCCAGTTTGTCGCCCAGCATCTCGTGAAGCTGAGGCGCGCTTACGGAAATGGCCGGGAACATTGCCGCTTTGCCGGAGCCGAACAGCTGCAGCGGATCGGTTTCCAATTGCTGCTGCGCATTCGGAGAAATGCCTTCCTCCATCAAGCCCTGCATCCATTTGAATGCGGACAGCGTTTCAGGAGTATCGAATCCGGATTTGCTCTTGTCCGGGCTGATCACAAAGCCGCCGGCCTGGTGAATCAAGTTATAGTAGCCGTTTTGGCTTCCAATCGGCGCGATATATCCATAGATGCCATTTTCTTTATTCGTCAACTTTTTCGCGTTTTCCTTCAATGTATCCCATGTCCAGGTTTGATCCGGATATTTTACGCCGGCTTTATCGAACAGCTCTTTGTTGTAGAAAAGACCGATGGAATCAAGGAAGTAAGGAAGACCGTAAAGATGGCCGTTATACGTATACAAATCAACAAGTGCTTTCGTATATACGGAGGTGTCGAGCTTGTCCGCATCGATCAGCGGTTGAATGTCTTTAATCAGCCCGGACGATGCATAAGCGTAGATGTTCGGACCGTTCATCCAGAATACGTCCGGGCCGCTTTTTCCTGCCAGGCTTGTTTTCAGTTTCGTCCAATAATCGGCCCAAGGAGTATAGGTCACTTTCACTTCTACGTTCGGATGATCTTTCTTGTAAATTTCAATCGTTTTGTTCAGTACGTCCCTCACGTTTTCATCCCACAGCGCAACATTCAAAGTGACTTTTTCACCCGATGTTTCGCCGCCGGACCCATTTTCGCCGGAAGATTGGTCCGTTTTGCCGCCGCATCCGTACAACAGAACGCTGAGGGCAAGGACAACGGATAATACGATCCCCACATGTTTTTTCATTTCGTCTGCCTCCATTTTTTGTTTTTATCGTTTCCTTATGAAAACCGGCCTTCCTTCCTCTTCCCTTCCCGAGACTATCACCCCCTTTCAAGGATAACCGGAAATGATTCGATTTCTTTTTCCATCGAATAAATTAAGTAAAAAACATTTATGTTAAATTTACTCACATTATTAATTAGATTATACTCCATAAACTCATAATTTCAATATTTTATGTCATGTTTATTTACATAAACTTTCGTTTTTTTACGTCCAAAGACAGATGTGACGAAATGACTATTGTTTTTTCGGCGAACAAAGTAATGATAAAAGCGATTACATCGATAGTGAAAAACGAAATACATCCTGCAGCAGAACGGATGCGGCGCCGACCAATTCGGGATCTTCCCCTAACGACGTCGTGCAAATGACCAGTTCATCGGCCAGTATGCTCATGGCGTGCTGCGAAACGTAGGCTTTCACTCTTTCCATCAGCAGTTCGTTATCGCCGACCAAATTGCCGCCTAAAATAATGACTTCGGGGTTAAACAGATTGACCAGATTGACAACCCCGGCACCCAAGTAGGCAGCCACTTCTTCAGCAATATCTTTCGCCAACCGATCCCCATTCTGCAAAGCGGCTTTGAACACGGCGGGCGTGATTTGACTGATGTCGTTATGCGCCATTTCCATAATCGATGTCGTTCTGCCGAGCGTAATCGAAGATAAAATTCTGGAGTACACGGCCGGCCAGCTGACATAATTTTCAAGGCAGCCGATGTTGCCGCATTCACAGCGAATGCCGCTTCGGTCAACGCTCGTATGGCCGAATTCTCCGGCTCCGCCGCGCCCGCCGCGAAGAATGGTGTCATTATAAACGATCCCCGCCCCGACACCGTCTCCAATTTTGATATAAAACAAATTTTTATGCTTGCTGTACTTCCCGAATTTTTTTTCGGCAAGGACGATGGCGTTCGCGTCGTTTTCCAGCCAAGTCTTTATATTGAAACGGCTTTCAATAATATGAGTAAGATAAACATTTCTAAGGCGGAGCTTCGGATTATACCGGATCACTCCAAGGGTGGCGTCGACAATGCCGGGAACGGTAACGGAAATGCCGATACATTTGTCAAGATCGGGACATTCGCTCAAAAACTGCTCGATCAGATCCAACGTGCGGTTGATAACGGTTTCGCCATGCAGCATATGATGCGGCAGTTCTTTTTTTCTGTGAATTTTCGCTTCCAAATTAATTTGGGCTACGGAAATCATCGAATTCGATATGGAAACACCGATGAGAAAACGGTTATCGGGCGAAAACTTGACCATAATGGGCTTTCTGCCGCCGCTCGACGCTCCGGTTCCAACCTCGCGCACAAATCCTTCGTTAATCAATTCTTGAACGGCCGACGCCACAGTCGACGGGCTGATCTTGTTCCTTTTGGCAATTTCGCTGCGTGATATCGGTCCGTGCTCGCGTATCATATTCAGGATGATCGAGCGATTCAATTCTTGAATGAGTTTCAAATCGCCTGTTCTTATTTTGTCCAACCCGACTCATCCTCTCGACTACGATTTCAAATTCAGACTTTATCCAATGGACGAATAAAGATTCGACACTTGTATTTTACTAGACGGGTTTGCAATATTCAACTGTTATTATTCAAGATTTCATTTACATTTTTACAGTTATTCGGGAGGGTAATCGCAGAAAAAAGCAAGCCTGTTCGGGCTTGCAGAGAATGTCGAGAAAGTCCTACATACGGTTATCTGCATGTAGGAAGGGAAGGGGTATCTGCCTCCACCACTGTTAAAATCGTGTTATCATGAATGGATTTTGTAGAAATAACGACGATTTTAAAGGTGGCCGTAAACTTTCCGGCAGATACCCCACGCCCTATTTCAATGAAACCTTATCGTTGGACTTTCTCGTCAATGAGCAGCCTGCCTTCCCGCAGAGCTGCCAATTGGGCACAGTCTTCATACAATGGCCACATAAGGACGAAACGACACGTCCTCATCCAGTTCCACATTCATCGCAAAACGAAAAACGTGCGCCGGAATGCAGTTGTGCGCAAAAAACAGAGGGAAATAATCGAACATGCGGCTCCACTCGCCGTCATCAGCCGCCGATACCGGTTCAACGATCCGCTTGCGGATCGACACCGTTTCGGAAGGGGAAAGACGGTACGGTTCCGCCCAGTTTTCGAGCAGAATGCTCCATTCGTCATGCCTGTCATCCGGTATCATGCGCATTCGCTTTCCCCCCTTCTTCGCGGTGCATCATGTCGGCGAGCTTCTTGCGGGCAACGGAAAGCTTGTAACGGATCGTGCCCGCCGGGACGCCGAGCGCTTCGCCGATGTCTCCGCTCGACATGTTTCCGACCGCCTGCATGACGACAATGGTGCGCAGGTCTTCCGGCAGACGGTTGATGGCATCTTCCAGCCGCCGCATCGTTTCCCGCATTACCGCCTGTTCCGACGGTTCTCCCGATGCGGCAACGGTTTCATGGTGATGCGACAGCCGCGTTTCCGCCGCCGCGCGCGAAGCCCGGTTCCGGTAAAAGTCGGTCAACCGGTTTTTCGCCACGCTGAAAATCCAGTACCGCCGCCGGCTCGGCTCCAGAGCATGCAGCATTTCGATATTCCGCCACACCTGCAAAAACGTATCCTGTACGAGTTCCACGGCGGTCTCCCGGCTTCCCGTCTTCCCCAGAAAAAAAGCGTGCACAGCCTGGCAGTGCTCCCGGTACACTTCGTCAAAAAAAGACTGCATGGACGGTTTCATGCGGTGCGGTACGGCCGGCTATTCGCAGGGCAACGCCGAAATGTTGCCGTACTTTTCGGTGGCGAGCACTTGCAGCAGGGGAACCAGTTTGGAGGAAGCATTCATATTGCCGAACAAAATAATCTCCGACACTTTTTGCTTCAAAAGCTCGGCGGGAACGTCCGCATCGATCGTATAATTACCGAACAGCACGAGCGACACCGGTTCGTCCAGCAGTTCGAAAAACGGCTTCGAAAACTGCTCGTCGCCCATGAAAATGCGCGGATTGCTGCCGTAATAAATGACCTGTCCGCTCAACCGGGAGATGCCCGCCCCGAGCGCCGTCTCGCTACCTTTGGGGGCGAGCACCTGACCTGACACAATCAGATGTTTGTAGCCGACTTTTTCCACGACGGTCGTAATGATCGTCTGTCCGGCAATGACGAGAACGTCATCGTCCGTGCCTCTTTCGTTGGCCAGCGATTCGCCACTCATTTTCAACTGCCCGGACAACACTTTGACGTTTTTCCCTTCCGGAATCGGGACTACGCTGGCCACGTTCTCCATGCGGATGTTCATCAGCGCTTTGTTCAGCGGTTCCGGCACAAGAATCGTCGCCACATTGCTGATGCTGCTGATGCCGCTCAGGTCGTCGGGAGATTTCATGCCGGTGAAATCGAGCACGGCAACGTTGCGGATCGCTCCCGTTTCGTCCTTCTGAAGCGGTGCGCCCGCCTCATCCTTATCCGTTTCCCGCGTACCCTCCTCATCGTTACGAGTTCCTTGCGCCACATTCTCGTTCTGCTGAAGTTCCTCCCCGTCCCGCTGAAAGTTCTGCCCGTTCGTTTGTTCCATCGTTATACCTCCCAAGGTTTCGATTTTGTCTTACACTTTATAAGACGATGGAACACGCGAACTGTTGGCTTCCGTTTTAAATAATCCCGAATTCAGGACGTCCCGGTAAAATTGCCGGAACTGCTCGATGTTCAACTGCTGCTCCGCATCGGACAAAGCCGCCGGCGGATCCGGATGCACTTCCACCATGATGCCGTCGGCTCCGGCGGCCAAAGCGGCTTTGGCGCACGGCGCCAAAATGTCTTTGCGTCCGGTCGAATGGCTCACGTCGACGAGCACCGGCAAATGGCTTTCCTGCTTCAATATCGGGACGGCGGAAATGTCGAGCGTATTGCGCGTCCATTTCTCATAGGTGCGGATGCCCCGCTCGATCAGCATCACCTGCGAGTTGCCCCGCGAAACGATATATTCCGCCGCATGGAGAAATTCATCCAGCGTCGCCGCAAGCCCTCTCTTGAGCAGCACCGGAATCGGCGCTTCGCCGGCCGCTTTCAGCAGCTCGAAGTTGTGCATGTTGCGCGCGCCGATTTGAATGATGTCGATGTAATCGGCCGCCGTTTCGATATGTGCCGGATCGACGATTTCACTGATCGTCACGAGCCCGAATTCATCCGCGACTTCTTTCAGCATTTTCAGCCCCTCGATCCCGAGCCCCTGGAAATCGTATGGCGATGTTCTCGGCTTATAAGCGCCGCCGCGAATGATACGGACCCCCGCTTCCTTCA
Source organism: Paenibacillaceae bacterium (assembly GCA_041686835.1). GTDB lineage: Bacteria > Bacillota > Bacilli > Paenibacillales > JAWLCZ01 > JAWLCZ01. The sequence goes on along the minus strand of JAWLCZ010000035.1, from coordinate 10,692 downwards.
GGGCGGACGCAACCGCGCGCAGCTGCCCGTACGACTCGACGGAGCACGGACCGGCGATCATGGCGTGGGCCTCCCCGCCAATCGCGACCTGTTTCGCAAGGACGATCGTATCGGCCTGCAGGCTCTTTCTGCTTACAAGCAGCGGCCCTTTCCGGGCGTTTTGCCGCAAATCGAGCGACGCTTTAAAAATGTGCTTAAACAGTTCTCTAATCGCCGTCCCGTCAAGCGGCCCGCCGTTGCGGGCGACCGCATCGTCCAACATCCGTTCCACGCTTACCTGCAGTTCGTCTTTCTCGCATTCCTGCCGCACTGTACCGATTTGCCGCATTAGAAGCGCGTGTTCGGACAACAACTCAAGCAGTTGAACGTTCACTTGATCCAGCTTTTCTTTTAACCGGTTCAATGGTTCATTCATACGAATCTACTCCTTCGATTATCCATGATACAAAATAAAAAAGCCGCCTCCCGAGGGACGGGTTACCGCGGTACCACCCTCGTTAGACAGCCTGTCGATCCATAGCGTCTCTCTTAAGGCACGATAACGGCGTGCATCCGGACATCCCCTAATGGCCGCCAAGGCGTTCAGGGGTCGGCTCGGGAGTGAATGTTCGGCGGGCGTTTCCTCCGCTGCGCTCTCAGTCTCCGGCGCAGCGTCCCTGTCAGTTCGTTTCCGCTTACTTGTCTCCGTCCTCGCGTTTGCTTCGTATACGCTAAAACTTTTGAAAGGATTATACGGCAAAATACGCCGCCGCGCAATGACACGCGTAAAAGCGGGTGTGCTTTAATGCAGCAAATTATTTCATCCATAAATTATATGATCATTACTATAATAATGAAACGGACGCCGTTTTGTCCCGGCAAACGCCCGAAATCCGCGAATTTTGCCGCGAACGCGGCGTCACTTCCCGGCTTTCGGTATGCTACAATGTTTACAATGCGATGAGAAAGGGAAGCGATGAAATGAGCAAGACGAGAGGAATCGTCGTATTGGAAACCTACTGCATTGCCGCGGCGGGAGGATTTTTGTTCCACATCGCCGGATTTCCGCTCGCGTGGATACTCGGCTCCATGACGGCGGTGATCTTATGGAAAAGCTTCGCCGGAAGAGCCCTGTTTATACCCGATCTCTGGAGAAACGGCGCATTTTCGGTTATCGGCATCTATTTGGGATTATTGTTCACGGCGAACACCTTAGCTGCCATCGGCCCTTATATCGTTCCGTTTTTGCTGGCAACGGTCGTGCTGGTCGGGATTAGCATCGGTAACGGCCTTCTGCTGTGCCGTATCGTCAAACTCGATCCGGTGACCGGCGTGTTCGGCACGGTCCCCGGAGGCTTGTCGGAAATGGTCGCGGCAAGCGATTCGTTGGGGGCCAATGTCGCCATGGTCACTTTGCTGCAAACCGTCCGGCTGTTGACCGTCGTTTTCTTCGTTCCGTTCACCGTCGTTCATCTGTTTGCCGCGCAAACCGGGGAAGCTTGGATCGCGGCAAGAGGCTTGACCGGAATTTCATCGTGGCATTTTTTATGGTATATCCTGCCTTTACTGGCAGGCCGTTTAGTCAGCGGCGTCATTCCCGCTCCATACGTCATCGGCCCGCTGATAGCGACGGCATTCATGAATATAAGCGGCGTTCCTCTGCCCGCATTCCCCGACGGGCTTGTCATTTGGGCGCAAATTACGGTCGGATTTTATATGGGACGATCGTTTTCGCTGGATGATTTGAAAAGAGGCGGAAAATGGGCCGTCTTGATTTGCGCGATGACGATCGGACTGATTGCCGCCTCGTTTGCGATCGGATATGCGCTTGCTCTCCTCACCGACTTGTCTTTGTCCACCACCATTTTGAGCGTTGCGCCGGGCGGACTGGTGGAGATGGCGATGACGGCGGTTTCGGTCGGCGCCGATGCGCCGGTCGTCGCGTCTTTGCAGCTCGTGCGGCTCTTGTTCATTATTTTGTTCGTCCCCGGACTGCTCAAGCTTTGGTTTCAAAAACGGGCAAAGATAAAAAAGAGCCTGTAACCGCACGATGCGGCCAAGGCTCTTTTTTCTTTATTGATATGGGCGGTTCGCCGGGTACGTTGAATACGGGGAAGTCTGCTGCGCCGCCTGAACGGTTTGTTGAAGCGCAGACTGCATCACTTGTTCAATCTGGCCGCAAATTTGCGAAACCTGCTGCATTTGCTGCATGGCCGATTGGTGCCCTTGCAGCGCGTTTTGAATCATTTGCGCCGCCTGGCGCTCCCTTTGCGCCAATTGGTCGAGCCATGCCGCGTTTTGCTGCTCCTGTTGAAGCATTTGCTGGTACATGGCGCTTGCTTGCTGCGTTTGCTGCATCATTTGCTGGATCATTTGCTGGCACTGTTGAATTTGCCGGGTTGCGTTCATATTGTGCAATCGGGATACCTCCTTGTGAAATTTTTAAGCGACCCGACATCTATTATGTATCGCCCGTCCTTTTTTATACCGGCAGCCCGGAATATTTGAAACGCCTTGCTGCAAAATAATACGGACAAACCCTAAACAAATGAAAAGGCGGGAAAAGAGATGAAGCCATCCATTCGAGAAGCGGCGGAGCTCGCGAAGCTTGCCGCGCAATCGGCGGCGGGCGCCGGTACCGAAAACGTACAGCGCATCGGGGAGACTTTGCACCAAGCGTCGACGGACTTATCGGCGATCGAAGCGTCGCTGCCTGACGCGGATCGCGCACAAACGGAACAGATGCGCAAAACATTGACCGACATGCGCGTAAAGATGAACGAATTGCTGGAAAGCGTCGAACAACTGCAGGATGAGCGGCGGAGCGATATAGGCAGTCGCTCGGAGACGGCAAGGCAGCGTTCGAGTCGCTGTCGGGTTCCATGCAGGAACAGACGAATCCCCAGGCGGCAGCCTTCAGGAATTCATTTGAGACTTACCGGCAGCTGGGGGAATCGATTCGATCCATCAACAGCCGTTTGATGGATGCGAGCGGTGAAATGGAGCATCGCCTGCTCGAGCGGCAAAATACTCCGCCGGTTCATTTGACCGACGATTACGATATCGGGCCGACGCCGCCGACATGGTCTCCGTAACGGGTCAAAATGCGCCAGCCGCCCATTTCATCTACAATATACATTGTCTCGTCCATCTATTTTATTTCGTCATCGCGGACGATGTATAATAAAGGCAGATTTGGTCTACAATCCGTTGGAAAGGATGATGATTGTGGGTACTACCGTGAATTTGGAAGGAGTTACACTGCCGTTGTTCGCGACCGTGGCGGTATTTTTGATGGTCATATTTTCGCTGCTCAGCCTCGGAGTGGTCCGGCTGTTTCAAAAACGCACCCGCTCGGGAATACTCAATATCGTCGCAAGCGCCTTTTGGACCGTACTGTTTATTGCGGTGCTTAATATCTGGTTTATTTAGGCGCCCATTTGAAGTTCTTCCTGAACGTGCGGCGGGACGGACCGACGGTTCGTCCCCCGCTTGCCGTCAGGGCCGTGCGGTTGATTAATCTTTGTCTCCCTGCTGCAGCAATCCGAACACCGAATTCAAGAGCTCCGAATTCGTTTCTTCCGCTTTGCTGAGCGCATCCTCCACTTGTTTGCGAATCGCGCTGATTTGAGCATGTATGTCGCTCAACAAGGCAATCGTTTGTTTTTCAAACTCGTTCATTCCGCCATCCCCTTATCGTTTTTCTCTACAGGTTATGTAGGCGGAATCCATATGGTGAGCGGACGGATGCCCATAAGGTTCATTCCGCAGCGCCGTAACGGCGCAGCACATCGTAAACTTCCTTGCTGCCGGATGCTTTTTCAGGTACAGGCGACCCGGCCCGAATCAACGCCTCCACAACTTCGGCATAATATCCCCCCATCAATTTGTCTTCCGCCGAAAGCGACGAAACGAGCGAAGGATCAGCGGCGAGCATAGCCCGGACCGCCGTCTCGTCGGCAGCGGCGCAAGCCCCTATAAAGCGGTCCGCAATGTCAAGATCGTCCTCCGCGCCATACTGGCGGAGCAGGCCGGCCGTTTCCGTCTGCCCGAATCGCACGGCCAATGCGTACGGCGTCTTGCCGTCCGCCCTTCTGGAGCGGACATCGGCTCCATGCTCGAGCAGGAGCTTCACCACAACAGGCGACCTTCCCCGGCATATCGCCCAATGCAGCGGCGTATTGCGCTGTTCGCCCAAAACAAGGTTCGGGTCGGCGCCGTGCTCCAAAAACCACCGCACTCCCGCTTCGTCGTCATAATCGAGTTTGTGGAAAAAAGCGGTGGTCGCATTGATGTCCACCCCGTATTTCAAGCAGCACTTTGCCCACCACGGCGTTGTTGGCTATCCCCACCACTCCGTACAAGGCGCTCAGCTTGCGTCCGAGCGGGTCGTCTTTCTGGAGACAGTAAGCGTTCGGGTTCGCTCCTCGGTCGAGCAGAAGCTGGGCCGTTTGCGCGAAACGCTCGCTGTTGTCCGGGTTCTTAAGAAAACAGGAAAAGCTCAAATAAAGAAGCGGTTCCCAATGTTCCGGGCCCCCCTTCTGCACGGCGAGGGATGCGTCCCGTTCCAGCATGGCGCGAACGGTTTCGGCATCGCCCAAAACAGCGGCGGCATGGATGCTTCGCCCGGCAAGTCCCGGATTCGCCGCCTTGATCGCCTTCGCCGCTTCTTCGCGTCCGGAAATGGCCGCCGCTATAAATTCATTCAGCCAGTCGTGACTTTGCATTTCAATCACTCCTATAATTCGTTGAAATTTATCCGCCACATCCCCGGCCTCCTGCCGAATGGCCCTTTCCGCATCTTTAATCGCCTGAATGGCAAGCTGCAGATGCCGGAGTTTTCCCTCCATCCACTCCCGTTGCATGGAGAGAAGCGCCGCAAGATCGATGTCGTGTGAATCGATGATCTTGCGGATTTGTTCCAGGGAAAAGCCGACAAATTTCAGCGTCACGATTTGCTGCAGCCGCACGAAGTCGTCTTCCGAATAAAGCCGCTGTCCCGACTCGGTTCTGTGTTCGGGCTTAAGCAAACCGAGCCGGTCATAATAACGCAATGTGCGTTTGGTGACACCGGCTTTCTCGGCAAACTGCCCGGTACGATACAAAGACCGCTCGTTTTGCTTCAAAGATGGAACCTCCTTTCCGTCCGGACGGCGCTTCTCCCGCAGATCCGCAAGACGGCGCGATGCTTCCGCTCATCTCTCAAAGAATGTCACACAGACCCCCGTGATGTCTATGATGGAAAATTCCTTCAGTCCCCACGGTTTTGTCGCGAGTTGGCCATTCGGGTGAATGACGCCGCTCGCCTTATATTCCTCATACAGCGCCTCGATGTTCCGCACTTGAATCCGGCAGCTGGTCCATTCCGCCAAATGGCGATCGCTGCTTTGAAACAGATGAATTTCTACCGTGTCCCGCTGCACGCCGGCATAGTCAGCCGGTTCTCCAGAGCGAAAAGCGCATGTGAATCCGAGTTTTTTTTCGTAAAACTCGATCGCTTGCTCCAAGTCGCTTGCCGGGAAGAGAGGGGTTGCCCCCAGAAGCTTGGCTGGATTGCTCACAAGGATTCCTCCTTCATCGGAATTCATTTCATCTCCTATGTTAATGGATGACGTAACGTCAACATCAAGTATATCCGCCATTTTTGATTTTTTTAGATGAAGAGTAAAAAGAAACCAATCTATCCATACTAACACCGTTCCCATCGATATCGCGCCTTCATAAACTCGCTGAGGCAACGAAACGGGAGGTAAACCTAATGGACATTCTTTTTTCGCATGCGGCGAATCGCGAAACCCTTTCCATTTTCATCGGCATATGTTTCGGCGTCATAGCCAGACTCATGATGCTGCGCACCGATTACCGGCAGTATCCCACTTATCCGCACGGGAAAATCATCCATATTTCGCTCGGCATCATCGCCTCCGGCCTTGGCGCTGTCGCTGTTCCGGCGCTGCTGAATAAAGATTACACGGCCATTACCTTTCTGGCGCTGGCCGCACAGCAATTTCGCGATGTCCGCAACATGGAACGGCAAAGTTTGTCCGCGGTCGACAAATCGGAGCTCGTCCCTCGGGGCACGGCCTATATAGAAGGCATCGCCATGCTGTTCGAAGGCCGAAATTATCTTGTCATCTTCAGTTCCTTCTTCTCCAGTTTGTGCAGCCTGTTATTTCAATGGTACTGGGGGGTCGCCGTCGGTCTCGTCACGCTCATCGTCGTCAGAATATATCAATCCGGCAAACAAATCTGCGAAATTGCCGACGTGCGCATTGCCGACGTGCGTGTGGACGGTCCGGACGTATACGTCGATTCGGTTTACATCATGAACGTAGGGCTTGAGAAAAACCGGCAAATCATCCGGGAACACGCGCTCGGACTGCTTGTCGTACCGAAAGATAACAACGCCAAAGTGACTCTCGCCAATCTCGGACAGCGTCAGGCGCTGCTGCACAACTTATCGATCTTGTTGGGCGTATACCGGGATACGGGCGAACCCGCGCTCGTCCCGCTGGCCAAACTGGACATCAACAGCGGGACGTTGGCCGTATTCGTGCTTCCGCAGGAAAAAAACGCGGCCAAAGCGGTACAAATTTTGCGGCAAGCGCCGGTGCTGGAAAACGCCGAGCGCTTGCCTTCCGGCAAATAGAGCGCACAGCACATGATGAGCGGCAAAAAAGGGGGGATGGAACATGGCGAAAATTATGGCTGTCGTCGCCTTGGATTCGCAGCGAATCGCCGGAGGCGCGCCCATATTCATCGCGGAAAACGCCGAGGAGATGCAGCGTACGGCGTTTCTTCTGGAGAAAATTATCGATGCGACCGCGCACGATTTGAAAAACGGCACGATAATTTTGGTCGATCATGCCGGTGGAGATCACAGTTCGTAATGATGAGCCCGGCATGTGCCGCAGAAGCCGGAAACCGCCTTTGACATGGGTCAAGCCGGGAAGAAAGCGCCGATCGCGGCGCCAGGCTGCCGAACGGCCAACCGCCGAGGGAGGGCAAGCATGCTGCCCCTTTGCGGCCGCTCTTTCCCGCAGCCCAATAACGCCGGGGATTGCCGACCGTTTGCGGGTTCAGGCCTCGAACTTTGCCGCCTCGCGATCGGCTGATGGCTGTGCCGTTCGCGACAGCCGCGGAAGTGTGGCCGAATAGATGACGAACACCAGAAGCATTAAGACTCCCAGGCCGTAATAGATGGCCTTCAAGCTAACCAGCGCGGGATACAAGAGCGCAATGAGGCCGAGAGCGCACGACTGCGCGAGCATCATCAGCGGATCGATCCAGGCGCTGACACGCCCCATCCGGGCAGGGTCGACGATGGCCGGCAACCATCCGCCGATCGCGACGTTGACCGGCGCAAGAACGATGCCCGCGAGCAAGATGAGAACGAGGTACAGCCATTCATTGTTCGTGGTTCCGAGCGCTATGGTCAAAACGGATGCCGCCAGTATTCCGGCAATGATGATCAGGTACGGCTTTAACTTGTTTACGACAACGGAACCGATCATGCTGCCTGCCATAAACCCGACGCCGAGGAAAACGGCGAATAACGATGTGAATTTCTCGAATTCGTCCGGCGCCAGCTTGTATTTCATCGTAAACATCGGCAGTACGGCAAATCCTCCGTTAATAAATCCGAACAAGAAAAAACCGGAAATGATCGCGAGCAGCAGCCGATGGCGCACGATGTAGACGATGCCTTCTTTAAAATCGCGCATGACAAGCGTTAGATCGAGTTCCCTCCAGTGCGTCCGGCCGTTCGGCAGCCGCGCTTCTTCGCCGATTTTGCACATGCGGATAAGCAGCGCGGAAACGACAAATCCGGCAAAGTCGATCCCGACCGCCCATCCGATGCCTAACGTCGTATAAGTGATCGCTCCCAGACCGACACCGAACAGCATGAACACGCCGAACACCATTTGATTGAGCCCGGAAGCCTGCGCGTACTGTTCTTCGGTGAGAATGCCCTGCAGCAGAGCCGTTTCCGCCGGCTGAAAAAATTTCGACACCGCACTGCGGACGAATAAAACGGCAAAAGCGAGCGGCAAGAGATCCGTATAAATGGCGGCAAACAATACTGCCGTCAGAGCGGCACGAATCCAGTCCGAATTTTCGGCGATTTTCTGCCGGTCAAAGCGGTCGGCCAACACACCGGTGAGAAAAAAGACGACCAGCGTCGGCAGGCTGTACATCAGCTCCGCCAAGGTGGCGTAATAAGGCTGGCTGCTGAATCGGTCAAGCAAGTAAAAGGCAAACGCCATATTTCCGATGGTCGATCCGAGCTGAGCGGCAAACGACGCCAGAAACAATTTGGCAAATGTACGATTGGCAAAAATTTTCATCCCTGTTCATCCTCTCGCGTTTGATTCAGGCGGTACCTGCAGTACAACTTGCAGCATAGCAATGCAAGCTTCAATTTGGGCATGAAGATCGATTCGTTCGGGGCCCATATGGGCGCAATGGAGCGTCATGCCTTCTACCAAGCTGATCATGAGCCGGGCGATATGCTCCAGCGGAATCACCGGCCGGAATTCGCCTCTGTCCGTCCCTCTTTGCAGCAGTTTCACAAAAACATCAACCGTACGGCCGTAATGTCTTTGCAACGACGGCACATATTTTTCATACCGCGAACGGGAAATATAAAATTCATATATTGCCGCTGCATATCCGGAGGACATTTGCACGATGTTCTGTTCAATGTCTCGAATGAGTTGAACAATGATGTCCCACACCGGTCCGTCCGATGCGGCGAACGTTTCCAGCTGTTCAATATTTTCGCGCTCCTCTTCCTCGAGCAACGCCGTCATCATGTCCTCCGTGCTGGAGAAGTACAGGTAAACGCCGCCCCTGCTCATCCCCGACTCCTCAACAACATCTTTCATTGTGGCTCGTTCATATCCTTTCTTCACAAATACCCGCTTTGCTGCCTCAAGTATTTGTTTGCGCCGCGTTTCCTTATGTTCGTCCGATACTTTCGGCGACATGCCCCTTCGTTCCCTCCTTTGGCAAAAATTTAAAACGACACTCATGTCGTTATTATAAACGACACTTGTGTCGTTTTCAAGTGCCGATTTACAGTCTTTTATAAGTCCCAAGCGGACAGAGGCGCGTGGCACCCGCGGAGGCAACGAGCTGACGGCACGCTGACTGGAATAAACCGCCCTTCCCTCCCGGGTTCCCCCGGGTTGGAAAGGGCGGTTTTTCGGATACGGTTTCGCGGTTTAACGGCGGAAGTAGTCGATTTTCATCGCCTCTCGCACTTCGCGCATCGTTTCTTTGGCGACGGAGCGCGCCTTTTCGGTTCCCGCCAGCAAAATTTCGTCCACATCTCCGGGCCGTTTGGCGTACTCGTTCCTTCGTTCGCGAAACGGCTCCAACAGCTCATTGATCGTATCGGCGATCCGCTCTTTGCAGTCGGTACAGCCGATTTTGCCGCTCGCGCATTGCTGATGAATGTCTTGCGCCTGTTCCGATCGGAACACGCGGTGGTACCCGTAAATCGGACAAATGTCCGGGCGGCCGGGATCGTGTTTGTGGATGCGCCCCGGGTCGGTTTTCGCCTTCTTTATTTTTTCGCGGACTTCCTCCTTCGTCGAATCGAGATAGATGGCGTTTCCCAAGCTTTTGCTCATTTTGCGGTTCCCGTCCACCCCGTCAAGGCGCTGTCCGACCAGCGCTCTCGGTTCGACGAGCACCGGGGCGTACAAGTCGTTGAACCGGCGCACGATTTTTCTCGTCTGCTCGATATGGGGCAGCTGGTCTTCTCCCACAGGAACCAACGTCGCCTTGCAGCATGTAATGTCGGCCGCCTGGCTGACAGGGTAACCCAAAAAACCGTAATACAAATCTTTGTATCCCCGCTCTTTCGCTTCCGTTTTGATCGTCGGATTGTGCCGCAGCGCATTGACCGTCACAAACATCGAAAAATAGACGGTCAGTTCGGCGATTTCCGGAACGAGCGATTGAACGAACAGCGTCGCTTTCTCCGGGTCGATGCCGACCGACAAATAATCCAGCGCCACATTTCGCAAATGGTCGCGGATGAGCTGCGGATGCTCAAAATGGGTCGTCAAAGCCTGCACGTCCGCCAGCAAAATGAACGTTTCGTACTGATGCTGCAAACGCACCCGATGGATCAGGCTCCCGGCGTAATGGCCAAGATGAAGTTTCCCGGTAATCCGATCTCCGGTTAATACACGTTCCCGCATTAAATGTCCTCCTTATGATGCATTTTTGCTTGAGCTTCGTCCACCACCAACCGTCATCCATGGCCACCACCTCCTTTAAAGCCCCCAATATGAAGCAGCCGATGCTATCAAGACCAGATTTGCTTCGGTAACCATCCGATTCAAAAAAAATAACTTCGCCCATCAAAGGGCGAAGTTGCGTTCGCGGTGCCACCTTTGTTCGTTTGCCCGTAAAAAAGCAAACTCCCTCTTCCAGGTACGGAAAACGACCTTACGTTTTCGATACCGTGTCTCTTTTTAACGGTGAGACGGTTCCGCCTTTCCTACTGACTCTTTTCGGATCGGAGCTCCGAAGTCCATTCCACGTTACGCCGACACTGATTCGCAGCGGCCATCAGCTCTCTGAAGTCATCCTAACGTCTACTCCTCTTCATCATCGCCGGTTTATTTGGTTTGCACATATTTTACCATATCTCCGTACGGAAAAATAGACTGCGAACGGATCATCTCCGGTCATATT
>JAWLCZ010000034.1:0-26072 GCA_041686835.1 Paenibacillaceae bacterium | reverse complement strand
TATTTCTCGGGAAGACGTACCATGTCGGCACGAATATCCATCTGCCTTGGCTGCTGCGTCTGGAAAAACTGCTTAACAGCATACCGGAACGCGATAAAACGGCGTTTGCCGAGCAGGTGTTGAAACCGCTCAATCAGGGGCTGGACGCGGAAACGTTGCAGACGCTGGAACAGTTTTTCGCATTGGACTGCAACGTCAGCGAAACGGCAAAACAGATGTATATTCACCGGAACACGCTTTTATACCGGCTTGACAAATTCAAGCAGGAGACGGGGCTCGACGTCAGAACGTTCGATCATGCGGTGCTCGTGAAGATAGCGCTTCTATTGTACAAAGTGACGAAAAGAATGTGATATTTTTGTGAAGATTGTGCATAGTCAGATGGACGGAATGTAGGTTAAGATGAAGTAGGAAAATAATATCAAGGGGGAATACCTAGTGGCAGGCGTACGTTTAAAAAACATTTACAAGCGTTATCCCGGAGCCAGCGAACCTTCCGTAAAAGACGTGAATCTGGATATTAAAGACAAGGAGTTTCTCGTACTGGTAGGTCCTTCCGGTTGCGGTAAATCGACGACGCTCCGGATGATTGCCGGATTGGAAGAAATTTCCGAAGGCGAACTGTATATCGGGGATCGTTTGGTGAATGACGTCGCTCCGAAAGATCGCGACATTGCGATGGTTTTCCAATCCTACGCCTTGTACCCGCACATGAACGTGTACCAGAACATGGCGTTCGGCTTAAAGCTGCGCAAGTTCAAAAAAGCCGACATCGACGCCCGCGTGCGCGAAGCGGCAAAAATTCTCGATATCGAGCATTTGCTGGATCGCAAGCCGAAAGCGTTGTCCGGCGGTCAGCGCCAGCGTGTCGCCTTAGGCCGCGCAATTGTCCGCGAGCCGCAAGTGTTCCTGATGGACGAACCTCTTTCCAACCTTGACGCCAAACTTCGCGTACAGATGCGCGCGGAGATCAGCAAACTGCACAAACGTCTGGAAACGACCGTTATTTACGTAACGCACGACCAGACCGAAGCGATGACGATGGGCGACCGTATCGTCGTCATGAAAGACGGTGTCATCCAGCAAGCGGCAACTCCCGAAGATATTTACAACTACCCGGTAAATATGTTTGTCGCCGGATTTATCGGATCGCCTTCGATGAACTTCATTAACGGCAACTTGACCGAAGAAGGCGGCAACGTCGTATTTAAAGCCAACGGCATCAATGTGGCGATTCCTGAAGGCAGAGCAAAAACGCTCCGCGAAAAAGGATACGTCAACAAAGAAGTGATTCTCGGCATTCGCCCTGAAGATATTCATGAGGAGCCCGTTTTCCTGGAAGCTTCCCCGAACAGCGTGATCAACGCCAACATCGAAGTGGCTGAAAACCTCGGCCATGAAATGTTCCTGTACTTGGCCGGCATCGGCAAAGAATCTGTCATCGCCCGCGTTGACGGACGCGCCGGATTCAAGGAAGGAACGAACGTGAAGCTTGCGCTCGACATGAATAAAGTTCATATTTTTGACAAAGACACCGAAACGTCTGTCTTCTACGGTTAATATATCGAATCCCAAGCAAGGTCGGCATCGCTGCCGGCCTTGTTTTGCATATGAAAAGGCGCAGTTTAAATCCTGTGCGGCTTAGAACGTAACCCCGAAGCATCGTGCTCCGGAGACTGGCAACAATTCACACGTACCGCACCCCACAAAGGAGTCATGTAGGCATTACGAAATTTTAAACAGCGCCTATCCGAATGTTAAAATTCGCTGAAGCATTAAAGCGGTGGAGAAACGAAGGAGCACAACGGTTCGAATCAGAGGCAATCGCCTCTCCCGGCGCGTTGCGGCGCTGCCCGGCGGGGGTTCAGACTCCAAATCGCCAGCAGAAGGGGGCCCGGGCGCTATGTTGTATTTCATACAACATACGGACATGTTCATCCGGAGAAGCTTGGATAAGTTGTAAAAAATACAACATATCCTGGGAAAAAGGGCACGGAGCTTAAGTATGTTGCATTATGTGCAACATGAACCGGGTAAATCGTCATTTTCGCCCGTTTTGCCCGAAATATGTTGCATTCCGTGCAATATAAACGGACGAACAGGTACGTAGCACCACTTAAGTTGCATTTTCTACAAGATATTCACGTTCTTCCAAGGAAGCAGCATATTCTCGTTCTTACAAGGAAGCCGTTTGAACCCGAGCAAACGGCAAATGCCAAAGAGGCCGTTCAAACAGGGATGTGCGGCGTGCCCGCAGAGCGAAGACTTATCTCAGAAAAGAAGGAAAACCGCCGGCCATTTTTCGGACGGTTTTTTTAGCGTTCCCTCCTTGAAAAGCGCTGTTCGGCATGCGCAGCAACAATGAGGTTGATTTCGCGCACCAATTCCATTACGATGAACATGAATGGGAATCAAGAGAACGCACTGCCGGTTCGATAAGGAGATTGACGGGATGAAGAAAAAAGTAAGAGTTGCTGATCTCGTTCAGCAATTTAATATCGAAGTGATTTGCGGGGGAGAAGGATTGAAGCGGCCCATTCATGTGGCCGATTTGTACCGGCCGGGGCTCGAACTGGCCGGATATTTCACCTATCATCCACGGAACAGGGTACAAATATTGGGCAGGACGGAGCTTACCTTTTTTGAAACGCTGAACCGCCGCGAGCGGAGCGAGCGAATGAGGAAGCTGTGCGAAGTGGAGGAAACGCCCTGCATCTGCATTTCGCGCGGGCTGGAAGTTCCGGCCGAATTGATTGAGGAAGCGGAGAAGCATAAAATGGCCGTGCTGCGGAGCAATGTATCCACATCGATACTGGCAAGCCGCATCACCAATTATCTGGAGAGACAGCTCGCGCCTTCGACGACGATACACGGCGTATTGGTCGATGTTTACGGCATCGGCATCCTCATCACCGGCGGCAGCGGCATCGGCAAAAGCGAGACGGCTCTGGAACTGGTGAAACGCGGTCACCGTCTCATTGCCGACGACGCCGTGGAAATTATCCAGACGGCCGACAATACGCTGATCGGCAACGCGCCGGAGCTCATCCGCCATCTGCTGGAAATTCGCGGCATCGGCATCATCAATGTCATGACGTTGTTCGGGGCGGGTGCGGTCCGCAACGAGAAGAAAATCTCCGTCGTCGTCAAATTGGAAAACTGGCAGCAGGACAAAGAGTATGACCGGCTCGGTCTCGATGAGGAAAAGACAAGAATTATCGATACCGATCTGACGCTGGTGACGATTCCGGTTCGTCCGGGCCGCAACCTGGCCGTCATCATCGAAGTGGCGGCGATGAACTACCGCCTCAAACGGATGGGCTACAACGCGGCGCTGCAGTTTACGAACAAATTGACGCAAACGATGATGGACGACATCGACGATATGGAATAGAACCGGAGGCGATGGAATGTTTATGCTGAATCCGATAGCGTTCTCGCTCGGACCGATTCAAGTTCACTGGTACGGCATCATTCTCGGCACCGCCGCTTTGGTCGGCCTGCTGCTGGCGATACGGGAAGGGAGACGGTTTAACATCGCTCCCGACTTTTTTATGGACTTGCTGCTGATCGGGGTTCCGTCCGCGATTATCGGCGCACGAACGTACTATGTCATTTTCAAGTGGGAAGATTACCGCGACCATTTGTCGGAAATCGTTAAAATATGGCACGGGGGCATCGCCATACACGGCGCTCTCATCGGCGCCATCATCGCGGCAGTGCTGTACGTCAGGCATAAAGGGTACAGTTTCTGGCGCATCGCCGACATTTGCGCACCGTCCCTCATCGCCGGCCAACTGATCGGCAGATGGGGCAACTTCATGAACCAGGAAGCGTACGGCGGGCCGGTTTCGCACGATTTTTTGACGGGCACGCTGCGCCTGCCCGACTGGATCGTCAATCAGATGCTGATCGGCGGCACTTACCATCACCCGACATTTTTGTACGAGTCGGTATGGAATACGGTCGGCCTCGGTCTTCTGTTTATCCTGCGCAGGCAGTCTTTTTTGCGGGCGGGGGAGCTGTTTCTCACTTATTTTATCTGGTATTCGATCGGGCGTTTTTTTATCGAGGGCTTAAGAACCGACAGTCTGGCGTTTACCGGACCCGATTGGCTTGCTTCGTTCCTGGGCGCGCTGTGGTTGCCGATGGATCTCGTTTTTGAACCCGGCCACATGGCTTACGGCAACGTGAGAATGGCGCAACTGATCGGGGTCGTGATTATTCTGGCCGCCGTCCTCCTCATGTACGTCCGCCGCAGCAAAGGATACGCCGCCGAGCGGTACGCCGATCCGATTGTGCCGGTGAAAAAAGCGGACAGGCTTGCCGACGGAACACAAGCAGGCGGAGGAGCAAACAACGTTAAAGGAGACGAGCCACATGATTCGGACGATGCTGTTCGATCTTGACGGGACGATCATCGATACGAACGAACTGATCATTCAAACGTTTCTTCAAGTGTTAAAAGGGCGCGTTCCCGGGCATTTTTCCAGTGAGCATATTATTCCCCATATGGGCAAGCCGCTCGCGGATCAATTCAGGCTGTTCACGGGGAGAGACGACGTGGACGACCTGGTCGCCGCTTATCGCGAATACAACCTGAAAATGCACGATGAGCTCGTGCGGGAATTCCCTTACGTAAAGGAAGTGCTGGAAAAACTGCGCGCACATGGCGTCCGTATGGGCATCGTCACGACAAAAATGCGTCAAACGACGGAAAAAGGACTTCAGCTGTTCGGCCTGGACAAGTATATGGAAACGATCGTCACGATCGAGGATGTCACCCGCCCGAAACCTCACCCGGAGCCGGTGCTGCGCGCGCTTCGTTCGCTTGGGGCGGTTCCGGAAGAAGCGGCGATGGTGGGAGACAGCCCATGCGATATCGAAGCGGCGAACAGCGCGGGAGTCACCTCCATCGGGGCGGGATGGTCGCTGAAGGGGGAGCGGGCGCTCAGGGAAGCCCGGCCCGATTACATCGTCCGCGATATGCGGGAGCTGCTGCAAATCGTCGGTGTGGAGAGGGATCCGGTTTGAGGAAAACGACTCGTTATCCCGTGGACGGACCGAACGCATTATGGCAGATGTACCGGACGGTGAACCGGTGGAAGGCGGTCCGCAATTTCATCTTTATTCAACTCGCCAGATACTGTCCTTCCCTGCCCTTGAAAAACTGGATTTACCGCCGGGTATTGGGAATGCAAGTCGGGGAAAACACGGCGTTCGCTTTGATGGTGATGGTGGACGTCTTTTTTCCGGAAAAAATCCGCGTCGGCCGCAATACGATTATCGGATACAATACGACGATACTGACCCATGAATATTTGATCCGCGAATACCGGCTGGGTGAAGTCCATATCGGCTCCAACGTCATGATCGGCGCCAATACGACGATTCTGCCGGGCGTGACGATCGGGGACAATGCGGTTGTCGGTGCCGGTTCGGTCGTGCATAAGGATGTCGCCCCCAACAGCTTCGTGGCCGGCAACCCGCTGCGGGTCATCCGCGCCGGAGACGACACCCGGCAGTGAACCGGGCCCGCGTTCGAAGGTAAAACGCCCCCGATGGCCGGAGCGCGCTTCGCCTGGCATTATTCCGTTATGCGCGGAAAATCAGCGTTGACGCTCCCCGTTATCCGTGGTACACTTACGACTAAACTCTTTAATTTGGTAGCATGGTAGCATACTAAAGCGTTCTGAAACATGCAAGCGAATCAACATGGATCGTCTGGGGGGAAATCGGTGTCGAGACCTAAGGTTTTTGAAAAACCGGCCGGTGTGAAAGACTATTTGCCGGAGGCGGTTTCCAAGCTGCGAAAAATTGAATCGGACGTGCTCGACTGCATGCAGCGGTGGGGTTACAGGCAAATCATAACGCCGACGCTCGAATATTACGATACGGTCGGCGCCGCGAGCGCGACGTCGGACCGCAAATTGTTCAAGCTGCTCGACAAACGGGGAACGACGATGGTGCTGCGTTCGGATATGACCGCACCGATAGCCAGAGTGGTCGCTTCCCTGCTGAAAGAAGAGCCGCTGCCGCTCCGCCTGTCGTACCACGCCAACTTGTTCCGTGCCATGGAAGACGAAGCGGGCCGGGAAGCGGAGTTTTTCCAGACTGGCGTGGAGCTTATCGGAGACGCGACGCCCGACGCCGATGCGGAAGTCGTCGCGCTTGCCATTGCCTGCTTGAAGGCGGCGGGCATCGATCATTTTAAAATTGCGATCGGCCACGTCGGCTTTCTCGACGGATTGTTCGAAGAGACGCTCCGGCATCATCCGGAAGCGCAGACGGCGCTGAAGGAATGCCTGCTCGGCCGGGATCACGTCGGTTACCGCAGGCTGATTGGCGGCTTGAAGCTGCCGGCTCACGTGCAGAATGAGCTGGAAGGGATTTTAAGGCTGCGCGGCGGGCAGGAGATTTGCGCGCAGGCCGAAGCGCTGACCGGGGATCCGAAAGCGCAGTCGGCCATCCGGCATTTATGCGAAATATGGGACGTGTTGTGCGCCTACGGCGTGAGCGAGCATGTGCTGATCGATCTGACGATGATCGGCGATTTTTCCTATTATACGGGAATGACGTTCGAGGGCTATTCGGCCGATCACGGGTTTCCCGTGTGCAGCGGCGGGCGGTACGACAATTTGCTGCGGCAGTTCGGGCGGCCGGCGCCGGCGACCGGTTTCGCGCTGAAAACGAACCGGATCGTGGAGGTTGTGGGCGGCAAGGCGGCAACTGAACCGCAGCCGCGACGGGTACTGATCGTTTATGATACGGCCCACCGCCGCGAAGCGCTGCTCGCCGCCAAAGAGCTGCGGTCCCGGGACGGCGTGACGGTGGAAACGAGAAAAACGGCCGGCGCGGAACCGAATCACGGAGTCGAACCGGCGGAAGGCGCATTCGCTTTCAAGGGAACCCGGTATGACGAAATCATCGAATTTACGTCGTAAAGGAGGAGGAGAGCGCGGTGAGCGATATTTTAAAAGTGGCGATGCCTAAAGGCAGAAGCTTCAGGCAGGCGGTTCAGCTGTTTCTCGATGCGGGGATACCGTTGGATGAAGACGTCGACGATTCCCGGAAATTTATCATTCCCGTTCCCGAAGCCCGCCTGGAAATCATTGTCGCCAAGCCGGCCGATGTGCCGATCTACGTCGAATACGGCGTGGCGGATATCGGCATCGCCGGCAAAGATGTGCTGATGGAGGAAAACAGGGACGTGTACGAGCTGCTCGACTTGGGGATTGCGCGCTGCCGCATGTCCGTCATCGGCCTGCCGGACTGGAGGCCGGTATTGAACCCGCGCGTGGCGACCAAATTCCCGCGGGTCGCATCCCAATATTTCCGGGAAAAGGGGCAGCAGGTCGAAGTGATCAAATTGAACGGAAACATTGAGATCGCCCCGCTCATCGGCATAGCGGATCGCATCGTCGACCTCGTGGAAACGGGCCGGACGATTAAAGAAAACGGTCTGGTCGAAATGGAGCAAATTTTCGCCATTACGAGCCGGCTCATTGCCAACCGGGTAAGCTACCGGATGAAAAACGAGCGGATACAAAAGCTGTGCGACGAGCTGCAGCGCGTTGTTGCCGCCGCAGTATAGAGCGCCGCAGTAACGGATGGGGAGAGATGGCTATGCGTATGATGCCCGCAAAGGAATTTTCCTTGCAGAGGGAAGTCGAATACGGGACGAAAGAACAGTTGGAAACGGTAAAGACGGTCATTGAACGGGTGCGGAGGGAAGGAGACCGCGCGCTGCGCGATTATGCGGAGCGGTTCGACCGGGCCAAGGTGACGGAGCTGCGCGTGTCCGAGGAAGAGATCCGCGCCGCGTACGCCGGCGTTGACGAAGCTTTTGTGACGGCGCTGCGCGAAGCGGCCGCCAATATCCGTGCGTTTCACGAAAAGCAGAAGCGCGGATCGTGGATGGATACGCAGCCGGACGGAAGCCTGCTCGGCCAGATCGTTCGCCCGCTGCGCAGAGTGGGGGTATACGTGCCGGGCGGCAAGGCGGCGTACCCGTCGTCGGTGCTGATGAACGTCATCCCGGCGCAGGTTGCCGGCGTGCCGGAAATCGCCATGGTCACCCCTCCGGCTACCGGAGGGGAGGAAGGAATCAATCCGTACATCCTGGTCGCGGCGGCTGAAGTCGGGGTGAAGGAGATTTACCGCGTCGGCGGCGCGCAAGCCGTCGCGGCGCTCGCTTACGGAACGGAGTCGATCCCCCCGGTCGACAAAATCGTCGGGCCGGGCAACATTTACGTGGCGCTTGCCAAAAGGCACGTTTACGGCGCCGTCGACATCGACAGCATCGCCGGACCGAGCGAAATCGTCGTGCTGGCCGACGATACGGCGGACGCGGCTTATGTGGCCGCGGATTTGCTGTCGCAGGCCGAGCATGACGAGATGGCGTCGGCCGTTCTCGTCACTCCGTCCGAGAGGCTGGCGCTGGCGGTGCGGAGCGAAGTGCTGAACCGGCTCGAAACGCTGCCGAGAAAAGCGATCGCCCGGCGTTCGATCGAAGATTACGGCGCGATTCTGACCGTTGCCGACATCGAGGAAGGCATCGATGTCGTGAACCGGCTTGCTCCGGAGCACCTTGAACTGCTCGTGGACGACCCGTTTCGTTATTTGGGCGCTGTTGAAAACGCGGGGGCGATTTTTCTCGGCCCGTACAGCTCCGAACCGGTCGGCGATTACTTTGCCGGACCGAACCATATTTTGCCGACGAACGGAACGGCCCGTTTTTCATCGCCGCTCAGCGTAGACGATTTTCTGAAAAAATCAAGCCTGATTTATTACAGCAAGGAAGCGCTCATGACGAACGGGCACAAAATTATGACGATGGCCCGCCACGAAGGGCTGGAGGCGCATGCGCGGGCGATACAAGTTCGATTGGAGAAAGAAGGGGGATATCATGGCTGAACAAAACGGCGTGCGCGCGGGAAGCATTGCCCGCAGGACGAACGAAACCGACATCGCGCTTTCGTTCGTGATCGACGGCTCCGGAACCGCCGAAATCGAGACGGATGTGCCGTTCTTGAACCATATGCTCGATTTGTTCACGAAACACGGTTTGTTCGATTTGAACGTGCGGGCGAAAGGCGATGTGGAGATCGACGATCACCATACGGTGGAGGACATCGGCATTTGTCTCGGGCATGCGCTTCGCGAAGCGCTCGGCGACAAAAAAGGAATTAAACGGTACGCCAATGTGTTCGTGCCGATGGACGAAGCGCTGGCGCAGGTGGCGATCGATTTGAGCAACCGTCCGCACTTCGAATACCGCGCCGCGTATCCGTCCTCCCAGGTCGGAAGCTTCTCGACGGAAATGGTGCGCGAATTTTTGTGGAAATTTGCGCTGGAAGCGAGGATGACCTTGCATGTCATCGTCCATTACGGCCACGATACGCACCATATGATCGAAGCGGTTTTCAAGGCGCTCGGACGGGCGCTGGACGAAGCGACGCAGATCGATCCCCGCGTGCAGGGCGTCCCGTCCACGAAAGGAGTGCTGTAAAGCTTGATCGCAATCATCGATTACGGGATGGGCAATCTGCACAGTGTAAGCAAAGCGGTGGAACGGCTCGGCTACGAAGCGGCCGTCACCTCCGACGCGGAGCGGATTGCGGCCGCTGACGGAGCGATACTGCCGGGCGTCGGCGCTTTCGGGGACGCGATGCTGCATTTGCGGGAGACGGGGCTGAAAGAAGCGGTGCTGCAGTACGCCGCCTCCGGAAAGCCGCTGCTCGGCATATGCCTCGGAATGCAGCTGCTGTTTGCGCAGAGCGAGGAATACGGGCTGCATGAAGGGTTGAATTTGCTGCCCGGCCGGGTTGTCCGTTTTGCAGGGGACTACAAAATCCCGCACATGGGGTGGAATCGTCTTTCGTTCCGGCAGCCGAGCCCGCTGTTTGCAGGGGTGAACGAGGGGCACGTCTACTTTGTCCACTCGTTTCATGTCGTTCCGGAACGCGCGTCGGATTTGCTGGCGACGACGGAATATTACCAGCAGGTGACAGCGATTGTCGGCAGAGGTTCCGTTTACGGCATGCAGTTTCACCCGGAAAAAAGCGGCGCGGTCGGGATGAAGCTGCTGGACAACTTTTTGCAATTGACGAGGACGACGAAAATGCAGCACACGTGAGCGTCGCGCCGGCTGCCTTGGCGGACGGCGCGGGATCGTTGTCCGCAGGTCATGCGAGTTTTGTACAATCATTTTCGGGAGGACTCATGATGTCATCTTTCGTGTTATATCCCGCCATCGACATACGCGGCGGCAAATGCGTGCGGTTGATTCAGGGCGATTACAACCGCGAAACCGTCTATAACGAAAATCCGGTGGAAGTGGCCGGCGAGTGGCAGGCCCAAGGGGCGCAGTGGATTCATCTCGTCGATCTCGACGGGGCGAAAGCCGGGCATCCGGTCAATGACGCATTGATCGGACGAATCGCCCGCAGTGTGAACGTACCGGTTCAGGCGGGCGGCGGGCTGCGCACAATGGACGACGTGGAACGACTGCTGAACGCGGGCGTTTCGCGGGTGATCCTCGGCACGGCCGCCATCGAGGATCGGCAGTTTGTGCAGGATGTGCTGCAGCGGTACGGCGAGCGGGTGGCGATTGGCATCGACGCGCGCGACGGCTACGTGGCGACGCGCGGCTGGCTGGAGACGTCCGAGGTGAAGGCGGAACAATTGGCCCGCGAGCTTGCGGAGCTCGGAGCGAGAACGTTTATTTTTACCGATATATCGCGTGACGGCATGATGGGCGGACCGAATGTCGAGGCGATCGTCCGGCTGGCGAAAATTTCCGGCCAAACGGTTATCGCGTCGGGAGGCGTAAGCCGGTACGACGATCTGATCAGGCTGGCGGCCCATCGCGAAGACGGAGTGGGCGGCGCGATTATCGGCAAGGCGCTGTATACGGGCAGCATCGGGCTGCGGAAAGCGCTGGAGCTTACCGGCGCATAACGATGGCGCATGGGGACGGCGAAACCGGAAAACGGGCCTTCATGCGCATTCGGTAAAAGGGAGATATGCGAATGTTAACGAAACGGATAATTCCTTGTCTGGACGTGAAAGACGGACGCGTCGTCAAAGGAGTCAATTTCGTCAACCTGCGCGACGCCGGCGATCCGGTGGAACTGGCCGCGCTGTACGACAGGGAGGGAGCCGACGAGCTCGTTTTCCTCGACATCTCCGCCTCGTACGAAGGGCGGGCGACGATGGTCGAAGTCGTCAAAAGGACGGCGGGCGAAATTACGATACCGTTCACCGTCGGGGGCGGCATCTCCAGCGTGGAGGACATGAAGCGGCTCCTGCGCGCGGGCGCGGACAAAATCGGAATCAACACGGCGGCGGTGAAAAACCCGCAGCTTATCGCCGACGGGGCGCGCAAGTTCGGTTCCCAGTGCATCGTCGTGGCGATTGACGCCAAGTATAACGAGGCATGGGGAGAATGGGAAGTGTACACGCACGGCGGACGCAACGCGACGGGCATAAAGGCGCTCGAGTGGGCGAGAGAGGCGGAACGGCTCGGTGCGGGCGAAATCCTGTTGACGAGCATGGACGCCGACGGGACGAAAGACGGCTTCGACATTCCGCTCACCCGCGCCGTTTCCGACACGGTAACGATTCCGGTCATCGCTTCCGGCGGGGCGGGGACGCCGGCGCATTTTTACGACGTGTTTGCGGAAGGGCATGCGGACGCGGCGCTGGCTGCGACTATTTTCCACTACAAAGAAATGACGATTGACGAGGTCAAAAGCGAACTGAAACGTAAAGGGGTTGAAGTCCGTTGACGGGGCAAAACGGCAAGGAACAGCAAACATGGGAACAAATCGCCGACCGGATCAAATGGGACGAACGCGGCCTCGTTCCGGCCATCGTCCAGGATGCGGCGAGCAAGGACGTGCTGATGATGGCCTATATGAACCGGGAGTCGTTCGCGCGTTCCGTGCAGACGGGAGAGACGTGGTTCTGGAGCCGCTCCCGCGGGGAATTGTGGCATAAAGGCGCCACATCCGGGCATATTCAAAAAATTAAATCGATGAAATACGACTGTGACGCGGATACGCTGCTCATTGCGGTCGATCAGACCGGTCCCGCCTGCCACACGGGAAGCTACAGCTGTTTTTCGGGCGAGATTCCGCTGCCGGAAGGGCCGGAGTCTGGCGGCGCCGCTCCGGCCGATTCCGGCCGTTTCGGCATCCTTTCCACGCTTGAGTCGGTCATCGCAAGGCGCGACGCGGAACGTCCCGAAGGAGCTTATACGACGTATTTGTTTGAAAAAGGGCTCGATAAAATATTGAAAAAGGTCGGGGAAGAAACGGCGGAAGTGATCATCGCGGCGAAAAACAAAGACAACGACGAACTGCGGTATGAAACGAGCGATCTCCTGTTCCACCTGCTGGTGCTGCTGCGGCATGCGAAACTGCCGCTGGACGACGTCATGCGGGAGCTGGATCGCCGGCACAACGAACCGCGGAGAGGTTAACCCTGCAACGCGGCGCACGCGGTAACCGCGAAGTTCGGCACGGAAGCCGGCATCGGCGTTCCCGTGCGGTAAATCCGGCATTCGACAAACGAAGACGGCGCGCGCCGGCCAACGGTTTGACAAGGTTGTCTGTCCGGGGCGGTTCCGCCGTTTCACCGTTTCGACAATATTCGATTGTCGTTTTGTGATTTCCGGAAAATACAGGTATAATGAAAGCAACAAAACTTTGGAGGTTGTTATGTTCAGCGATAGGTTGAAAATATTTTCCGGTTCGTCCAATCCCGGGCTTGCGGAACAAATATGCCAAGTGCTTGGACAACCCCTTGGCAAAGTGAAGCTGTCCCGGTTCAAAAGCGGGGAAATTTACGTTTCCTACGAAGAATCGGTGCGCAATTGCGACGTGTTTCTCGTTCAATCGTTCTCCCACCCGGTGAACGAGCATTTTGTCGAATTGCTGGTTATGATTGATGCGGCCAAAAGAGCGTCCGCGCGATCGATCAACTTGGTCGTGCCTTATTACGGCTATTCCCGCCAGGAAAGAAAATCCGCTCCGCGCGAACCGATTTCCGCCAAAATGGTGGCTGACGTGCTGACGACGGTCGGCGCGCACTCCATCGTCGTCCTCGATCTCCACGCGGCGGCGATTCAAGGATTTTTCAATATCCCGGTCAACCATATGACGGCCATGGATTTGATAAGCGATTATTTGAAAAGCAAAAACATCCCGAACCCGATTGTCGTGTCCCCCGATGTCGGCCGGGCGTCCGACGCGGAAAAACTGGCGAGTTTGCTCGATTCGCCGTTCGCCATCATGATCAAAAAACGGCCGGAGCACAACGAATCGGTCATTACGCACATTATCGGCGACGTTGAAGGCCAGACGCCCATCATCATCGAAGACATGATCGATACCGGCTCGACGATCGTGAACGTAGTGGAGGGGCTGAAGGAAAGGGGAGCGCTCGACGCTTACGTTTGCGCGACTCATCCCGTCTTCTCCGGTCCGGCGCTTCAGCGGCTTGATCATCCGAATATTAAAGAGGTGGTCATCACCGATTCCATCGCCATCCCGGAAACCCGTCCGGAGAAGTTTCACGTGCTTTCGGTCGCGCCGCTTTTATCCGACGCGATTCGCATTGTGATGCAGGGCGGTTCGATCAGCACGTTATTTAAGTACGGCGGCGTGTAAAACGGTATGTAATCCGACGGATCTATGGTATACTTTGATTGTCGAAAACAGAAAGCGACCGGAGGTGCCTTGCTATGGAAAAGAAAAAGCGTGTGGCTGAACCGAAAAAACCGAATGTCATTTCCTTGAATATGGATGCCACTTTCTTTTTCGAGAGGGCCGTCCAATCGTTAGATCGATTCCATTACGACAAAGCGCTGAAGTACTTTCGCCGCGCTGCCGAATACGAGCCTGACAATCCGGTCAACCATTGCAATCTGGCGGGCATACTGTCCGAAATGGGAAATTACGAGGAATCGAACCGGATATTGAAACATATCGTCGATGAAATCGACCCGTCCATGACGGAATGCTATTTTTACATGGCGAACAATTATGCCAATATGGAACAATACGAGGCGGCGGAAGAAGCCCTCGTTTATTATCTGGAGCACGATCCGAACGGGCAGTTTCTGGAAGAGTCCGAAGAAATGATGGAGCTATTGAGCTTCGAACTGGAACGGCCCACCCGGCTGAAAAACATTAAATGCAGGGAAGGCTTGTTCGAGCACGATCGGGCGCGTTCCCTGCTCGAAGAAGGGAAATTCGCCGAAGCGGTGACCGTGCTCGAAAAGCTGATCAAGAAGCATCCCGACTTTATGGCCGCCCGCAATAATCTGGCTCTCGCCTACTATTACATGGGCTACTTCGAAAAAGCGATGGATACGATCGTCGAAGTGCTCGATATGGATCCGGGCAATTTGCACGCATTGTGCAACCTGGCAATCTTTTATCAGCATTTCGGCGATCGGGAGAACCTGGATGCGCTCGTCGGGCAGCTGCGCAAGACGTACCCGTTCCATCAGGACCATTTGTTTAAGATGGCGACGACGATGGGCATTCTGGGCGAGCACGAGACGGCATACCGGCTGTTTCGCAGGCTGCTTAAAAACGGGGAGGCGTATTACGATCCTTGCCTGTACCATTACACCGCGGTGGCCGCCTTCAATACGGGACGTTACGCGGAAGCCCGCAGGCTATGGAAACAGACGGAAAAGCTCGATCCCGGTTCGGAAATACCGCGCTTCTACTTGAGCCAGCTGGATGACATGAGCGAAGACGGAGCCATGCTGAGCTATCATTACCACCTCCCGTTCGAGGAACAGTTCCGTCTGCTGGAAAAAACGGCTGACGGCATTCCGGAACGCCTGAAGCGGGATCCGCTGGTGCGATCTTCGTTTTTCTGGGCGCTGCGCCACGGCGATTACGAGACGAAACTGCAGGTCATTCAGGCGTTCGGCATGATCGCGGACAGCGAAGTGGAAGTGGCGCTGCAAAATTTCCTGCTCGAGCCCGAGGAAGACGATTATTTGAAGAAGGTCGCCATTTTCGTGCTGCGCAGCATGGGGACGAAGCAGCCGATACCGGCCGTGCTTGACGGCAAACGAACGCTCGTCCATTCGTCACAGCTGTCTCCGAATCTTCCCGTATGGGATCAGAAATGGCAGAGCGTGATGGAAACCTGCTTGCAGAAAATGGGAAGGCGTTACGATATTATTCAGCAGCATGATTTGCAGACACTATGGGTGGAGTTTTTGTCGCGCGTCTATCCCGAGGTGCCGAAAATCAACAAAATCGAAGGCTGGGCGGCCGCGCTCGAATATTTAACCGCCAAAATGCACCGCCGCGCCATCTCTTACCACGAAGTGGCAAAACGGTACGGCACTTCGATCACGACCGTGAGCAAAAATGTGAAAGTGATCGACGAGGCGTGCGGACTGCGCGAAAAGATGAACGCGATCTTCCCCCAATTCACGTCTTCCGAAAAATTTTAGCGCATTGCGAAACGATATAAAATAAGATACATTATAAAATAAGAAATATTCTAAATATGCCAGGGATCGCAACCGTTCAAGGAGGTAGGAACCATGTACAAAGCGATTGTAGTCGGTACGGGCCCCGCAGGGCTGACCGCCGCGATATATTTGGCCCGCGCCAATCTGAAGCCTCTCGTTATCGAAGGGCCGGAACCGGGTGGACAGCTGACGACGACGACGGAGGTGGAAAACTTCCCGGGCTTCCCCGACGGCATCATGGGGCCGGAGCTGATGGACAACATGCGCAAGCAGGCCGAGCGTTTCGGCGCCGAGTTCCGTACCGGCTGGGTGACCAAAGTCGATTTGTCCAAACGCCCGTTCAAGCTGACGGTGGAAGGAAAAGGCGAGCTGGAGACGGAAGCGCTCATTCTGTCCACGGGCGCGTCCGCCAAGCTGCTCGGCATTCCGGGCGAGAAGGATAATATCGGGCGGGGCGTAAGCACGTGCGCGACGTGCGACGGATTTTTCTTCCGAGGCAAAAAAATCGTCGTTGTCGGCGGCGGGGATTCCGCGATGGAAGAAGCGAATTTCCTGACCCGTTTCGCGACGGAAGTGCGCATCGTGCATCGCCGCAGCGAGCTGCGCGCTTCGAAAATCATGCAGGACCGCGCGCGCGCAAACAGCAAGATTACATGGAGTTTGAACCGTACGCCGGTTGAAGTCATCGCCGGAGAGAAAGGCGTCACCGGACTGAAAGTGAAAAACAACGAAACCGGCGAAGAGGAAATCATCGAAACGGACGGCATTTTCGTGGCGATTGGCCACACGCCGAACACGGGATTTCTGGAAGGGCAAATCGAGACCGACGAGCTCGGGTACATCGTCGTCAAGCCGGGTACGACGGAAACGAACGTGCCGGGAGTGTTCGCCTGCGGCGACGTGCAGGATCATAAATACCGCCAGGCGATAACGGCGGCGGGTACCGGATGCATGGCGGCGCTCGAGTGCGAGAAGTTCCTCGAGGGCCAGGCGGTGCATGATTGGAGCAAAACGTTGTAATACGATGCGGCAAAAAACGTGGACGTCAAACCCACGTTTTTTGTTTGGTCTCGAAGGAGCCGCCTGTTCCGGAATGATGGCCGATCTCTTGACCTGACCGGAGGGTTAGCTTATAGTTGGAACTGTGCATGTAATCTATCTTTATCGAGGTGACGGTAGATGTCGGATAAAATATACATTGGTGTCGATTTGGGCGGCACGGCGATTAAAGTGGGCATTTGCGATCAACAAGGAAAACTGATTCAGACTTACGAGGGACCGACGGGCACGGAGCAGGGCTCCGACGCCGTTCTGGAACGCATCGCGGAATACTGCCGGAAAATTGTCGCCGACTCTCCGTTTGAATGGGAGCAGGTGGCGGGAATCGGAGCGGGCATTGCCGGCTTCCTCGACATCCAGGAAGGGCTTGTGAAGATCTCGCCGAACCTGGGCTGGCGCGACGTCCCGGTGAAAAAAATTTTGGAGGAGAAGCTCGGCAAAACGGTGAGCATCGACAATGACGCCAATGTGGCGGCGCTTGGCGAAGCTTGGAGCGGCGCGGGGGCCGGCATCGCGAACAGCGTGTGCTTCACGCTCGGAACCGGCGTCGGCGGCGGCATTATCATCAACGGCCGCATTTATCAAGGATACAAGGGAACGGCCGGAGAGCTCGGCCATATCCAGGTTGTGCCCGATCTGGAAGCGATTCAATGCGGCTGCGGACAAATCGGCTGCCTCGAAAGCGTATCGTCGGCAACGGGCATTATCCGCATGGCGAAAGATGCGGTGGAGCGCGGAGATCGCACGTCGCTTTCGCTGGTGGACAACATCACGGCGAAGGACGTTTTCGACGCGGCCAAGGCCGGTGACGAAGTGGCGCTTCGCATCGTCAACCGCGCGGCGTTTTATCTCGGCAAATCGATGTCGATTCTCGCGGTCATTCTCAATCCGCAGCGGTTCATTCTGGGCGGAGGGGTATCCCGCGCCGGAGACATTTTATTCAACCCGATACGCGAAATTTTTCAAAAATATACGCCGGAAGCGTCGCGCGAAGGCGTCGACATCGTGCCGGCCATTCTCGGCAACGATGCGGGCGTCGTCGGTGCGGCAGGCTTGAACTTAAGATAAGATAAAGGGAGCCGCATGACTGCACGGGTTATGGCTTGAACATCCGGGAGGAGGAACCGAATATGGAAAACGCGAACACCTTAGCCAAGCTGGTCATCATTACCGGAATGTCGGGAGCGGGGAAAACGATCGCCGTGCAAAGCTTGGAAGATCTCGGTTTCTTTTGTGTCGACAACCTGCCTCCTGTATTAATCCCGAAATTTGCCGAATTGCTGGAGCAGTCGAACGGCAAAATCGGCAAAGTGGCTCTCGTCATCGATTTGCGCGGGCGCGAGTTTTTTACCGCCTTGTCGCAATCGCTGCACGACCTGAAAGAGCATTTTACCTTCAACTACGACATTTTGTTCCTCGATGCGACAGACTCCGTCCTGGTGCAGCGCTATAAGGAAAGCCGCAGGCGCCATCCGCTCGCCCCGGACGGTCTGCCGCTGGAAGGCATTCAATTGGAACGGAAGATGCTGGCGGAGCTGAAAAGTCACGCCACCCAGATTATCGACACCAGCACGTTGAAGCCCGCGCAGTTGAAAGAAATTTTAAGCGCCAAATACCGCAACAGCGAAAAAAACAATTTGTCGATACACGTTACCTCGTTCGGATTTAAATACGGCATCCCCATAGACGCAGACCTGATCTTTGACGTGCGCTTCTTGCCGAACCCCCATTATGTGGAGCACCTGCGGCCGCATACCGGCCTGGATGCGGACGTCTACGAATATGTGATGAAATGGCCGGAGACGCAGAGCTTTTTGACGAAGCTGCTCGATTTGCTGCATTTTTTGGTCCCGCAGTATGAGAAGGAAGGCAAGAGCCAGGTTGTCATCGGCATCGGCTGCACAGGCGGAAAACACCGTTCGGTGGCGATCGCGGAATATTTGGGCAAAACGCTTGGAAACAGTGAAACGGAAATCGTCAGAGTCACCCACCGGGATGCGGACAGAGACAGGCGATAAGAGGTGAAGAAATGAAACTGGATCACAAGGAAAGTGATCTTCCGAAGGTCGTCGTCATCGGAGGAGGCACCGGGCTTTCCGTCATGCTGAGAGGCCTGAAGGAAAGGCCGCTCGACATTACCGCGATTGTGACCGTAGCCGATGACGGCGGGAGCTCCGGCATTCTTCGCTCCGAACTGCAAATGCCTCCTCCCGGAGACATCAGGAACGTGCTCACTTCGCTGGCGGACGTCGAGCCGCTCATGTCCCAAATGCTCCAGTACCGCTTCACCAACGGAACGGGACTCGCCGGGCACAGTTTGGGAAACCTGATACTGGCGGCGATGACGGAGATTACGGGCGATTTTGTGACGGCCGTAAAGGAACTGAGCAGAGTGTTTGCCGTGCGCGGGCGCGTGCTTCCCGCCGCGAACCAGGCGATTGTGCTGAAGGCGGAAATGGCGGACGGCACCATCGTCGTCGGTGAATCGCAAATCCCGAAACCGGGAAGAAAAATAAAGAGGCTGTTTATTGAGCCGGCCAACGTTTCGCCGCTGGAAGAAGCGCTGCAGGCGATACGCGAAGCGGATGCCGTCCTGATCGGCCCCGGAAGTTTATACACGAGCATCATTCCGAATTTGCTCGTTCCGCAAATTGCGCAGACGCTTGTGGAATGCGACGCGGTGAAAGTGTTCATTTGCAACGTCATGACGCAGCCGGGAGAGACGGACGGCTACTCGGTGAGCGCTCATTTGCAGGCGGTATACGATCATGTCGGCTGCCGCCTGTTTGATTATGTCATCGTCAACAACGGGGAAATTCCTCCGCAAGTCCAGAGGAAATACGCTGAAAAAGGAGCAAAAGCGGTACACCTTGACATCGACGAAGTTGTCAAAAAGGGCTGCCAGGTTATTGCCGATCATCTGGTCATGTTCCGCACCTATTTAAGGCATGACGCGGAAAAATTGAGCCACCACATTTATCAGCTGGTGCGGAGCCGGGCGTTAAGGAAGAGGTGATTCTTTTGTCCTTTGCGGCACAAACCAAAAAAGAATTAACGATGATTGAAGCGGACGCGTGCTGCGAGAAAGCGGAGTTGTCCGCGTTAATCCGTATGAACGGCACGGTGCAGCTGTCCAATCAGCGGCTCATTCTGGACATCTCCACGGAGAACGCCGCGATTGCAAGACGCATTTACACGCTGATCAAAAAAACGTTCCGGATTCACGCGGAGCTGCTTGTGCGCAAAAAAATGCGCCTGAAAAAAAACAACGTTTACGTTGTGCGCGTTTCCCACGAGCAGCAGGTGAAGCACGTATTGTCCGAGCTTCACATCGTTTCGGAAGGATTTCAGTTCAACCCCGGCATTGACAAACGCATCATCAGAAACGCCTGCTGCCGGAGGGCGTATTTGCGGGGGGCTTTTCTGGCCGGAGGTTCGGTGAACAATCCTGAAGGGTCGTCCTACCACCTTGAAATCGCCTCGATGTACGAAGAACACTGTCAGGCGCTTTGCCGTCTGGCCAACCGCTTTGATCTGAACGCGCGGTGCATCGAACGGAAGAAAGGGTTTATTTTATATATTAAAGAAGGCGAAAAAATCATCGAACTGCTGAACATTATCGGCGCGCACCAGGCGCTGCTCCGTTTCGAGGACGTCCGCATCATGAAAGATATGCGCAATTCGGTGAACCGGCTCGTCAATTGCGAAACGGCGAATTTGAACAAAACGATCGGCGCCGCGGTGCGGCAAATCGATAACATTCGGCTGCTGCAGAAGGAGATCGGGCTGGAAAACCTGCCGGACAAGCTGCGGGAAGTAGCGGAGATTCGCCTGAAGTACCCGGATATGAACTTGAAGGAAGTAGGGGAAATGCTCAAAGGTAAGGTGAGCAAGTCGGGCGTCAACCACCGTTTGCGAAAAATTGACGAATTGGCGGAGAAAGTGCGCAACTCGTAGTGTTTTTGTGTCAAAAATGATATAATATTTGACAAAGCGCTGTTTTAGAACGTTTTAATCGGTTTATACTTAATAAAAGGGGGGCGGATGATTATGACAAGAAAGCCAGCAGTCGTTCGTTTGAAAACAGGGCTGCACGCCAGGCCGGCGGCATTGTTCGTTCAGGAAGCGAACAAATTTTCTTCGGAAATTTTTGTGGAAAAAGACAACAAGAAAGTCAACGCCAAAAGCATCATGGGCATTATGAGCCTGGCGATTAGTTCGGGAACGGAAGTCCACATCAGTGCAGACGGTCCGGACGCAGAACAGGCTGTAAACGCTTTAGTTTCCCTGGTCAGCAAAGAAGAGCTCGACAACCAATAAGAACAATAAGAACCGAACAGCAAAACCAAAACGGCTTCCTTCGCGGAAGCTTTTTAAACGATAATGAAATTTCAAACCCACATCTTCGAAAGGCTTCGACAGAAGCTTTTCTTATGTTTTGTGCGACCAAGAATAGGAGAAGAAGTACGATATGCTGAAAAGAAGTTTACTGTTAGCAATCCTCTTCACACTCACGTTGACCATAGCGATTTCGCCCGTCGCTTCCGCCGTTTCTTCCACAACGATGTACATTATGCTGTATTTGGATAAAAAGGACGCGTTTGTCAACCAGGATAAATATACGCTCGACGCACCGCCGACGATTATTAAAGGCAGTACCTATGTGCCCGCCAAATTTTTGGGGGATATTTTCGGTTTCAAAGTCGATTGGAACCCGGTATCGAGAACGGTGATAATGGAAACGCCTCTCGCTTACATAGAATTGAACATGAACGATAAAACGGCGTTCGTGAACGGCGGCGTGTATCCGTTCGATTCGGTGGCCGCCATCCGTAACGAAAGGCTGCTCGTCAAGCTGACATGGCTGGCGGATTATTTGGGAGCCAAGTACATTTACAACAACGAGCTGCGGCGGGTGGAAATCATCTATGTCAAACGCCCGGACGGACTCGTGGACAACGAGACGCAAAATTCGAAGCCGGTCGCCAAATTTGCTTTCGGGAAAAGCAGTTACCGGATCGGTGAGCCGGTCAAATACATCGATTTGAGCTATGATCCGGACGCGGACGGTATCGTGAAAACCGAATGGACAGGTAAAATGGAAGCCTTTTTCCATTCCGGCAGTTTTCCCGTCACCTTGCGGGTGAAGGACGGCCGCGGCAACTGGAGCGACGAGTTTACGCGCTGGATTACGATTAAAGATGAAATCTACGTGCCGGAAAAGGAATACCCGCTTTATTTCGCTCCGCCCGGAACGATCGTCAAGACGGATCGCGGCACGCTTTCCGAGCAATTTTTAAATTTGCCGCAGCTTCCCAAAAAAGTGACGGAGGACGCTTCCCGTCCGCTGCTCGTCAGCGACAGCCCGGAAACGTTCAAGGCGAAAGGAATATTGTACCGGGATTCCGTCAACGGCAAAGCGAGGCTGTATGCGCACCATGTCAACGGAATGGACGAGACGGTGCAGTTCGTCATCCTGGCCACGAACCATTCCGACAAGGACGTGACGGTAACGACAACGAATAAGGGCGAAGTGTATCCATCGCTTTATGCGAACATTATGGGTCACCATGCGACGGTGGATTTTCTGCTTCACGACCAACATAATGAAAAACTGGTCATCCCCGCGGGCCGCACTCTCGTTTACGTGCAGATGCCCGACTTTTTGCCGGGGCAGGGCGTCAACGTGTTCTACGATGTGGAAACGAACGGAGAGATCGAATTTTCATTCGTGGCGATGAGCCCCGAAGCGACTCCGATTTCACTCGGGGATTACGGGCCGCTCGATTTCAACGGACACGTGAGGGGGACTTTCCCGGTTTCCGAGGTTACGTGGGAGCTTGACGCCAAATCGATTACGGGTCCGTCCCGCGTCACGATCGGCGACAACAAAACGGATGTGTTCGTGAAAGGGTACGATTCGCTGCGGCAAATGGAAACGGTCAATTACGGCAACTACGGCGTCATTTACAACATCCATATGGAACGGCCGGGCAAAATGGCGGTTCTGCTGCTTCCGCGGGGCGGCGTGTTCAAAGGCCCGTTCAAAATCAACGGCGATTTCATGATGGCTCCTTCATCGGGAGTGCTGACCGCATTTGACGGCGTGCAAATTTTGGCGCGTACGACCGGGAAGGAACCGGCGCTCGATATCGAGTTTTCCCCGCCGGCGGCTTCGGCGTTTCCCGTCGATTTGATCTTTTACCCGCTGCAGGACAAATAACGATAACAAAAAAGGCGGCCGCAATGGCCGCCTTGATGATGTTGGGAAAGTCCCGAGTATGCTTAGCTGCAACATTGGGAGGGTGGGGGTATCTGCCTCCACCGCTGTTAAAATCGTGTTATCCTGAATGAACTTTGTGGTAATAACAACGATTTTAAAGGCGGCCGTAAACTTTCCGGCAGATACCCCGCACACCTGTATTTGAAACAGAACCTGTCTTAAGGACTTCCCTATAAACTGAAGGCGGCCGCAATGGCCGCTTTCCCATTTTGATCGAGACCCGTCGTCTTCGCGAGGATTGCTTCTTAAGTGGGATTGGGTATTTGCTGGAGAGTTTACGAGTTGCCTTTAAAATCGCGTTAATTCCGCAAAATTATAATAAAGTTAACGCGATTTTAACAGCGACCGGAAGCAAATACCCTCCCGCTTGATGTCCTGTAGACGGGGTGAACCAATTCTGAAGGCGGCCGCAATGGCCGCCTTCGTCTCACTCAAACGCGCTCGATCACTTTATCGATAAGGCCGTATTCCTGCGCTTCCGCGGAGCTCATGAAGTAATCGCGGTCCGTATCTTTTTCGATACGGCTCAACGGTTGGCCGGTACGTTCGGCGAGAATGCTGTTCAGCTTGTCGCGGATTTTCAAAATGCGCTTCGCGCGAATTTCGATGTCGCTTGCCTGGCCTTCCGCCCCGCCGAGCGGCTGGTGAATCATCACTTCGCTGTTCGGCAGCGCGAAACGTTTGCCTTTGGCGCCGGCGGCAAGCAGAAACGCTCCCATCGATGCGGCAAGGCCGACGCAGATTGTCGATACGTCCGGCTTGATGTACTGCATCGTATCATAGATTGCCATGCCGGCCGTGATCGATCCGCCCGGACTGTTGATGTACAGGTGAATGTCTTTATCCGGGTCTTCGGCGGCCAGAAACAGCATTTGCGCGATGATGCTGTTCGCTACCAGGTCGTTAACCGGGCTTCCGAGCAAGATGATCCGGTCCTTCAGGAGCCTCGAATATATATCGTAAGCCCGTTCTCCCCGATTGCTCTGCTCAATGACCATAGGAACGTAATTCATCGTCGGTTTCCTCCTTCAATCGCTTGAAATGTTGAAGCTTTAAGATCATCATATCTCAAATGAATACAAAAGTCAAAGAAAGTCAAACTTATCGGCGCCGTGAATTTCGGGACATCCTTTTCGAGACATAATAAAAAAAGCTTCATCAAGAAGCTTTGCCAATCATAGAGTATAATGAATAGATGGAATATGGCGCGCTCGCGAGGAATCGAACCTCGATCTTAGGCTCCGGAGGCCTACGTCATATCCTTTGGACCACGAGCGCGTATGAACAAGCAAAAATGATTATATGCCATAACGAAAAAAAAATCAAGTTATAAAATTGTGCCAAAATAGCGCCAAGCGAATGCGCCGGGCAGGGCAGCGTTGGATTGCGGCGTTCCGGGTGTTATGGCACTTGCAAAAGTATATACGATTCTATACAATAACATTGAAGTTTATTTTTTTTTACCTGTTGTGGGACTGAAAAAGAGTACGCGGGACGAATGATGTCCAGTCAAGAGATAAGAAGCCGGAGTGATCGAATGAGAACTATTCTGGACATTCAGAAGCAGCTGGTGCCCGATCTGATGACGGTGTTGAAAAAGCGGTACACCATCCTGCATCATGTGATGCTCTGCGGCATGGTGGGGCGGAGGACGCTCGCAGCTTCGCTGGACATGACGGAACGGGTATTGCGCGGCGAGGCCGATTTTCTTAAAGCGCAAGGGCTGCTCGATGTCGGCTCCGCCGGAATGCGGATCACGGACAGCGGCAAAGCGCTGCTGGAAGAGATGGAGCCGATGATGAAACAAATCTTCGGCTTGACCGAACTGGAGGCACAGCTCCGGGACCGCTTCAAGCTAAAGCACGTCATTGTCGTTCCGGGCGATTCCGACACGTCCCCCTACGCCAAAAAGGAACTGGGCCGGGCGGGTGCGGCAGCGCTCGTCAAATACGCCGCCAAGGATGACATCATTGCCGTCAACGGCGGTTCGACGATGGCCGAAGTGGCCGAGAGTCTCACCGCTTCCGCGCATCTGAAGGGCAACTGGTTTGTTCCTGCGAGAGGCGGCCTGGGAGAAAGCGTGGAACTGCAGGCGAACACGATCGCTTCGACGATGGCCAAACGGACAGGCGGGCAATACCGGCTGCTCCACGTGCCGGATCATTTGAGCGAAGAGGCTTACCAGTCGCTTATTTCCGAACCGAACATTCAGGAAATCGTCGAGATGATTCGCAAAGCCCGCATTGTCGTTCATGGTATCGGAGACGCTATTGTTATGGCCAAAAGGCGCAGAACGGACGAGAAAACAATCCGCAGCCTGAAGAAAGAAGGCGCGCTTGCGGAGGCTTACGGCTTTTATTTTGATCGCGACGGCCGCATCGTTCACAAGATGCCAACAGTCGGCCTTCGTTTGGAAGATATACAAGAGCGCATTGAAGTGGCGATTGCCGTTGCAGGCGGCAAGAGCAAAGCGGAAGCCATCGCGGCGGTTATGCGTTTCGGTCACGAGGATGTGCTCGTGACGGATGAAGCGGCGGCGCGGGAAATACTCGCCATGGAAGAACAGGCGACAGCCGAACGTGGTTAACCCCGGTTCAGGAGCGGGTCACGGAAGTGACGCTGCTGAATCGTTCAATATATAAAACATCGATTTGAGGAGGAAATCAACATGGTAAAAGTA
Source organism: Paenibacillaceae bacterium (assembly GCA_041686835.1). Lineage (GTDB taxonomy): Bacteria > Bacillota > Bacilli > Paenibacillales > JAWLCZ01 > JAWLCZ01. Next base: position 539 of record JAWLCZ010000034.1, on the reverse strand, counting down.
GGTATCAACGGTTTTGGCCGCATTGGCAGAAATGTGTTTCGTGCGGCACTGAACAATCCGGAAGTGGAAGTCGTCGCGGTTAACGATTTGACCGACGTCAAAATGCTGGCGCATTTGCTGAAATACGACACGACTCACGGAAGACTGGACGCGACCGTTGAAGCGGGAGAAGGCAGCCTTATCGTGAACGGCAAAGAAATCAAAGTGTTCGCGGAGCGCGATCCGGGCAATTTGCCTTGGGCGCAGTACGGCGTAGAAATTGTCGTCGAATCGACCGGCATTTTCACCGCGAAAGAAAAGGCGGAAGCTCACCTGAAAGGCGGAGCAAAAAAAGTCATCATCTCCGCGCCCGCGACCAATGAAGACATTACGATTGTTATGGGCGTAAACGAAGACAAATACGACCCGGCGAAACATACGATCATTTCCAACGCTTCCTGCACGACGAACTGTCTTGCTCCGTTCGCGAAAGTGCTGAACGACAAGTTCGGCATCGTCAAAGGCATGATGACGACCGTCCACTCCTACACGAATGACCA